>CAYMOG010000019.1:13961-24134 GCA_964392065.1 uncultured Oscillospiraceae bacterium
GGTCGTGGCCTTCGTGGTAGGTGCTTCGGTGGCTCTGGTTGTAGCCTTCGTGGTCGTATTTGTAGGAGCTGGAGTACTTGTAGTAGGTTTCTCTGTTGTCGTAGTACGGATTAGAACGACTTGACCTTTGCGAGATGCTTCACTCTCGTCTTCTTGCGTTTCCTTATCATCATCCTTATCATCGTCCTTGTCGTCATCATCTACATCACCATCAAGTGCGATGCGACCATCGTCTGTATTTTTTGTTTCTAAAAGCTTACTATCTTCAGCGTTCATACGCAGAGATAAAACATGTCCTTGATCTGCGCTTAAACTTAGCTCATATTCCACATTTTCTCGAAGCATAGTAAGTTCATAATGGGCTTCTTTCCCTTCTTCTGCATCATGAAAATCCACATTCTTGATGCTGGCTTCAGGAACTTGTTGTTTGGCTAGTTCTTTGATTTCTTCTATGTTCTTATACTTATTTTGCTTCATAATTTCTTCGTAGGTTTCATCATCACCATCAATAGAGAGAAGCACCGTATTTCCTGACCGTAGACGGTTTCTCACTAATTCACCCGATTCTACTGAGAACCTAGCAAGGCCAGTATATGTGCCATCTTCATAATGCACTTCATATTCATACAAATTTTCATCTTCAGTAAGTAGAACACTCGTTAATTTTGCTTGGGGGAACTCTTTGTAAAAAGCATTTTCAATATCTTCTTTTGACTTAAGAACTTCTGGGCTAGCTTTATGGGTAAGTACCACCTGCTCTATGCCTGTCATTTCTCCATTTTTTGCAAGCGTTACACCATATTTCGTGTAGGACTCTCCATCGAAGTATTGAAACAAGAAACCTTCGTTATCTTCTTCTCCACTTAAATAACTTGCTGAATCCGGAACATAAGCTTGGGAAATTTTCTTCGCTTCTTCTGCCCCTACCGCTTGTACGCCATTCGTGTTGAGGATGATTGCCCCTACCGTGATACCAACCAAAACAATGAGGGCCGTAACGACCATCAACTGCTGTTTGAGTTTTTTACTAAAACGCCCGGGTTTCTCCTCGATTTCATTATGAATATAGTTCTTTTTCATGCCCTACTCCTTATGTGAAATTGTTTTATTTGTTTGTTCATTTAGCATACTATCTTCTCAAGATGAAAATCAGATTAAAAAATCCCAAACTTTCTCATAATAAGAAAATTTGGGATAAAAATCTTAGATTTGAGGCACTCGAGCTTAGTCGTTTTTCTTACCTTCTTTTGTTGTGTCGGTTCCTGAGAAGTTCACACCCGTATCACGAGGCTCTTCTTGGCTGAAATTATAGTCTTTACCAGGTAAAATAGCATTTAAGATAATACCCACTATAGCTGCAATAGCAATACCAGATAAGTGAATCTCAGCACCTAGAATAGCGAAACTCAATCCCGCATTCGCACCCGTAAATCCTAGAGCACATACGAAAATGGAAGCTGCGACAATGAGGTTTCTACTCTTCGTGAAATCAACATTGTTTTCCACTAAATTACGGACTCCAATACTCGAAATCATACCGTAGAGAATCATGGAGACACCACCAATAATAGCTCTAGGTATTGAATAAATAAACGCACTAACTGCTGGGAAGAAGGATAGAACAATAGCAAATACTGCAGCGATACGCATAACCCTAGGATCATATACCTTCGTTAAGACAAGTACACCTGTATTTTCACCATAGGTTGTGTTTGCAGGACCACCAAACATCGTCGCCATGGAAGTCGCCAGTCCATCTCCTAATATCGTCCGGTGAAGTCCCGGTTCCTTAATTAAGTTTTTCCCAACCGTAGCGCCGATAGCCGATATATCACCAATATGTTCCATAACAGTGGCCAAAGCAATTGGTGCGATAGTTATAATCGCACTCAAATCAAACTTCATTATGCCTTCTCTTGAGATGGGTAGTGCAAGAACTTGTTGTCCAGCAAGCCCCGAGAAGTCTACTCTTCTCAGAAGTAAAGCGACAACATAAGAAATAACAATACCTAGAATAATAGGGATGATTCTAGCCATACCTTTGCCCCAGATATTAAAGAAGATGACTACAGCAATAGCGACAAAGGCAAGTAACCAATCATTGCTTGCATCGCTAATTGCAATGGGGGCGAGAGTCAAGCCAATAGAAATAATAATTGGACCTGTTACAACAGGCGGGAAGAAACGCATAACACGCTCGACACCAAAAAATTTAATAAATGCTGCGAAAATAACATAAATAATGCCGGCAACGAACACGCCTCCTCCGGCATAAGGCAACATCTCCACATTGGGAGAGCCATCTGCTAAACGCGGAGCTACCATCGCGTATCCACTTAAGAAGGCGAAAGAAGAACCTAGAAACGCAGGTACTTTACCCTTAGTCAAGAGATGAAACAGTAAGGTTCCTAAACCTGCCATTAATAAAGTCGTGGATATACTTAATCCTGTAATGAGCGGCACTAAAACTGTAGCACCGAACATAGCGAATAAATGCTGAATACCTAAAATAACACTTTTACCTACTGAAAGTTCACGAATATCCCATATAGGCTCTTGCCCTAACTTCTGCTTACCCTTTACTCTTCCCACATTATATCCTCCTAAAGCATCGTAATCTTTCGCATTATTACAATAAAAGCCAGAATTGACAAGTCTAGTATTTTACCTATACAATTGTTATTCAGAAAGCGTATTCTCATTTGGATACTGTTTTTTTGTTTTATTTGTTTGTAGAAGAAATCTAGGCTCTAACGAACCTAGATTTCTTCTATTTTTTATTTCACCTTTTATTTTTCTAAATAATCTTGAATCACTTTATTTACACCATTGAAATATAAAGAGCATTGAGTATTTGCGTCCTTCTGCAAAATAATATTCTCGAGATAAGCATTATTTCGGAAATCTAGCCAAGATTCCTCATCCAGATCTAGAAGGTATGGTTTCCAAGCTTCATAGAATTTCTTGTCATAATATTCTCCTTCAAATTGTGTGTGCCTATAACTACGACAAATCCAACATCTAGAATTTTCTATTCATGATTAGAAGAAATTAGATTCACTTCTAAACTAAGCTTACTGTTCTTGAATTATTTAATATTAAGCATCAAGTAAATACTTGACGTATTAAAATCTTCTTCTTTCCATTTCAAACTCTAGTCTTTTTCTTCTCGCCCACTACTCACTACATAGTCTATAATTAAACTTATCAGAAGATTCCCTGAGGAGGTCAATTATGCGCCTATTATATGTAGAAGATGAAATGGATATTCTCGAGAGTACAACCAGAAGACTTCGTGCGGATGGACATACCGTAGATGCTTGTGACCGCGGAGATGATGCGGAAGATTATATCGCCATGACTGATTATGATGCAATAATCCTAGATATCATGCTACCAGGTAAGGACGGCATAGAAATACTAGAGAACATGCGTAAATCAGGAAATAATACACCGGTCATTCTCCTTACCGCTAAGGATACTATCGACGATCGTGTACGAGGTTTAGACGCGGGATCGGATGATTATCTGACGAAACCTTTCGCTTACGAAGAACTGTCGGCCCGCATAAGAGCCCTCTCCAGAAGGCCTGTTACGACCGAACAAATTTCAAATATACTCTCAATTGCTAACCTACAAATGGACCTGGCTAGCCATGAAGTCCGCCGCGAAGACGAACGCATTAAATTATCAGCAAAAGAGTTTGCCATCCTAGAATATATGTTGCGAAACCAAGGCCAAGTCCTGGCCAGAGAGCAGATTGAACAACAAGCTTGGAGCTATGACTTCGAAGGTGGAAGTAATGTGGTGGATGTCTATATCCGCTATTTACGCAAAAAAATCGATAGCAATTATGAACCGAAGCTCATCCATACGGTAAGAGGTGTAGGTTATATTCTGAAAATCGAGGAAGAATAATGGCTCATGTGAGGACTTCTAATCGTTATAAACGTAAATCTATTACTAGAAGGCTTACAACCTTCTACTCCATTGCGCTCTTCTTGTTTATTCTTGCACTATTTGTTTTTCTCTATACTTTTATGAATCGCTCTACCTTTTCCCTATCTCAGCCGATTCTAGAGTCCGCCGTAGTAGAAGTTATGAATGGTATCGAACACGAAGGCACCCATGTCTATCTAGACAATGATGTTCGGCTTTTCAACGAGGGGGTAAGTCTTGTGCTCTATCGTACGGATATGACCGTCGTGCGTGGAACCGTACCTCAGGGTTTTCCCGATGGCATCCCCTTGCAAAATGATAGACATCGTACAATTGATGGTGAAGTCCAATGGAACATTTATGACCGTTTTTATCAGGTGGACAATACAGGGATTTGGGTGCGAGGCATTTATTCTATGGACTCTGCCAACCATTTCTTGCGTAACACCCTCATGACACTTCTGATGACCTTCCCTCTATTTATTTCACTCGTGGTCGTAGTAGGTTACTTTATTACTAAACGTACTCTGAAACCTCTTGAAGGCTTAACGCAAGCCGTTGCGACAGTGTCGGATAGTAAGGATTTAAACAAACGCATACCGCTTGCTTTGGCCCAAGGTGGGCGTGCCAACGAAATCGATATCTTAAGTTTAAACTTCAACGATATGTTAGACCGCTTACAAGAGCACTTCCTAGCGGAACAACAGTTCACCTCGGATGCCTCCCATGAGTTACGTACTCCAGTGGCTGCCATCATGTCTCAAGCAGGTGCAGGCCTCATGGAAGGCGCTACTCTAGAAGATAAGAATTATGCTTTACAACGTATTCAAATCCAGAGCCAAAACATGAACACCTTAATCAATCAACTCTTAGAGTTAACCCGAGCAGACCGAGGGACTCTAGAACTTAATTTCGAGCATATTCACTTGTCAGAACTCGCCGAAATGGTATGGGAGTCTCTCTTAGATATGGCAGCCAAACGCGCCATTCGTTTACAAAAGCAGATTGATTCGGATATTTATGTTACAGGAGATGAAGTGCTTCTAATGCGATTAATCATTAATTTGGCCAGTAATGGTATTAAATATGGGCGCGAAGGCGGTTATGTCGCCATTGATATTCGTAGAGATGAAGCGGAAGCGTTGATTTCCATTACAGATAATGGCATAGGAATGTCTGAAGATGATATGGATAAGATTTTTGATCGTTTCTATCGTGTCAGTAAACATAGAGGTCAAGAAAAGCATGATGATTTCAATTATAGTTCTGGACTTGGCTTATCCATGGTTAAGTGGATTGTGGAAGTACATAATGGTACGATTCAAGTGAGCTCGACAGAGAATCTAGGTTCTCAATTTGTGGTGCGTTTGCCACTTCTTCATGAATAGAAAGGTTTTTTATGGAAAATTTAATAGCTTATATCGAAGGCTTATTACAAGGTCAGGACCCCAGAAGTTTATATCAAGCCCATGAAGGTGGCTTCATAGAGCTAGAGCCTCTGGATATCTTCCGTAGTTTCCATCATTTATTGGCAAAAGGCTATTCCCATGAAGAAATACTGCAGATTGTGCCCAAGGTTATCCTGGCTACTCAGAAGTATTTCCCAGATAAAACAGTCCTCGTGGACCAACCCTTCCTGCAGTCTCTACGAGAAGAGAATCAAGTCTTAAACCTCCATCTCGATAGACTTCGCCCTCTATTAACCGAGCAAGAAATTACAACGGAACATCGTGTGGAGATGCTTGCAATTCTACACGATTTAACTTCTTATCGGGTTCATTTCTCGAAACAGCAAAACATTCTCTTCCCCATGCTGATGGCCAAAGACGAAACCTTGTCGGCACTCTCCATATTATGGGCTTGGCAAGACCAGGCAACAAAACGTCTAGAAGATACACGAGCACTCTTACAAGAAGATGGCTATACTTTGCGTACTATCCGCACACAGTTTGGATTGTTATTCTCCTCATATGCTAGTCTTCAGACGAAGGAAGAAAGATTCTTATATCCTGCGGCAGGAGAATTACTTGACGCAGACGATTGGCAAGCTATAAATAATCAAGCGAAATCCTACCCTCTAGCCTTCGGACTAGATGCAGAAATTCTTCAGGTGGAAGAAAATGTCCAGCCTTTAAGTCTTGACGCTGGCGAACTTGTGAGTAAGACGGGCACTATGGATGCCAAGACTCTAGCGCTGGTGCTTCGGCACCTACCTCTTGATTTTACGGTAGTGGACGCAAATGACCGTTTAATTTACTTCAGCGATTCGCCAGATCGAGTCTTCCCTAGATCTCCTGCCGCTCTAGGTAGACTAGTCAAACAGTGTCATCCTCCTAAATCCTATGCCAAAGTTGAAGAAATCATCACGGCCTTCAAAGAAGGTCGGCAAAAGCATGCACGGTTCTGGATAAAGGTTAGAGAAAAGACCATCCTCATTGAATATTTTTCTCTGCTTGATACTGCTGGCACCTATTGTGGCGTGTTGGAAGTAAGTCAAGATATTACGGATTTTATTAGCATTACAGGCGAGAAGCGTTTGGCTTCTTGGGAAGCTTAGAATTACATTTTCTACACCTCTATATATTCAAAACAAGTTAAAAAGCTACTTCTCATTGAAAAGTAGCTTCCATTGAACTTATAAATATTAATCTTTGTTTAATACTTTTTTGAGCTTATCCATAGCAATCTGCATATCTGCCAATTGACCTTGGAGTAATTCAGAGTTTTCTTGAAGTTTCTGTACATCAGGTTCTATACGATTCTGAAGGAGCTCAATTCTCGTCTTCAATTGATCTGCCATGGTCTGAACTTCCGCGAAAGAATCCTGGGCGACCTCTAAGTTATCTTTTATTTTTGCAAAATTTTCTTTTCTATCTGCCATAGTGCACTCCTTTATATTCTGTACTAGTGGAATTATTGTAGCATGAATGCACGTGATTGCCACCAGTATGTACGTTAAGGTAGTGTGAATTCTATTCTTCCATCTCAAGCAGCTTATATACATAATTTGGTAAAGCAAAGGCTCCTTTATGCAAATTAATATTGTAATACTTCGTCTCCAGATTCCTCTCCAACCAGCGTTTTGCATCCAAGTCAGTCAATGGATCATACTGCTTCGACAAAAATCCGAAGAGCCAATGTCCTGATGGGTATGTAGGGATATGAGCTTGGTACAGCTTGTTTATGGGGAAGATAGGTAGAGTCTTGCGATGAATATTACGGACTTCTTTGGCATCTGATGCATAAAACGGGCTCTCATGCTGATTAACTAGCACACCGTCTTCCTTCAAGGCATTATAGCAATTCCCGTAAAACTCCCGAGTAAATAAGCCTTCACCAGGGCCGAACGGATCGGTAGAATCTACAATAATCAGATCGTACGCGTCAATTTTTCGGCGAACAAAACGTAGGCCATCGGCGATTTCCACATGCACTCTAGCGTCGTCGAAGGACTTAGCCAACTCAGGCAAAAATGTCTTTGCCACACGCACCACTTCTTCGTCTATTTCCACGAGATCAATATGCTCGATTTCTGGATAGCGAATGAGCTCTCGGAGGGCTCCTCCGTCACCGGCTCCTATCACTAGAACTTTCTTCACATTGGGATGTACTGCCATAGGCACATGAACCATCATATCGTGGTAAATAAATTCATCTTTTTCTGTAAGCATAAGAACACCATCTAACACTAACATCTTACCCAAATCCTTCGATTCCATCACATCTATGCGTTGGTATTTCGATTGACTCGTATGAAGAACTCTCTCCACTCTAAGCTGCAAGCGTACGTCCTTACTATGTTTTTCGCTAAACCAAAGTTCCATTCTTCTCTCCTATTTCTTAGCTATTACGTTTAAATTCTGAAGGGTGATGTCTTCTGTCCCAGACATAGAACTGCCTTTTTCTTTTGCATAACTAATATAATCTAGCTGATCTTTAGTCACTAACTCTCCTGGCGCAAGTATGGGGATTCCTGGGGGATAGCACATAACAAATTCACTACAGATATAACCCTCACTGGCTTCTATAGGTACAGAAATCGTAGGTGCGAAAAAAGCTTTTTTCGGACTCATGACCACTGTAGGTTCGATATATTCATTACTTAAGAGTCCTTGTGGAGACGCTTTTTTCGTCCGATAAATATCATAGAGCGCCGCTATTAAGCGCTCCAAATTTGCTTCCGTATCCCCTACCGACAAGATTGCGAGAATATTTCCTAGATCACCGAACTCAATCTGAATATCATAATCATCTCTTAGCAAGTCATACACCTCGATACCCGCTAAACCCATGGCTCTAGTATGGATCGATAACTTCGTATGATCAAAAGCCTTGAACGCATCGCCATCTAGGAGTTCATCTGAAAACGCATAGAATCCACCAATTTGATTTATTTCCTCACGGGCATACGCCGCCATGTCGATGACCTTACTATAAATTTTCTCACCGCGTAGGGCTAAGTTTCTTCTACTAATATCAATGGAAGACATCAGCAGGTAGGAGGCTGAAGTAGTCTGAGTAAGGTTTATAATCTGACGAACATAGCCATCCCAGCCCTCCATGGACTTCCCTAACAAGAGTAATGAACTTTGCGTTAGCGAGCCTCCTGTCTTATGAATACTTACCGCAGCCATATCCGCTCCTGCTTCCATAGCCGAAATAGGCAAATGTTCGTGGAAATAAAAATGCGTTCCATGGGCCTCGTCAACGAGAACACGCATTCCTGCTTTATGAGCAATTCTTACAATATTTTCCAAGTCGGCACAAACACCATAGTAAGTAGGATTGTTGACGAGAACAGCTTTTGCATCAGGATGCTTATTGATGGCTTCTTGGACTTTGGCCAAAGGCATACCAAGCGGTATCCCCAACTGATCGTTCTGACCTGGATCTACATAAACCGGTGTTGCTCCGGTAAGTATGAGTGCATTAATGGCACTTCGATGTACATTTCTCGGCATAATAATTTTATCGCCTTCGCCAACAACGGTCATGACCATAGCTTGTACTGATGAAGACGTTCCATTCACCATAAAAAATGCAGAATCTGCACCGAAGGCATCCGCTGCCAAATCCTGAGAATCTCGAATAACGGAAACAGGATGAATTAAGTTATCGAGTGGTTTAGAAGAATTCATATCTGCACCCAAACATAGTTTCCCAAGAAACTCTGTAAGCTCCTTATTCCCTCTCCCCTGCTTGTGTCCAGGCACATCAAAAGGCACGATGCGATTATCTCGATATTTTTTCAGAGCTTCATAAAGGGGTGCCCGTGTCTGATCCATCAAATATTCCATTATTAGCCTCCAAACAAATTACTACCTGAGTAAATCTCCACCATCTCTTGGCGAAGAAGTGTCTTAATCCGTTTCTGTTCATCCTCGGACATCGCATGTGCATCTTGACCGAACACGTAATTTTCTAATTGTATATCACTTATCATCAACTTCGAATGAAAAATATTCGATTGCTCCACATTCACATCCGTCGTGTCATATAAGGCCAGAGTCTCCTCGCCTATATAATCCTGGATAGATGCAATCTCATGATCAATAAAAATTTTCTTCCCATCCTCATCTCTCGTATAGCCTCGTACACGATAATCAATCGTCATAATATCGGAATCGAAACTGGCAATAAGAAAGTCCAAAGTATTTAGAGGTGAAATCATGCCACATGTTGCCACTTCGATATCTACCCGAAAAGTCGAGATTTCATGCCTAGGATGGTATTCAGGGAAAGTATGAACCGTAATATGACTCTTATCCAGATGTCCTAGAATTTCATCGTCGTACTTACTCATTTCCTCAATAAACTTACGCTGTATCTTACTTAAACGCTTACTCTTAGCAGAATGCTCAATAAGTCCTAAGTTGTTCGACAAATCTATTAGTTCCGTTGCCATACCATGGTTTGCGATGAGTAGATCTACCGATGCGCCCTGAGGATCATAGTCTTGCTTAGAAATATTCAAGACCTTGGCGCCAATCATATCACTTACTTCGACCAAAATATTAGTCAAGCGTTCGGAATTATATTGTTCATCTATATATTCGATATATTCTTCATGATCTTTTCTCGTCTTGGCATAGCAAATATCATAGATATTATAACTCAAAGTTTTCGTCAAATTATTGAAGCCATATAGTGCAAGTTTCTCTGCCACAAGCCTACCTCCGTACGTACTGTCTAACTTAGCTATCATAGCAAAAAACGACGGGTTTTGCTGTGGAT
>CAYMOG010000020.1:0-22443 GCA_964392065.1 uncultured Oscillospiraceae bacterium
TAAAAAGTATATAATTATACACACTACACCGACCCCACCATACGCTAGAACCCATGCAACTATGAGGAAGAACAATGGCTAAACAACTAGAAGTGATAGGTTATCGGCAGCAAGCCAAGATAAATGTATTTTTGAATCGTATTTGGTATAGGATGCCTCATTTCCATAATGCGTTTGAGGTGAGTGTTGCTCTGGAAGGTAGCTCGGAATGGGTGATTTCGGGTAAGCGGTTTGTTATTGAGGCTGGAGATATTATTCTTTTAAATCCTAACCAGGTGCATGAGATTCGCTCGGATTCTGAGGGTTGTTTACATCTCTATATACAGTTTCCAGTGAGCTTTTTCTCCCATTCTGTGCCCTCTATGCAGCAGGTACTCCTGGAGACGCAAGTGCTGCGTCGATCGGAAACCCAGGAATACCGAAATATTTTTGCCCTTGCGATTGAGTTTGCGAGCTTGTTTCTGGGCAGTATGGATGATTACCCGTTCTTGGCCATGAGTATTTTCCATCTATGGGTTGAGCGCATTCTGGACTGTGCGGATTATCATTTGATGACTCTAGCCGAGCAGCAGAAAATGCGTAGTGAAATTGAAAGAATTGCCCGTTTACTGCATTTTGTCCAAGAGAACTATACCTATAATATAAAATTGGCTGATTTTGCCAAGGCGGAGGGCTTGTCTCTAAGCTATACTTCGCGTTTTATCAAACAGCAGATTAATAAAACATTTCAAGAGCTTGTGAAGGAATTTCGCTTGATCAGGGCCCAGGAATATATGCATAAGAATACCTATTCCCTGACGGAGCTATCTGTGATGGCAGGTTTCTCCGACCCTCGCTATATGAAGCAAGCGTTCCAGGAGAAACTGCACATCACGCCTCAAGAATATCAAGAGAATATTAAGAAGGCTCCGCTTGTTTTGGGAGAAAGCGATGCTACCTATTCGGTTGAGACGCCTTTGGCCACAGTGGATAGTATTGCGTGTCTTCATAAGCTCCGACCTAGTGAAGAGTGTTTGGTGGAGATCTGGAAACAGGTGTATCATCGGGCCCGTTAGCGTTTCACGGTGAGGCGTTTACAGGCTTGGCCACTTAGTTCTTCGCTACGTGGGTCGGGTTGGTGAAATCCTACATATAGTTCATAGCTGCCTTCTGGTGTGACGAATTGTCCTTCGTCATTAACGACTTGGAAGGATTCCGCGTTTAGCTCCAGTACACAGTTTTTTTCTTCTCGAGCATTAAGGTTTACTTTCTTAAAGGCCTTGAGCTGAGGGTGTAAGGGGCCGTATTCAGGTGCTTGGATATAGATTTGTAGGGTTTCATTTATAGGAATGTTGCTGGCGTTCTTGACGTTTACGTGTACCTTCAACGTTTCGGATTCCCAGGTGGTTTCTAGGTTTCCAATTTGGACGTCACCGTAGGTTAGGCCAAAGCCAAAGGGATACAGCACGCCATCTTCTACGAAGCGATAGGTGCGGTTGGTCATGCTATAGTCTTCGAAATCGGGGATTTCATACGCTTCGGAGTAGAAGGTTACTGGCAGTTTTCCTTCGGGAGAATACGCTCCGAATAGTAATTCGGCAACAGCTTTGCCTCCTTGTGCGCCAGGATACCAGCATTGCATGATGGCGTTGGCGTGTTTGTGATCTGCGTCTAGAGCTAGGCAAGAGCCGGATAGTACGAGTAACACGACCGGTTTATTGTACGAATATATAATCTCTAGGACTTCTCTCTGGATTCCAGGCAGTAATAAATCTGGTTTATCGCCACTGGCAAATTGATTGCCCTTGTCGCCTTGTTCGCCTTCTAAGCCTGGATCTAGGCCGAAGACGGCGATAATAACATCACTTTCTTCGCAAATAGCCTTTACTTCCGCTACCCGATCGTAGGCTTGTGCCTGATTGGACATTTTTTCTTTATATAGGTGGCATCCTTCGGAGAAGAGAATTCTAGTGTCCTCTTCTCTCAGATAGTCTTTGACCCCATCTAGAATAGTCCAGTATCTAGAGGCCGTTCCCTGGTAATTACCTTCTAGGGCGTTTTGATTCTGAGCGTTCGGGCCTATGATGCCTAGGGTTTTAATCTGGGCTTGGGCCAAAGGTAAAACACCGTCATTTTTCAGCAGTACCGGGACCTTCCGGGCGGTTTCTAGATTAAATTGTTCGTGCTCTAGGCAATCATTTGTTAAATAGGAGATAGAATCATATGGGCAGGAATCATCGTCAATTAGACCTAGAAGCATGCGGGTCGTAAGGAGCCTAGTTAGGGCTTGGTCGATTTTTGCTTCGTCTAATTTGTTTTCGATGACCGCATCTACCGCGTGGCTATAACAAGTTCCGCAGTTCAAGTCACAACCTGCTTCAATAGACATGGCGACGGCATCCACAGGATTATCGGTTAAATTATGGAAGGTAAAAATATCCCTTATTGCCCAGCAATCCGATACCACATGGCCCTCGAATCCCCATTCTTCCCGTAACACTTTCTGCAAGAGATAAGGGCTTGCCGAAGCCGCTTCCCCATTCACGCGATTATAGGCACTCATGACGGATTCTACATGGGCTTCTTCTACGGCGGCTCGGAATGCAGGGAAATAGGTTTCTCTCATATCCTTTTCTGAAACGAGCGCGTCGAATGCATGGCGACCCTCCTCAGGTCCTGAATGCACAGCGAAGTGCTTGGCGCAGGCAGCGGCCTTGAGATACGTAGGGTCATCGCCTTGTAAACCATTGATGAAGGAAACACCTAGTCTAGAGGATAGGTAAGGGTCTTCGCCATAGGTTTCATGGCCCCTCCCCCATCTAGGGTCTCGGAAGATATTGACATTGGGCGACCAGAAGGTCAGCCCTTTATATATATCCCTATCGCCTAATCGGGAGAAGGTATTGTACCTAGCTCTACCCTCGGTGGCTACCACATCTGCTACTTGATATAAGCTCTCTTCATCGAAACTTGCGGCCAAAGCAATCGCCTGTGGAAAAACGGTAGCTACACCTGCACGGGCCACACCATGGAGCCCTTCATTCCACCAATTGTATGCTGGAATATTCAGACGTTCGATGGCCGGAGCATTATGGAGTAATTGCGAGACTTTCTCGGTAAGGGTCATTTCAGAAATCAAAGCTTCTATACGTGCCTTATATTTAGCACGATTCCTTCGTACTGCTTTCATACGTATTCTCCTCTTCTATGGGTTGGAACTGTAGGCTTTCTAGATCAAAATTACTTCCTGGTAAGAAAAGCAAGGTAACGTTCCACTTACCTTCTTTCTTATCAAACGGGAAGTCATGTGGTTCTATTTGCTCGCTAGGCTCTATTTCTAAGAGTTCAACCATCCTATGGGTACCTTGCTCAAAATCGTTACCGCTTCCCATTTATTAGGTTCGGGTGTATGAGCAGCGGGTGGGTATTGGTCTATGGAACGTTTTTGGAATTTCCAGTGCTTATTGAGCTTCACTTGCATGTATACTCTCCTTGTTTTTACTTAGATATAAGAGTGGCCAAAGCAGCAAGCGCTTTGGCCGAAACCTAGGTTTCTTCGCACTAGGAACCAAAGAGAATTTGATTTAGAACTGCTTCTAAGTGTTCTTGCTTACCGCTCCCCGGATCTCTTGGTGTGCCCAGCTCCTCAGCATAGGCTGCCAGTTCTTCTAGTGAAGTAGATTTTTCTCGAACCTTCTTACCTATACCTTCGTCGAAGCTAGCGTATCGGCCTGCTACGAACTGATCAATGCGGCCGTCTTCTATAATGGCATGTGCCTTACGTAATCCGAGGGCAAAACTGTCCATGCCTACAATAAAGGCTAAGAACATATCTTCTGCTGTATTAGATGGGCGGCGAGCCTTCGAGTCGAAGTTTAGACCGCCGGTTGTGAAGCCTCCTGCCCGTAGAATTTCAAGCATGGCAAGGGTAGTAGAGTAGACATCGGTAGGGAATTGGTCGGTATCCCAACCGACCAGTAAGTCGCCTTGATTAGCATCTACAGAACCTAACATGTCGTGAATCGCTGCAACCCGAAGTTCATGCTCGAAGGTATGACCTGCAAGTGTGGCATGGTTGGCTTCAATGTTTAATTTGAAATCCTTATCTAGCCCGTATTGTTGTAAGAATTGAATGGATGTCGCCGCATCATAATCGTATTGGTGTTTCATAGGTTCTTGTGGTTTAGGCTCAATGAAGAAATCTCCAGTAAAACCGATATTTCGCGCATAACGTACCGCCATATGCATGAGGTTTGCCATGTTCTCTTGTTCAAACTTCATATCCGTGTTAAGTAAGGTTTCATAACCTTCTCGGCCACCCCAGAATACATAACCTGTACCACCAAGCTTCACAGTAAGTTCCAAGGCTTTTTTAATCTTGGCCGCAGCAAAGGCATAGACGTCGGCACTGTTCGATGTACCTGCGCCATTCATATAATGTGGCGCGGTAAATAGATTGGCAGTACCCCAGAGTAATTTAATCCCTGTTTCTTGCATTTTCTCTAAGATATAATCTGAAATTTCATCTAAGTTGCGGTTGGTTTCCGTTAAGTTTTCACCTGCTGGCGCAATATCTGCATCATGGAAACAGAAATATTCTATGCCTAGTTTAGACATAAATTCGAACCCGGCATCGACCTTTGCTCTCGCATGTTCCATAGTTCCTTCTTCTGGAGCGCCGAAGCGCATATCCATAGTCCCTGAACCGAACATATCCGAGCCGTCCGCACATAGTGTATGCCACCAAGCCATGGCGAATTTAAGGTGTTCTTTCATCGGGCGACCCATGATTTCTTCTTCCGCATTATAGAACTTAAATGCTAATGGGTTCTGACTCTTGGGCCCCTCATATGGAATCTTCTCTACAAAATTAAAATAACGCATGGTTTCCTCCTATATTTGCTAATGTTTTATATGCGTCTTGGAGCTTAGGGTATAAGCTCTTATACAATTGGTAATAGGGTTTATACTGTTCGTAGGCTTCATGATTAGGCATCTGAGGCTCTTCGAATAAGACGATTTTCTCACAGGCTTCTTCTATGGAAGCATAGAGCCCACAGCCTACGGCTGCAAGAATGGCAGCACCTAGGGCGGCGCCTTCATCTTCTCGTAGCGTTCTCACAGGAACACCATAGAGGTCTGCTAGCATCTGTCTCCATAACTTACTTCGGCCTCCGCCTCCCGTAATAATCATATCTGAGATGTCGGCTCCATTCTCTAGGAAAATATCGACACATTCCTTCTGAGAATACGCCACACCTTCCATAACAGCTCTTACGAGTTCTCCTTGCCCATGGACAGCTGAGAGGCCGAAAAATACGCCTCTTGCATCTGGATCTAGATGAGGGCTACGTTCTCCCATGAGATAAGGTAAATAAATCAAGTGTTCGGAACCAATAGGTACTTCCTGGGCAAAAGAAGTCATCCTATCGTAGGTACCACCTGCAAAAACACGATCTCTTAACCACTTGAGCGAGAGTCCTGCGCCTTGCGTACAACTCATCAGGGTCCACTTCCCAGGAACGGAGGCACAGAGCGTGTGCACTCTACCTTCCGCATCGATCTCTGGATAATCCGTAACGGTATATACGACTGCAGAAGTCCCTATACTTGTGAAAGCTCTACCCGTTTTATAGATTCCTGTTCCTATGGCGGCCGCCGCATTATCTGCTGCACCACCAACTACTCGAGTATCTTCCGCTAATCCCGTTTCAGCTGCAGCATTTGCAGTCACTTCTCCCGAACACTCCACAGATTCTATTAATTTCGGTAAAACATTCTCGGAGATTCCTAGATACTCTAACACTTCCGAAGACCAGGTACGATTCTTCACATCCATCATCTGCATACCCGAAGCATCCGATACATCGCTTACATAAGTACCGGTGAGCTTGAAGCGTATATAATCCTTAGGCAAGAGGACATGCCGCACCTGTTTGAAGATGTCTTCTTCATTTCTCTTCACCCATAATAGTTTGGCAGCGGTAAATCCTGTCATAGGAGGATTTGCTGTAATAGCAATCATCTTTTCTTTGCCAAATTCTCGCTCCATCGCAAGAACTTCTTCACCCGTACGTTGATCGGCCCAGATAATACAAGGCCTTAGGATTTCATTTCTCTCATCTAAGAGTACTAATCCATGCATTTGCCCTGATAAGCCTATCCCTTGAATAGCTTCTGCATGAATACCGCTCTTCTCTAGCACATAGCGAATACCTTGCACGGTGGCTTCCCACCAATCTTCAGGATTTTGCTCTGCCCATCCATTTCTTGGTTGGGCAAGACTATACTCACCTGTATAGGATGCTATAGTCTGTCCATCTGCAGAGAATAAGACGGTCTTGGTTCCCGAAGTCCCTATATCAATACCTAGCACGTATTGCAATTATCTAGCCCTCCTTCTTATCTTACTATTAAGTATCGTTCATTCTGAGAAGAATGCAACGATTATTTTGGGTTCATTATCCGACAATTTTGACCTGAGATGTAAAATTCGCAGAATAGAAAAAAGTGCACCGTATTCTTGTGCACTTCTTCTAAAATATAAATGACCCTTAAGACGCTCTAATCGTCTAGTTCGCCAAGAACTTTTTTCTTATAATCGAGCACCATATCCGTCACGTTCTGGACATCTTCCACTTGTAAAACAATTAAGTCGCCAGGCTTAGCCATCGTAAGCGCCCGCATAGTTGCGTCTTTTTCTAAGAGGTCTATCGTGATTTGCTCTTCGGTAAGACCCCCTTCTAATAGACCTTGCTTCACATAATTAGCGGTCTCTCCTTTTGCCCGTCCTCTAGGAGAAGGATCACAAATAATAACGTGATCATAATAAGGAGCTAATACCCTACCAAACCCAATAATATCTTCGGTTCTCCGGTTGCCGACTCCTGCCGTCATACGGATTTTGCGACCTGGCATCAGACGCTGAATGAAATCGGCTGTAGCCTTGATCGCGCCCACATTATGTCCATAATCAATCAAGACCTTGAAATCACCTATATCAATACTATTCATTCTACCTGGTGATTGTCCGATGGATGGGCTAAAGCTTAAGAGTCCTGCACGAATTTGTTCTTCGCCCATACCTAGAGCAACCGTTGCTCCTACCGCGGCCAAAACATTCGATACATTAAACAAGGCCTGCCCCTCGAAGGTGATGGGAATCTCCATAACACTTGCTACTTCGAAGGTTCCACCGGGTTTCTGGACGATGACTTTGTCTTCAGAAACGGTAACGTTCATGTGGCCTTTGGCCAAATTCTGACGCAGCTCAGGATGATTCTTGTCTAGAGAGAAGAGCACGACTTCTCCCTTCGTCCTAGACATTCTTGACATAACGAGCGGATCATCGGCATTTAAAACGGCATAACCATTCTTCTTCACCGATTCGATGACCGTAGATTTCACCCGTGCTAAATCCTCTAGGGTTTCGATACCTCCTGCACCCAAATGATCAGAAGAAACATTCAAGAAAACCCCTACATCACAACGCTTGAAGCCTAAGCCTCGGCGTAGAATCCCTCCTCTGGCTACTTCGAGTACAGCCATGTCAATTGTTGCGTCCTTCATGACGGTTTTCGCGCCTTCGGGCCCACTGTAATCGCCCTTAAGAATGGGAATATTATTGACGGTCACAGCACCTGTAGAGGTCATGCCTACCACATGATTATTCATGCTGAGAATATGGGAGATGAGACGTGTGGTGGTGGTTTTACCATTGGTTCCTGTAATTGCACAGATAGGCACCGAATGTTCCACACCTTCTGGGAAAAGCATATCGACAATATTCTTCGCCACATTCCTAGGCTGCCCCTCAGAGGGTTGTAAATGCATACGTAGACCTGGCCCCGCATTGACTTCCACAATGGCACCCTTCCCCTTCTCTATGGGCACTTCTAGACTCTCTGCCACCAAATCAATTCCCATGACATTTAAACCCATAACACTTGCTACCCGCTCTGCCAGAATTATATTGGCCGAGTGAATGGTATCGGTAACATCCTTAGCCGTACCTCCAGAGCTAAGATTCGCTGCCGATTTTACATAGAGCTTCTCTCCATCGGCAGGCACATGCTCTAGGCTACTTCCCTGGAGCTCTAGGACTCTTAAACTCTCATTATTAATAGCAATTTTCGTTAGGACCTTCTCGTGGGCATCGCCTCGTCTAGGATCTCGATTCACTTCTTCAATTAATGCTCTTACTGTACGAATGCCATCCCCTAGTACAAATGCAGGTTCTCTCAGAGCAGCCGCCACAAATTTCCCATCAATTACCAATAACCTATAATCGAATCCGCGGATATATTCTTCCACCACGACTTCCTGGTCTATCGTCTTGGCAAAATCGAAACCATGACGTAATTCTTCTTCATTATTGATATTGGTACTTACTCCTCTTCCATGGTTTCCAGCGAGGGGTTTAACAACGACAGGATAAGAAATGCTTCGGACCGCACGCAAGGCTTCCTCCCAACTTCTTACGACTCTTCCTTCGGGGACTAGTACACCATTTTCTTGAAGAATCTTCTTCGTCCTATCCTTATCTTGGGCAATATCCACTCCTAACGCAGACGTATTATCCATTAATGTCGCTTGAATACGGCGCTGAAAACGGCCTTGGCCTAGTTGAACATAACTATGCTTATTTAAACGCATATGCGGAATACCACGACTCATGGCTTCGTCCACAATAGCTTGTGTAGAAGGACCGAAGAGTGAACGCTCGGAAATGTCTTTAAGCTCTTGTATCAGAGGTTCAATCTCCGTCAGTTCATTACGAAATAACCTCTCAACAATATCTACGGCCATAAACCCTGCTCTAAGCCCAACATTCTCATCCTTATATCTATAAACTAAATTATAGATACCCTTTTCTTTCTGAGTGAAGGTTTTGCCAAAGCTAATCTTATGTCCAATCAGAACCTGTAACTCTATGGCTACATGCTCCACAATATGTCCTGCCCAAGTTCCACGATCTAAACGTTCGTAAAATCCACCTTTTACGCCTGGTGAGCACGTATGGTTATACATGCTAGGCATCATTTCATGCATATGTTCTCGGAAGCCGGGAACCAAGTGACTAGGTTTGTTCTCTAATTCTCCTAGATCTAATTGCATAAAAATCACAGGCAATTGATGATAATAATTAGGGCCGCGGATGGCTCTAATCTCTCTAATTTCCATTTTATATCCTCATCTATTTATTCTAATTAGGTTTTATAGTAGACTAATCAAAATACATGTGCAGACTATGCGAATATGCTTCCTTTTGTAGTCAAACTTACCATTTGTAATTATAACAAAAGTTTTTCCAGAGATATACAATCGCGCTACAATCAGGCGTAAAAAGTAGCAGATTCCCGTCTTCACTTATCCTTCATACTTCCTTTACAACAAGGTTAATAGTTTCCCCCGAAATGGTACCTAGGTTACAAAAGAGAAGTTAATTCCCATGTACTATAGACTCATAACGGTTAGACAAAGCTAACCACTTTACAAAACAGATGAAATCTTACACATGAAAGGGAGTATTTATGAGTACTTATAAATTAGAAGAATTACAATACGCTTACAACGCACTAGAACCCACTATCGATGAGAGAACGATGCAAATCCATCATGACAAGCATCATCAAGCTTATGTTGATAATCTTAATAAGGCCGTTGAAGGTTTAGAAGTTCCAGAGGACGTAGAAGAACTCTTGAAGAATCTAGACGCAATTCCAGAAGACAAGCGTCAAGCTGTTATTAACAACGGTGGTGGTCACTATAACCATACCCTGTTCTGGGAAAGCATGAAGCCAGAAGGGGCCAAGAAACCAGAAGGCGAACTAGCAGAAGCCATTGACCAAGCCTTTGGCAGTTTCGAGAAATTCAAGGAAGAATTCGAAGCAGCCGGTAAGGGCCAATTCGGTTCTGGTTGGGCATGGCTTGTTCTCTGTGACGGTGAGCTCAAAGTGATGAGTACGCCAAATCAGAACAGCCCAATCTCTGACGGAAAATATCCTCTACTAGGAAACGACGTATGGGAACATGCTTACTATCTGAACTATCAGAATGCACGTCCAGCGTATCTTGCTGCATGGTGGGATGTCGTAAACTGGGATGTAGTTGCAGAACGTTACAACAAATGTAAATAAGAGATAATTGCACTATTGAAAAGGGCTTCTCGTAAGAGAAGCCTTTTTTGTTTTTCTTAGTGTTCACCTAACACCTCGGCTAATGCATCGAGCATTTTCTTGTACTCTTCTGGATTCGCAATGTTATTACCCATATGTCCGATTCGGAAGGCCTTCCCCGATAAATCGGCCATCGCTCCTGAGAGCATATAGCCTTTCTGTCTCATGGCATCTAGCACCGTCTGTGTGCTTAAACCGTTCTTAAGCAAAACGGTAGTTACAGTATTTGCATAGGAATCTTGGGCGTAGATTTCATAACCTAAATCTTGTACAAATTGTCTTGTGAGGCTAGAGAACTCTATATGGCGGGAGACGAAGTCGTGGTTTAGGGCCAGGTCTAATGCTTTGGCCAAAGCATTAACCAGTGTATCGCTCTGGGTGTAGGGGTAGGCGAAGCCATCAGTCTCTTGGAGATAGTTCTGGAAATTCTGATACCAGCCGGCTACAGGGGTCTGCCGTTTAACCAATACTTCTTGTGCCCGGGCGGACAGTGTTATGGTGGTTAGGCCTGTTAGAGCCGATAGGCATTTCTGGCTCCCTCCTATCACTACGTCAAGCTTAGAGGCATCGAAATCTAATTGTTCTCCAGCTATAGCGGAAACCGAATCTGACACACTTAAAATATTGTGTGCGTTGAGTACTTGGCCAATGGCATGAACGTCATTTGTTATACCTGTTGGCGTTTCACAATGGACCATGGTTGCTAGTTTAAATGCATCGTCTTCATCTAGAAATTTCTCTAAATCATCGACTGAGATGCCTCTTCTGGAGTCCCCAACGAAGGCTACCGTCTCGGCACCATAAGCTCTGGCCATTGAGTGAAAACCTCTACCGAAGACTCCGTTCTCTAGGACTAGAACTCTATCTCCTGGTTCTATGAAAGAAGCCATGGCGCCATCTAAGCCTAACATCGCTTCACCTAGCATAATGAAGGACGGTTGCTCAGTATGTAAAAGTTTAGAAATTTTCTGTTCACAGGATTTCTGAAAAGCTAAATAATTGGCATCTAAATCTGTATTCTTCAGAGAACTGCGGCTTGCTTGTAAAACGTCTGGATGTACAGATGTTGGGCCTGCACTCATAATCTTAAGGGTTTCCATGGCTATCTCCTTTTGTTTTCCTCCACCATTCTACTATAAGGCACTGTATTTAAATAATTCTTAATAGTATAGTGCTCATAAACTTAATTCTAGGAAGCTCGCTCTCCTTCCGTTATAATAGGGCTATTGTAGCAATTAAGGAGACTATCATGCTTAACTTCCAAACGCTAAAATCACTTGTCCTCGAAGCAGGACGGATGTTATGCGATGCCCAAGTCCATCGTGACGACATCATGGCGAAATCTGGGCACCAGAACTTCGTCACCCTCTATGACGAAAAGGTCCAGCATTTCCTAGAACAAGCTTTTGATAGGGAATGGCCAGAATATGGTTTCTATGGTGAAGAAAATGACCGCCAGAGGGCTAATCCCGCTACTGACCAGGTTTTCATTGTTGACCCTATCGATGGGACCTCCAACTTTATCCATCAAATTCCTTTCAGCGCCGTGTGTGTCGCTGTTGCCAGAAAAGGCCAAGTGGAACAGGCCATTGTTTACAATCCTTTCTTAGAAGAGCTATATGAAGCCCAACGTGGACAAGGTGCCTTCTTAAATGGTGAGAAACTACAAGTCCCGGACCTAAATCTTGCCGATGGGCTCTTCGCGGTAGGTATGTCTCCTTATAACGCCACCTTAGTTAAGCAGACTCTAGATAGTATACAGAGGCTTATGCCCGAAGTTACCGATATCAGGCGACTAGGCTCGGCAGCTCTCGATATATGCCATGTAGCGTCAGGGAGGCAAGTCGGGTTTCTCGAGTGGGAATTACAGCCCTGGGATTACGCAGCCGCAAGTCTAATCGCCGAGGAAGCAGGCGTAAGGATAAGTGATCCTTATGGACATAAGTTGCAATTAGGTCAACCTAGTGGAGTACTGGTGGCAGGACCTAGAGCCTATGAACAGAGTCTTAAGATTTTAAATCCATAAGTTATTGATCTTGTTTAAGCAACTGATCTTTTTTCGCTTGAAATTCTGCTTCTGAGAGTGCACCTTGATCGAAAAGTAATTTATATTGCGCAATGAGCTTCAAGATTTCTTCTTCGGTATGGAGTCTTTCTGCTTTATGCTTCTGAACAATATGTTCTGATTGTTTCGTCCGTTGACGTATCTTCTCCTCCGCTTCTTTGCGGTTTAGACCACAACGGCAAGCATTGGAATAGTTAGAATTATTCTTTCCACAGTAACACTTCCATCCGTCTTTATATTCTAAATTTTGGTCTTCCTTCGATTGATGTGCTGAAACATAATAGTTATGCAAATCGGGTTTAGATAAGGCTCCGAGTACCGCGATAAGTTGGAAGAAAAATCCCCACCAGAATCAGTTTTCTAAGTAGCCTTTGTTCTCAATTATACTCTGGGTTGCATAGCCAAATAGAGCAGAAACCCCAAGTAGCAGAGTGAGAGAAATGATAAACGCTATACCCATTCCCATGTTGCAATCTCCTCATTCTTGTTGATATAGTCTAAGTATAGATTACAATTCTAGAAATATCTATTTTTATATGCTCCTGACACGCTTGTATAAGCTAGTTCTAAATACAAGGCAATATGCTTAAAGATTTTATTGTGATGCAAAATACTGGACTGGAATAAACATGCTAGCTTAATAAGTAAAAACTCTAAGTTTCATATGAGCGCTAGATGTGCTTAGCAGTTCTATTATAAAACTTAGAGTGTAAGGATGGTGCTCCGAGCAGGAATCGAACCCGCATGTACAGCTCCGGAAACTGTCGCCTTATCCATTAGGCCATCGGAGCATCTGCTCGAGCCGGAAACTTGCTCAAATACTATACCACGGATAAGAAAGATTGGGTATGGGCAATTCTATTTTCGCCATTTAAACATGTGTTGACTTTTATTTTTATGTTTAGCATAATAGTTGCACGTGCAACTATTATACGTGAAAAATAGAGAAAGCGAAGGTACTCCACCAAATCTATGGAACGTATCATGAAATATATAAACCGAGTCTACAGAGTTTCTGTTCTTGATCGAGCAGCGGCTTTTAAGAATCTAGGGCTTAGTGGGCATCACGTGAGTTATATTTTGCATGTCTGTCGGAAACCGGGTATGACGCAAGAAGAACTGGCAGCAAGTCTTTTCGTCCATAAGAGCTCCATCACCAGACAAGTGAATCGTCTTGAGCAGGCGAACTATGTGGAGCGTAGGCCCGATGCGGACGATCGGCGAGTGAAGAGGATTTTTCCAACGGCTTTGGCCGAAGAAACGTATCCGAAAATTATCGATTATCTAGAGGGTTGGAACGATGTGCTGACCCATGAATTAAATAAGAATGAAGAAGAGGAGCTCCTTACATGGTTGAAGTGCCTAGCCAAGCGTTCGACCGAACATCTTGTGGAGCATAATCTAGGGAATGCCCTTGGCTTGGAAATGCAAAACGAGGAAGAAAATGCTTAAAACCTATATGAAACCCATGATTGGGCGTATCGTTGGAAATGCTATTGTAAAAATGTCGGGTACGGTGCTAGAAATTGTGTTACCAACGATTCTAGCCTTTATTATTAATGATGTCGCACCAACGCGAGATGAGCAAAGAATTATTGTATGGGGCTTCATCATGATTGCTTCCTCTATTATTGCGTGGGTTCTCAATATCATTGCCAACCGTTTAGCGTCTAAGACAGCGGCGGTCGCCATTCGCAATATCAGGCAAGATTTATTTGAACGAAGTATGAATCTATCCGCTAGGCAGATTGATAAACTGGGTATATCCTCTCTTGAATCCAGACTTACATCGGATACTTATATAATTCATCGCTTCTTGGGCGCAAGTTTACGTATGGGTATCCGTTCGGTCATGCTCTTCGTAGGTGGCGTCTTCTTCTGTTTTCTGTTGGATTGGCGCTTAGCCCTCATCCTCCTATTCTTGGTTCCCCCTCTACTCATTATTATTCGTTATATTTTCTCCCGAGCAAGACCCCTATTTCATCAAGTGCAGCGCCGCGTAGACGAAATGGTACAAGTCATTCGTGAAAATATTCGAGGTATTCGGGTGTCCAAGGCTCTCGATAAGACAGAACACGAAAAAAACCGTTATCGCACCTCCAATCTTAATGTTCAAGATGCAGAGATTGAGGCTAACGATCAGATGGCGATCATGCAACCTGCGGTAAACGTTATTCTCTATACAGGCTTAACGCTCGTGATTATTGCGGGGGCGTACTTGGCTATGGAAGGCTTAAGTCAGCCGGGGACGGTCATGGCTTTTATGTCCTATTTCATTCAAATCACTATGTCCCTACTCGCCATGAACCGTATGTTTAATATTTATAACCGTGCCTCTGCTTCTACGGAACGTATTAATGAAGTGTTGCAACTGAATATTGATGAAAATCAAATCATGGATCCCGAATCCACAGTAGATTTGCCAGCCAAAGATCCCCATGTTCCTGAAGTGGAGTTTCGCAACGTAAGTTTCAGCTACTTAGGCAAGACGAAGAATCTAGATGCCATAAGTTTTACCTTGTATCCTGGCCAAACTCTAGGCATTATGGGTGCCACAGGCTCTGGTAAGAGTACATTAACAAGACTTCTTCTGCGGCAGTACGAAGCGGACGAAGGAGAAATCCTCCTAAGAGGCATAAATATTAAGCATCTCAGGCCGAAGGATATCCGCTCCCTTTTTGGCATTGTATTTCAGAATGATTTCCTCTTCAGCGGCACGGTGCGAGAAAATATTGCTTTTGGCCGAGATATTAGTGACGATGAACTCGAACGGGCTACGCGCTACGCCCAGGCAGAAGAGTTCTTGGCGGAGAAAGAGGGCGGCTTAGATTTCACGCTGGCATCCAAAGGCGTGAACTTGTCTGGTGGGCAGAAGCAGCGGTTATTGCTGAGTAGGTCTTTGGCCTCAGATCCTGAAATTTTGATCTTGGATGATTCGTCTTCTGCGCTCGATTTCCAGACCGACGCGAAATTACGTCAAGCGCTTAATGAGAATTTCCAAGAAACAAGCACGTTTATCATTGCACAGAGAATTAGCTCGGTACGGCATGCGGACCAAATTCTCGTCTTGCAAAACGGCAAAATGTTAGATATTGGTCCCCATGAAAAACTCATGGAAACCCTCGACTTATACCAAGAAATCGCCCAAATGCAGATGGGTCCTGAATTGAAGGAGGCTTAAATGGCTGAATCCCCTATGATAGTTGAAGAAATACGTGATAAACCCCAGGATCGTAAGAAGGTTTTCAACGGCCTATTGCGCTATCTCTCCACAGAAACACCGATGTTACTCTTGTCCATCTTATTAATTATATTGTCCAATGTCATTGCTCTTTTAGGCCCCTATTTTGCCGGTCTCTCTATTGATGCTATGGGTTTAGGCGCCAATGACGTGCGTTTCCGCTTGGTCGTGCAAATGGCCGTACTCATGCTGTCTACCTATGTCGTTTCTTCAGTCTTGCAGTATATCTTGACACGTATGGTGGCTCGCGTATCCCAACGCATCGTTCGCCGTATGCGCCAAGACACCTTCGATAAGATTGTAGAACTACCACTCTCTTACATCGATACGCATCAAACGGGAGATTTAGTCTCAAGAATTTCCTATGACCTCGATGTCGTAAGTCAGACCTTGACCCACGATATCATTCAAGTTACCGCAAGCCTCATTACGGTCGTAGGCTCCTTCCTCATGATGGTTTCCATCTCCCCCATTATGTCCGTAATTTTCTTAGGCATCATCCCCGTCACCGTCTTGTTTACTCTGTATAGAGTGCGCAAAACCAGACCACTCTTCCGTAAACGCTCTAAGAAACTAGGAGAAATGAACGGCTACGTTGAAGAAATTCTCTCTGGCCAAAAAACCATCCAAGCCTATAACAAGCAAGAGTTCTTCTCGTCAGGCTTCCAAGAAATAAACTATGACAGTATCGAGGCCTACTACGATGCGGATTATCAAGCGGCCATAAATGGCCCTTCGGTCACCCTAATAAGTAATTTATCACTAGCGCTAGTATCCATGTTTGGTGCCCTATTCTTCTTGCAAGGGCGTCTCACTCTAGGTAATCTCTCGTCCTTTATCCTCTACTCTCGTCGCTTCTCTGGTCCGATTAATATGATTGCCAACATCGTAGCGGAGTTACAATCTGCCGCTTCTGCCGCAGAGAGAGTGTTCAACCTCCTAGAGCAGCCCTCTGAACCTGAGGATAAAGAAGACGCAATCGTCTTAACGAATCCTAAGGGCGAAGTAGAGTTCAAAGATGTAGAATTCTCCTATATTCCTGGAGTTCCTATCATTAAGAATCTCACGCTTAAGGCGAAGGCCGGCTCTCTAACGGCAATTGTTGGTCCAACAGGGGCGGGCAAAACGACTCTAATTAATTTACTTATGCGCTTCTACGACCCCCAGAGCGGGGAAATACGCATCGACGGTCATTCGACTCGAGACATTACTAGGCAAAGTTTAAGACGGTCCTTCGCTATGGTGCTCCAAGACACCTGGCTCTTCTCCGGCTCCATCAAGGAAAACATCGCATACGGTAAACCTGAAGCTACTGACGAAGAAATCCGTTTAGCAGCAGAAGCGGCCCACATCGACAGTTTCATTGCTGCACAGCCCGATGGCTATGATTCCATAGTTTCAGACGGTGCGGATAACTTATCCCAGGGCCAAAAACAACTCCTTACTATTGCAAGAGCCATGCTCTTAGATACTCCTATGTTAATTCTAGACGAAGCTACTTCCAATGTAGACTCTAGAACCGAAGTCTATATCCAAGACGCAATGAATACCTTAATTAAAGGGCGAACTTCGTTCGTCATAGCCCACCGCCTATCCACTATACAAAATGCGGATCATATACTCTTAGTAATGGATGGACAGATAAAGGAACAAGGAACTCATGATGAGCTCCTCGCACGAGATGGCGAATACGCTAAACTCTATAACGCACAGTTTACCTAGGTTCTGATGTGAGACGATCATTTTGCTAGCTTGACCGGGCCGGAGACGATATAGAACAGTTGTGTTCCGCTGTAAATATTCATGTGGTAGCCCGAGATTGTCTCTATTTGAAACATTCTCGCGCTATTTGCTCCCTAATATTTCCCTAGCTCTTAAGTTATTTACGAGTATTGTTGTGGACCACTATTCTTAAAAGCAGACCACAAATCACTCCATAACTCACCGGACAGCGCATAGCGAATCAAATCGGGTAGAAGCCTTACATATTGCCAGGGTCTGAGGTTTCCTTCTCCATTCCATAAACCTGAATGGTAGTAGTCTTCAGGGCCAGGTCGTACGAGATCTGAGTTATCCTCGTCGTTTCTAGTGCTAGGCTCTGGCTCTAATACGGAAGTAGACGGAGTCGAGTCTCTATTATCGGTTGGATCCGTTTTAGACCCATATTCCGGTAGGTTTATTGTTGGTCTCGTACCATCCGCTTCAGGATCAAGCGATGTGGTAGTCTGTGTTTCTTCTTGATTTTGTGCTTGTCTACGTTCCAGTTCTTCAGAATACGCTTCACCATCAATAAACATAGGATTATTGACATAGTGATATATGGCTTGGGCAATAAGTTCTATGGCTTCGACTTTGAAAATATCCATAAACCTTGCTTCTTTTAATAACGCCCGAAAATCATAAGCTTCTTCACCATAAGAACTTAAATCCAGATATTTATTTATTGCTTCATCATAATCTCTAAGCATTTCAGGCACTAGGCTACCCGCTGCCATTGCAGAGATCGAATAGCTCAAATAATAGAAGGGGGCATGATACATGTGATA
Source organism: uncultured Oscillospiraceae bacterium (assembly GCA_964392065.1). Taxonomy (GTDB): domain Bacteria; phylum Bacillota; class Clostridia; order Saccharofermentanales; family Fastidiosipilaceae; genus JASBZA01. The sequence continues at coordinate 18,010 of CAYMOG010000020.1, forward strand.
GAACATCCAATCGGTATTCTCTCTGTAGCCTAAGCTGTACTCTTCAGATAATGCTACAAATTTTTCGTTTAACCCCTCCACGGTTAAATGCTCAGTGGTGTGGGCATATGTTTCAAATTCATTATACATAGCACCCGATAGCATGGAATGTACTAAATCATTAAGACTTCTATCAATGGCGTCTTGGGCATATCGCTCCCCGAATATATCCCTATAGAAAGGCATGAAGAGCAGCTCAAGGCCCTGGGAGTGGATTTCTGCGATATCGATGTTGCTTTGGGCGAAGAAGCTTCCTTCTGATTCACGTACGGCCGTATTGAAGTGGCCAAATTCATGGATAAGTGTGCTGAAACTATAGAAATCCGGATAGGGGTATTGGTAAATCATGGCGGAACCATGACTGGGCACTGACATGGTGTAGGAAACTTGTTCGCTGTGTTCACCTATTCCTTGTTTATGGAGCTTAGCATCTACTAAATATTGGTAACTGTCCATAAGTTCGGAAGAGATAAAAGGCAGATACTTAACCGGTACCTCGAGAAGTTCTTGTTCTCTCGAAAATGTAATATCCTCTACGGCGTCCCAGTCAAGTTTGAAGCTTAAGTAGAGGTGGAGCCTAGGCATTTGCGTTTTAATGGCTTCATAATAGTTTTCTAAGTCTTCAGTCGTATAGTCCCTTCCGAAGGTTTCTTCTTGCTTCCATTCGAGATAATTCTTATAACCAGACTCTCTAGCAAATTCGTTGCGAAGCTCTACAAGAGCAAGATAAATATTACCCATCGCTTCCCAATCTTTGTCCTTGTTTCTAGCTTCATTGGACAGGGCATCATATGCATGTTCTAGCTCGGTTTGTTCGTGACGTATAGCAAGTTGCCTCTCCGTAAGCGTAGTCGTTTCCGCTAATTCTCTTGCTTTTTTCTCACCTAGGATAGCATTAAAATGCGATGCCAAAGCCTCATTACGTTGAACACTCTGCAAACTCTCTAATAGTAAGTTGAAAATTTCTCCACTTAAATTCTTCATATGAGCCAGCTCTTGACTATGTTCTTCGTGCGTTACATCGGAAGAATAGAGATAAGAGATAAATGAATACTGTGTAACATAGTAATCATAGGCATCGAGAAGCTCCTGTAAAGCCTTTTGCATAGCATCTTTACTTGGTACGCTCTCGGGTGTCTTATCTAGAGTCTCTCTACTTACACCTAAATTTTCCGCAAATTGATCTAGAGCGTCTTCGAACTGCTCTTTAGAATAATGTTCGTAGACGATGTCTTCTTGAGTAAACTCGGGAGGAGACCAGGGCCCATAGAAATCCGTATCGTTCTCATCATAGATATTAATCTCTAAGCGCGGGAACAGTTCCTGATTCAAAGGTTTCCGAGCAGAGCTATCCGCTTGCAAACTGGCTGCTTCTGAAGCGAAAACCAAACTCACAATACTTAAAATTGACCCTAATACAAAGGCTAATACCAGAAAAACGGCAACAACTCTTCTTATTTTCTTATGATCGTACTTCTTCAATCTTATCCCCTAAACCTAAGGCATGTTAATAACTTGCCATTGCCCAGTATCTTGGGCAAGCTTCCTCAGTCTCTTGTGACATGTAAATAGGAGCACTTGCTTCTTATCTACCTCTCCATCTGCATGAAGACCCCACTTCGCTAATAAATTCAGAGCCTCAAGACTACGTTTCTCATCGAAATGGAGCAAAATATCATCTAAAAATAAAGGATATTTTCGCTCACCCACTAAATAATCCGTCAGCGCGAGCCGGAAGGAGAAATATACTTGGTCTTGTGTACCGCTACTGAAGCGATCAATAGGAAAACACTGTTTCGTCTTCTTATCCTCTATGGCCAAAGCGAACGCTTCATCCATTAGAATCCTATTATAACGGCCTCGACTCATTTTTTGCATATATTTTTCTGCGCTCTTACGAAATTTCGGCAAAAACTTCTTCCTGTAGGCATGGATTTTCTCAATTATTAAGTTCTCGGCAAGAGTAAATGCTTCTAATTCTATTTTATAGTCGCTGCGTTTCTGCTTAAGATTCTTGAGTGCTTGCGACGTCTGCCATAACAGACTAGCAGGATCCGCTTTATTACCATGTTTTATATAAATGGCATCGATTTCCGTATAAATTCTCTCTACTTCTAATTCTAGTGTAGAAAGCTTCCGACTAATTTCCATCAATTCTTTCTGATGGAGGACAATGTCTGAGAGAATGTCTTGTTTCTCAAGGTTTTCTCCAGAGCTTTTCTGTTTACCCAGAAAACGCAATACACGTGCCCAGACTCCCTCGCTTCTACTCTCTTCTTGTGGCAGTTCTACCAGTCTATACTCAAGTTTATTAATCTTCTCTTGCACTTGGGCTAACTCAGCGTCTAACGAGGTCTTGATAAGGGCCTTTTGATTTGCAGTTTCTTGAAGTTTATCAAGCTCTAATAGGTCCTCTTTATGTTGATCCATTTGATCTTTCAAGTGTTGTATTTCTGCTTCTATTTCCTCTAATCCATAACGAGCTTGTAGTTTATCTCTCATCCCATTGAGATTTCGATAGATCTCTGACTCCCCTATACCTTCACCACTAAGTAGCAAAACAGATATATTCTGCCATATTTTTTCGGAGAAATTTGCAGTCTTATCCTCCGCCGCTCTCTGTAGACCACCCGCTTCAATGAAGAAGCTCCGGTTAAACAAACTCCTGTCAATGCCTAATAGAAATTCGCCTGGTTCTAAGTCGCTCTCCTCCATTAGCCGTTTATTTTCACTTAAGTTCACTAGAACAAACTTATCACCACCTTCACCTGAGCCGAAATCCCTTGCAAGCTCATACTGAATTCCATCATAGCTAAACCATACGTTTCCTCCCATAGAGCTCCCATCCCATGGTTTAACTTTCTGAAATGCATCGGTACCGTCGACCAAACCATATAACATAGACCGTATAAATTCCAAAACAGTTGATTTACCCTTCTCATTTGGTCCATAAATCACATTAGCACCAGACGAAAATTGCAAAGAATAGTTCTTAAGCCCTGCAAAAGCCTTGATATAAATAGCATTAATATGCATAGTCTAATCCTTCCGTTCTTTACCCAGAGCTTCTAAACCGTACCGCAGAGCTTGGTCATAAATTCTACGCTTAGAATGAGAAGCTAGACCCCTCTGTTTCTGGATATCCCGATAAAATACACCTGCTATCCCCTTTTCGTCTCGTAATGCCTCGTGGTCCACCCCAGAAATTGTCCTATCGATAAGCTCGACCTCTTGGTAGCGAGAACCAAGAGCCGTTAGAATTTCTCGTTCTGAAATAGGCTGTTTCACCTCTCCTAGTAGTGTGAGACGCAGAGCATACGCATTTCCCTCCTCATGCTTCGTATCGAGGCTTGCGTCTATCTTAGCAAGAACATCATCCTCTCTATTTAGAGAAATTTCTACAATTTCATACAAATAGGGAGCCAAGGACAAGAAGACTTCCTCCTCCAAACTCTTACCTCGATAACGCAAATATAGAATTCCGCGCGCTCCTGCATCCGCATAAGACGTCCCCTGAATAGGACCGGGATACGCACAACGTACTCCATCTTGTTCAACTAATTGAGGAGGATTTCCATGTACATGACCTAGTGCAACATAATCGAACGGACCCGCCAAAACCTCGTCTTTTTCCAAATAATTATTATTAGATTCTCCGCCTTCTCCCAATTGACCATGAAGAAGTGCCACCGACAAGGTTTGATCTGTAATCATTTGACTCTCTGCCGACCTCTGGTACGTCTCCACAAGCTCGGGCCAAAGCCCCACTTCCTGCCTAGATTTTGTGAAACTATGCCCTGTAATGGCTAGATTTAACTTCTCGATATAAAGCGTTTTGGGGCCATCGAAAAAATATACATGTTTAGGCCAGAAATTCTTCCTTCTGTAAGGAGATCTAGAAACAAAAGGATCGTGATTTCCTCCTACTATAAAAACCTTAACATCTGCATCACTTAACGTTTGTAATGAATCCCTCACTTCTAGGATTTCATCTTCCGTTATAGAAGCAACTTCTATAAAATCACCGGCTATAAGTAAGATTTGGATCCGTTGCTCTATCACCCAAGAAACAAGTCTCGAGAAAGCAATGAAATGCCTCCGCCTACTCTCCTCATTCTGATCAATATCCGTTCCACCTAGATGGAAGTCTGCTCCATGCACTATGCGTATCTCTGGTTCTTGCATCCAATCATCCTCCTAGTGTAGGCCAGATCTCTAACCTTTATAACCGAAATCTGGAATCTTCAACCAACGCTCTCGTAGATTATATGCGGCCATCTTAGGTTGGCGCTCTCTTGTAAAAACACCTTTCTTATTTCCATTTACACGCATCGTATTCTGAGCCGTACCGAAATCCGCGAAGTTCCAAATGTGTTCACCGATAAACCAATCAAA
>CAYMOG010000021.1:0-22371 GCA_964392065.1 uncultured Oscillospiraceae bacterium
CTTGTCTTGTAGATTACTCTTCTTCATAGCAATGGTCAAGACGTAAAACGTTAGAAAAACAGAATGATTTATGCTTTCTTCAGTTTTATTGATATACGGTAACTTCAAAGATAAGTTTAAAGATAATTAACAATATCATACATGTTTTGACACAAAATAAGTTTTGACGTAAAATTAAAGATCTTATGTATACATAGAAATGTGAGAATTTATATATGAACAAACGCCAATCATTAGATGTATCTCAAGAAAAATTAAATGAATTTGTTATAAATCATCAATATGGTTCTATTTATCAAACGACCTATTATGGTGAGGCAGCAGTACATTCGAAACAGTTTAAAGACTATACTTATGTAGCAGTTTGTGATTCCGAAGGGAATATTTTTGCTTCGGTTTTAGCGACTACGAACAATATTCCTTATACGCCTTTTAAATATGCTTATATGCATCATGCCTTCGTTTTGGATTATGATTCAGATTACAAATATGCTGTTGATACTCTATGGGATGCAATGATTAAAAAATTTAAGCAACAAAATATTGTATATTTTGGTTTTGATTTACAAGTGCCTTCTGATCGTACGGATGTATATGACTATTTTATGTCTAAAGGCGCAAGACATTCCAAGCAAAGCAACGATAATCTTCACAGTACTTGGTGGAAATATACTGGAATTCTAAGTTTAGAAGATGATTTGGATACTATTGTTAAAAATTTTGATAAAGGCACAAGAAACCTAATAAGAAAATCGCAAACTTTTGATTTAGAAATAGAGCTAGGTTCGTTAGATTCCCTGGAAGTATTGCAAGAACTTATGGAAATAACGGAAAAACGTAATGACTTCAGTAATGGAGATTTTCTATATCCAAGAATGCATAAGATTTTTGAATTAGCCCATAAGGATGACAATGCACGTATATATCTTTTGAAATTAGTTCCTAAGAAGACGAAACGCGTACTTGAAAATGAACTTCAAAAGCGCATGGCAGAAAAAAATAAGTACTTACGAAATGCCGAGAAAAAAGAAGTTCAACTTAAAGAAGTGCAGTCTATTATAAATAAAATAGAGCGTCAGTTAGAAGAGCTTAATGAAATTGAAAGGGAGCATCCTAATGGACTGTATCTATGTGGCGCGATGACGATACAAAAGAAATATACAGTTGATTACCTCTATGCAGGGTCTAATAATATTGGAAGAGACTTCTATCCCACCTATTTGCTCTTATGGAGAATTATAGAGGATGCAAAAAATGCAGGTGCTCGCTACTTGTCCATGCAAGGTACAGACCCTGATGAGGAGAGTACGGGCCTGAATCATTTTAAGAAACGTTGGGGCACTTCTACTGTGGAATACTCTGGAGACTTCGATGGTTTAGTTAGTCGTGGTACAGGGCATGCACTGAGGTGGTATCTCGATAAGCATAGAAATTATCTAAGTTTTGAATAGAGATTTGTATGCGTAAACCTTTAGTCTTATCCAAGCGCAATATCGAGAACCATCATGAGTGTGAAGCCTAGTGCAACACCGATAGTTCCCACATTACTATGCTCACCGATTTGGCAGTCTGGAATTAATTCTTCTACAACAACATAAATCATTGCACCGGCTGAAAACGTGAGAAGATAAGGAAGTATAGGCGTAATAAATGCAGTCATCAATACCGTAATGAATGCAGCTAGGGGCTCTACAAACCCAGAGAGTACGCCTAGGCTGAAGGACTTCTTCTTACTCATGCCTATGCCTCTTAAAGGCATGGAGATTATGGCACCTTCTGGAAAGTTTTGTATCATAATACCGACGGCTAGAACGAATGCTCCAGCCCAAGTTATATTGGTTTGTCCACTTAGAAGCCCTGCGAAGACGACACCAACGGCCATGCCCTCAGGAATATTATGCATGGTGACAGCCAACATAAGTTTCGTAGATTTCTGGATCTGAACATTAATCCCTTCTTCGGTTTCTGACATTTGATGCATGTGGGGGACGAAATGATCCATAGCGAGTAAGAAAAACATTCCTAGTAAGAAGCCAACGGCAGCAGGTAACCAAGGGACTATACCCTGATCTTCCGCCATATCAAGAGCAGGAATGATTAGAGACCAAACAGAAGCAGCAATCATGACACCTGATGCGAAACCCATAAGAAATTTATTCACGCGTTCCTGGATCTGTCCTCTAAGCAAAAATACCATGGCAGCACCTGCACTTGTACCAATAAATGGCAACATAATGCCAAGTAATAGACGCATTTGATCGTTCATAGATAACCTCCCAATATTCTTTCCTTATACTAATATAAAACTTAATATTTAGCACAGAAAATTTGCCTGTTTCTAATCGATGAGATGCAATATTTTAAGAGATTCTGGTAAACACATTCTATTTTTGCTATAAAATAAGAGTATGCAAAGGAAGATTCTACATATTGATATGAATAATTTCTATGCTTCCGTGGAGTTACTCACAAGGCCAGATTTAAGAGATAAACCGGTTATAGTTGGCGGTGATCGATCGGAACGACATGGAATTGTGCTGGCAAAAAATGAGATTGCCAAAGCATTTGGCATTGTTACAGCGGAAACAATCTATCAAGCTAAACAAAAATGTCCTCAGGCAATTGTGCTTCCACCTAATAGAGAAGAATATGCTAGGTATATGAACTTATCTCGTCAAATCTATCTAGAATACACGGAGCGAATGGAACCTTTCGGCCCGGATGAAGCGTGGCTTGATGTAAGTACAATAGAACGTTCGGGCATTGAAATTGCCGAAGAAATTCGTCAGCGTATTAAATCTGAACTCAAGCTGAGAGTTTCTATAGGTGTTTCTTGGAACAAGACATTTGCGAAGATGGGGAGCGATTATAAGAAGCCGGATGCCGTAACGGTCATAAGTAAGGAGAATTACCAAGACCTTCTCTGGCCATTACCTGTAGGTCGTTTTCTTTTTGTTGGAGAAGTGAGTGCACGTAAGCTCCAACATATTGGAATTTATACGGTTGGAGATCTGGCCCAAGCAAGTTCTGAAATACTCCATAACTTACTAGGTAAACATGGACTTAGTTTAAATACAAATGCACGTGGTGAGGATCAGTCACTCGTCACAACAGAGGAAGAACGTGGCCATCAGAAATCTATTGGCGCAATGCAAACTACCGATCATGATTTATACCATCTAGAAGAAATACAGAATGTATTTCTAGATTTAGCCCGAGAGGTTTCTAGACGTGCGAAGAAGGCTGGGCTCAAGGGCCAGACCGTTAGTATTACAATTAAGTTTGAAGATTTCACGCAGTTTTCTCGTCAGCGCACTTCTTCCTTCCTCATTCAAGAGGCAGATACTATTTATAATATCGCGCTGTCTCTCTTCCATCAGCATTTCGTTGTAAGACACTTAGGGATTCGGCTGCTGGGAATTAGTTTAGAGAAAGTTGAAGATGATTCAGTGCCGGAACAAATGAGCCTATTTGAACTCAAACCCCCTACGCCTAGATCAGAGAAGCAGAGAGAAGTAGATGCTCTTCTCGAGGAAATGCAAGAACGTTTCGGTAAGGGGAGTATTGGAAAAGGTTTCAAGGAATTTTTCTAATCTGTTCAAACTTCCAGGAGATGAGAACATTATAATTATAATCAAATGTTTATAAACCAATGGAGGTGTAGTTATGAACAAACCCGAGTTAATTGATCCAAGAACGCGTTTTAAGACGGATGGTTTCGATGAGAAAGAACAGAGCACGCCTGCTTTACAGTCTGAAATGGTCTATAGGCCAGATTGTGGAGAGAAGTCCTACGAAGGTACAGGTCGTTTGAAAGATAGAAATGCACTCGTCACTGGAGGAGACTCTGGAATAGGTAGAGCTGCAGCTATAGCTTTTGCCAGGGAAGGTGCCAATGTTGCGATTCAATTCTATCCTGGTGAAGAACCTGATGCTAATGAAGTAAAAGAGTATATTGAAGAAGCAGGTGGAAAAGCCCTTCTCTTGCCATATGATTTGAGAGACGAACATGCAGCGACAGAAATTGTTGAGAAAACGGTGGAAGCCTTCGGCCAGTTAGATATTCTCGTATTGAACGCTGCACAGCAAATTGCCCAGAAGACGCTTGAAGATTTAAGTATGGAACAAATTAAAGATACTTTTCAGGTAAATATTATTAGTATGTATGAGTCTGTCAAGGCTGCAGAGAAACACTTACCTGCGGGAAGTTCTATTATTACAACCACTTCTGTCCAGGCATCGGGCCCTAGTCCACACTTATTAGATTATGCTGCGACGAATGCGGCTATATCGAACTTGAGTAAGAATCTTGCCGAATATTTCGGAGAGAAAGGCATAAGAGTAAATAGTGTACAGCCAGGACCTATTTGGACGCCTTTACAATTGGATGGTGGCCAATTACCAGATAAGATAAAAGAGTTTGGCCAGAATACCTATTTAGGTAGAGCAGGTCAGCCTGTTGAGTTGGCAGAAGTGTATGTTTATTTAGCTTCCAATGAAGCAAGTTTCGTTACGGGTAGTATTTTTGAAGTTTCCGGTGGCAGATCTTAATCTAAGAAGTTAAACTTTTAATTTAAATGGCCGAGCTTCCTCGGCCATTTTGTATTCTATATGCTGTCGTCGTCTCGTGTGATTTCATCTAGAAGGATTGGAAACTGTACTTGTTGAGATAGAATTTTCGACATAGATGGGAAGAAGACTTGAGGTGGTATGGTGATATCCTTGGGTAGTGGTTGTTTATGTATTAATCTCTTGCCTAGAGCGTATAAACCATAGAAACCTAGCGAATGACTGGAAAATTGGATGAGAGCATCAACGTTTTTATTCTGGAGAAGTTGTACGGCTTCAGCTCCTTTGGCAAAAGCTATTATTTTAGGTCTAGTGGGGACGTTTTCATAATGTTTAGCAGCCTGAAGAGAAGCTTGCTCGGAGTCTAGAATTAAGATGGAACTGTCTTTGAATAGTTCAGAGCTGTACGGACCAGTGTTTTGAATATGGATTGCATCTTGAGGATAATGTTCTTGTAAAGTTTCGGTTATATGAGAAGTAGGTAAGAAGGATAAGTACCCCTCGCCACTAATGTGTAATGGACTCTGGTGGAAATGTATGCCTGTTCTCTTCTCATCTAATAGTAGAATCAGTTCTTCCAGCATGGGGAAGGCGGACATGAAGTCATAGCTTACAGTGGTTAGAGGAGAGAGAGAATCTAATTTCGCTTCGACGAAAACTACAGGGCAGCCACGACCTCTTAGGTATTGTAGAAATTTGCCGAAGCGTTCAGGGATATTTCCTATAATGATTAATCCTTCGAGTTCTTCTCCTTCGTTCTGAATAGATTGAGCTAATTCTAGAGCATCTTCTTCGTAATCTGAAGTATATACTTCAATACGATGCTCCTGACCGAAGACTAAGCGCTTAGCTAATTGAATACCATGGCGAATGTCTTCTTCCGCACTAGGGCTTGTTCTAGGATCGAGAAAGAATACTAGAATCTCTGGTAGTTTGTCCTTCAGGCTATGTTCGTATTTGCTCGAGTTGAACCCTAGCTCTTGGGCAATGGCCAGAACTTTTTGTCGTTTCGATTCACTTACACCACGCTGGCCATTGAGGACTCTTGAAACGGTAGCAATGGACACACCAGCTTGGCGGGCAATGTCCTTAATCGTAGTCATAACGTATAATCCTCCCGCAAGGTAATATCTATATTATAACTTAAATGCATAATTCTTGTGCAAGGAACTAATTAATCTTTGAATTATGTGAAACTATTGCATAGAATGTCTAAGATTTTGTTAGTATAGAAATTTCTAGGAGGTCGATAATGATGTTGAATCGCAAGGACTGGTTGAGAAGAACTAATAATGATGAAGATAAATGGCTCTATGCAAGGATATGGGATTGGTTTGAAGAAGCTCAAGAGGAAGATACGATTAAGTGGGGACATTTCCTTACGCCGGAGCAAACTCAGAAATTACTTCAGGATACTAAGAATCTACCGGAATTATCTCGAGCGATTATCTTATGGGGAGGACATGAGGAGGCAGAGAGACGACTATTGGGTGTTAATCCTAGCAAAGAAAAATGGTCAATCTATAACACAAATGTTTCGGATGAGGATCCCTTGCAATACATAAGAATTCATGGCATAGGTTTGGAACATCGAAGTGTTCTAGGCTCGCTTATGGGTTTGGGAATAGAGAGGACTTATGTTGGGGATATTCTCATACATAATCAAGGCGCTGATTTAATTGTCAAGGCTTCACTAGCAGAAGTTATATTAGAGAATCTCCAGCAAATCGGTCGAGACAAGATTCGACTATCGAAACTCAATTCAAGTTTTGATCTGTGTATAGAAGAAGGGGATCGCTATGAGGAATCGATTTCTATTGCTTCTTTACGGTTGGATAATCTTTTGGCCGGGCTTTGGCATATGGGTAGGCAAGAAGCTCAAGCGTGCATTCGTAAGGAAAAGGTCAGTGTCGATGGAATTCTAGAGACAAAAGTAAGCAAGATGATTGAACCCGGTCAAATTATCCGTTTCCGAGGAAAAGGCAAGGCTCGAATTCTAGCCTTATCTGGAGTGAGTAGAAAAGGGCGACAATTTGTTAAGGTCGAGCGATTTGGCCGGTCAAGATAAACGAGCTATTGTATAATTACTGTTAGCTTAAATTCTGAATAAGGAAGCCCTGAGAGGTAAGGAGATAAGAATGTTTAGAAAAGTAAAACAAGAAGACATAGAAAATATTTTGCTAGAAAATCAAGCAAAATATTTCGATGAAATAGAAGAATTAGAGGATTTAGCTCTAGAAGACGATACACAATATTATGCATCAGAGGATTGTGTTCTCATTATGTCCCCACAGCGTGTGAAAACGCATTATATTGTTGTGCCTCTTAAGCCTGACTTTGATTTAGCACAATTAGAAGCATTTATTCATAAGAAAAGTGATCAGTTTCAGGTCCATTTAAATGTAACGGGAATTGATGCTGGAAGTTTGCGCTTCCAAGAACCTTATGATGTTTCCGATGCATATTCTAGTTTCTATATGCAAGAAGAAGCTAATCAACTGAAGGAAGCTGAGGAGCCTGGGGTGGTTCGCAAGCTAAAAACAGACGACAAACGCCATGTGAACAATTTCCCTGATGAAGGGGATATTCCTGGCATGAAGCTCAAGGAAACCTTCAATATCTTCCGAGACGATGATTTAGGAAGTATTTTAGGATATTTCAGTCGTGAAGGGCATTTGCTAGGGTATATCTCATATATGCCATCACTCCTAGATGCCTATTCTGTAGATGCTATTTTCGTTCAACCTAAGTACAGGAGAAGAGGTATAGGAACCGTCTTAGCACAATCTGTGGCCAAAGCCGCACAAGACGAAGGCTTCAGTTGCTACTGGCCTGTGGCACAAACTGAACTTGTAGAGAAGACAGCTGAAGCGGCTGGCTTTACAAAAGTTTCCAGTAGAATGATGTTAGAAAGCTTATAGTAAGTGGGGTATCCGTGAGAGTATTACTCGATGTTGATAGCATAAAAACCTTAGCTTCTAATCAGAAGGTGTTTATTCGAGGCAGAAATCTTTTTAATGCAAAAGAAAGAATTGGACCTCTATATTATGATCCAGATAAGCACTGGGTAAAGGCTAAGGTGTCTAGTTTTTCTGGAAATGTATACGATACTGTTATAGGTTTACATAGTAATGGAACGCCCATGTCCTGCTCTTGCTCGTGTAAATCTTTCGGTATGTTTAAAGGTGCCTGTAAACATGTAGTTGGCTTGCTCTTCTCAGTTGTAGATAAGAAGTTTTCTGATGAGGGTGAAGTACCAGATGCTCTCGAGCCTAGACATCCTTTGGCCGAAGAGCCTCAGATCTATAGACCTCTACTAAGTTTCGATGAGCTCATGGAAATTAGTTCGCAAGTAGAAGGTAAGGAGAAGAAACGTAGAGGAAGGCCGCCTAAACCCAAGACTGAATCTAGCGTAGTCAAACAACCTTCAGAACCCATTGTTACGAATCTCTTGTTTGATCAAACGGTTAGTAAGGACAACTATATTCCGATTAAGCCTGGTGTTGGAGAAGAAGTACAAGTGGCGGAGAAGGCGCCTGAACCCTATGATTCAGGTGGTAAACAGCTATTGAATCGTCTTTTCTACTGGGAAAATTGGGAGAAAAATCTAACACGCAGTGAAGTGCCATCCAGTTCGGAATATGATGCGGTTTGTATGGAGCTACAAGTCGAATTGACGAAGGGCTTATCGCTTCAGGCAGCACAACTTAGTATGAAATTAGGTACGAAGGAGCATCTCTATGTGGTCCAATCCATACCTGAATTCTTGCGTGCTTATCTCCGTGGCGAAGCAATAGAATTCGGTGCGTACTTTACGTGGCAAAAGAATCAGGGCTTGTCCCATGGTCAGCAAAGAGTCATTGATTGGTTGAAACTTGCCTATATGGACAGTCAAACAGTAGGAGCTCTTCGACCCGAAAATGGAAATGGCCAAAAAAATCTAGGCTTAAGTTATGAAATGCTTCGTCAGTTCCTGGTTTTGAGTCGGCAAGTAGGTGACGATGTAAAGGTAGATTTAAAGCTTGATTATGCTGTTTTCCCACTTGTCTTTCGAGAGACCCTTCCCCATCGATTTGCTTTGCACCTTGGAGAAATAGCGGAGAAATTAGATGAAAAATCAAATGACTCAAATAAAACCTTTGCTTGTCAGCTAACGGCCAGGGAAGGGGAAAGAACACTTGCCATTGCAAATCTAATGAGTAACAAGGGGAAATTGCTAACAGAAACGGATTTTTTGATTTTACATGAGGATTTCATTGCGATTTACGATTCCGTAGTGTATTTATTGAAAGATAAGAGTGACCGATTAATCTGGCAAGCGATTATGGCTCTCGCCCGGAGTAAGGAAAATTTGATTTTACTCGACGCCGCAGAAGTGTCTTATTTTCTTACTCTTGCAAAGGTGCACCTAGAAGCAAAAAGACGCTTATTGTGGGATGACCAACTAGATTCTAGACTCAAAGAGGAAGATTTAGAAATTCGTACATATATAGATTACGTTGAGGATAAACTGTGGTTATCGGCGTTTTATTTTTATGGCGAACATTATTTCCGTCCTTTATATCGTGAAGCTCTGCCTAGATATAAAGATAAAATTGATCCGGGGGTCTTAATTGTAAGGCATTTAAGAGATGAGAATCGTTTTTCAACTCTCTTGTCGAAGATGTCTTTTCATACCATTCCGCTGAAAGAATCGGACATGGCCATGATTAGTCGGAGTAAGAACGGCAATTATATGACGAATCAATTTTATATTGAGGAAGAAGAGGATTTGTTTTACTTTCTCCAGAGTGGTATGAAGCAAATTCAATCCCAAGCAACCCTCTATGTGTCACCACAGTTCAAATCTTTTGAGGTTTTGGTCCCAACAGAACCAAAGTTGGAGCTGGATTATACAGAAACTGAAGAATGGATCACACTAGAGATTTCTATGGATGGCTACAGCAATGAGGAAGCTGCAGAAATTGTAAGAGCGTATCAGAAACATCAAATATATGCACGTTTAGATACTTATCGTTTCGTAGATCTAGAGAGTAATGGTTCCGATACGGATTGGGTACTTAAGTTAGGTAATTTGGTTAAAACATTAGCAACTTGGGGAGCCACATGGTATGAGGGGAAATTTCGTATTTCTCGTTATCGTAGTTTAGCTTTACAAAACCTCTTAGAAGAAGAAGGCATAGCTATTCAGTCACGTGATAATCATTTGCTAGAAGCATGGCAAAGACTTAGAGAAGATCATGAGAATCCAGGACTTCGTGTGCCTACATTACCCGATGGGATTAACGCAGAACTTAGACCGTACCAAGTGGAAGGTTATCAGTGGTTATCTTATCTGGATCGTTATGGGTTTGGTGGTGTTTTGGCTGACGAAATGGGTTTAGGTAAAACTTTACAAGTTTTGTCATTTCTCTGGGCCAAATATCAAGAGCACCCTGGACAATATTTAGTAGTTTCTCCTACGTCTTTACTCTATAACTGGGAGCAGGAAGTGAAGCGGTTCTTGCCTCATATGCCTGTATATGTAGTAGAAGGCACGAAACCTAATCGAGTGGAGCGTTTGAAATTTCTACAGAAAAAACATGGCATAATCATTATTTCTTATGGTATTGCCCGTCAAGATAAAAAAGAGTTAAGTGGATATCTCTTCGACTATGTTGTTATTGACGAAGCACAGAGTATTAAGAATCCTACTACGAAGACCTCTAGAGCAGTAAAAGCATTGCGGGCAAAGAGACGATTTGCTCTGACCGGTACGCCAATAGAAAACCATATAGGAGAGTTATGGTCCATTTTTGATTTTATTATGCCAGGCTATCTTTTCCACTATAGTGTATTTCAAGAACGTTTCGGGCAGGCGAGTTCTGCAAGTCAGACAAGTGGGGAAGAATGGCTTCATGCGCATCAAGAAGCCCTAGTACAACAACGCAGTTTGCACCAATTGGTATCGCCTTTTATTTTGCGCAGATTGAAAACCGATGTGCTCGAGGACTTACCGGATAAAATTGTTACAGACTTGCCTGTCCATATGACATCCGAACAACAAAAACTCTATCGTCAACACCTAGAACGAGCGAGACGACAGTTGCGGAATTTCGAGACAGCGAATAAGAGTGAGCAAAATAAACATCGTATGAATATTTTGGGAGAACTTACGAGACTACGTCAGATTTGTTGTGATCCCGCATTATTCGTACCTAATTACACGGGTGGAAGTGGTAAGCTAGAAGCTCTGGAAGATTTGTTGGATAATCTCTTGGATGGAAACCATAGAATCTTGCTGTTCTCTCAATTTACTTCCATGCTTAGTATCATTCGTGAACTCTTGCATGAGAAGGGGATCAGAACCATGTATATTGACGGTCAAGTGCCAGCGAAAGAACGTTTGGATATGGTGGATGCCTTCAATAATGGGGTTGGGGACGTGTTTCTCATTTCATTAAAGGCGGGAGGAACAGGATTAAACCTCACCGGAGCAGATGTTGTGATCCATTATGATCCATGGTGGAATCCAGCAGTAGAAAACCAAGCCACTGATCGCGCCCATAGAATCGGCCAAAGACATATTGTCCAAGTCTATCGACTCATTACAAAGGGTTCAATAGAAGAGAAAATACAAGAACTACAAGAGCGTAAACAAGCACTCCTAGAGGATATAGTTTCTCCAGGCGCAAAATCTATACATAGGATGCATATTGATGAGATTAAAGGTTTGTTTATGGAAGAGTAGAGAGGAAGAATTCTATGAAAAAAGAGAATTATCTTGCAGAAGAAAGACATTCAGACTTATATATTAAAGAAAACAAGTATCTTGACAAGGTTTTGACGTATTTGCGTGAGAGAGAAGCTTTTTTAGAGCAAAATCAAGATACCTTATTCGAAGAGAGTCAGAGATTAAAAGAAGAAGCTTGGGATGAACATCTCGAATTTGCTGATTTTAATACGAATGCTCAATTTGATTCTGCAGTCATTCAGAATGCTTTGCAAGAATCCCATAATCGCGCAATACTTGAGCAAAAAGAGCTGAAAACTATCAAGAACATTATTCTTAAACCTTATTTCGCACATTTATCTTTTCGTTTCCATGATGTGGAATGGGAAGATGCACCTGAAGAGGCGGAGGTAGAAGAGCTCTATATCGGTTACCATGATATTTTAAATTATAATGCAATGGAACAATACGTCATCGATTGGAGAGCGCCAATTGCTAATATCTATTATGACTCGGATAATATTGGGCCTGCTTCTTACTTGAACGAAGGGACTATGGTCTCAGGTGATTTATTGGCGAAGTATCAAATAGAGATTATACAGTCGACCTTACAACGTGTCATTAATACGTCGGAAGAAATCTATGATGAAATTCTTCAAATGGTTTTAAGTTCTGTGTCTTCTGCCAGAATGCAAGAGATTGTTCAAACATTACAGAAGGAACAAAATACCATTGTTCGTGCAGAACCTAATCGTAATCTTATCGTACAGGGCGTGGCAGGATCAGGGAAATCTTCCATTGCGCTTCATAGGGCAGCCTATTTAATGTATGTACATAAAGATATCTTGTCCGACAATATTCTACTTATCACACCTTCGGAGTCTTTCGCCTCCTACATCAGCGATGTGCTTCCCAATTTAGGTGAAGAAAATGTTCGTTATATGACCGCAGAACGCGTATTACGAGAAGAATTAGCTGAAGTAGAAGGACGGTATTTGAACTATACGTTTGAATCCTGTACTACCTATAAGCGTAATCTTCTCTCAACTTTTGCCTGGGTAGAATGGGTAGAAGAGTTTGCTATGTTCTTAGGTAATAACTGTTTCCAAGCGCAAACAATAGAAAGTAAATTCTTCAAGATTCCAGCTAAACTATTACAACAGCTCTACGCAACAAATTATAGACATATTCCACCGTTCAGACGAAAAGAGTATGTGTTTGAACATATTCAAGATTTTATCGAAAGCAAAGACGATTATGCGGAGGCTAGGACGGAAATTGCCCGTAAACTCGATGCTATGTATTTAGTATCTAATGTAAGACAAGCCTATGAAGTATTTGTGCGTTGGGTGGTAGAAGAAAAGGAAGTACCACAGGATATCTTCAATCTAGAACAACTGGATATGGCGGATATGTATATTCTTACCTTGCTCAAGGTCCTCTTATATGGTGCCAGCGACAACCAGTGGGTAAGGCATCTTATAGTCGATGAAATGCAAGATCTTAGCGCACTTGAACATGAAATTTTGCGACGCATATTTGTTTGCCCACGTACCTTGCTAGGGGATATTAATCAAGCGATTCAATTCCCTCTTGAAGTTGACTATCTATGTAAATTGAAGAATCTCTATAAGGATGATCCGATACGAACAGAGTCCTTTACCCTATCTACGTCTTACCGTTCGACTAAGCAAATTACAGAATTTTCTAGAAGTATTCTAGAGGATGATTCGATACAAGCGCTCCATAGAGATGGGGCAGACGTAATCGTAGAAGAATTTGCAGAGAATAGGGAAATGGAACATATCGAGAGTATGTGGAAGAAGTTACTGGAATGGAAGGAGAAATCCTACCGTACGGCACTTATTGTGGCAAAAGATGAGAAAACAGTTCACTATTATCGAACAGCAATTAGAGAACGAATAGCCCAAGCAGGAGAAAAAATCCTGGTAAACGATTACTTACAGTGGGAAGAACAATTTGCAGTGACCATTTGCACCGTTACCCAGTCCAAAGGTGTTGAGTTCGATGGTGTGATTGTAGCCAATGCATCTTCAACTCAGTATAAAGAAGATCTTGACCGTACAAGGCTCTATGTAGCATGTACGAGAGCCTTACACGATTTATATATAACCGTTGTGGGAGAGAGATCCTCTTTTTTACCTGTTAGAATTTAAGGGAGCAGGCTATGGCGGATGCAATTTTACCAGCAGAAGAAGGCAGAAGTGCGGATATAAGTTATAATTACCGCTTATTGGATTTGTGCTTACGCTTCGGGACGAAGATGCTCGCTTCGGGTGCTGAAACGTCTCGTGTAGAAGATAGTGTTATCCGTATTCTAGGAGCTTATGGCAAAAAATCATGTTCTGCATTTGCTATTCCTACTTTGCTTCTCATCACCTTCCAAGATGAGGATGAGTCTATTTTTACAAGTTCTAGAAGAATTGTAAACAGAGGGACAGATTTCCATCGTTTAGATTCCTTGAATAGCTTATCTAGAGCACTCTGCACAGGCGAACGTAAATCGTTAGATTTTTTCTCTAGTCATTTAGAAGATATTGCGGCCATTGTTAATTATTCTAGACCTGTACTTCTAATCGCTGCTGTGTTTGTTGCTATGGGATTTGCCTATGTATTTGGTAGTAATATCCAAGATATTTTGATTGCCGGTGGCGTTGCTTGTGGGATGAAATTAATTTATGAGTTACTTAATGATGCGAAGTTAAATAGTACTTACATTATTCTTATGTCTTCATTTCTAGCGGGTTTCAGTATAGAAACGATGGCACATTGGAATTGGATACAGAATCCTTCTATAGTTACAGTTTCTGTAGTTATGAACTTAGTTCCAGGTATGTTACTAACGACTTCTATCTATGATATCGTCAATAAAGATTTTACTTCAGGTTTAAATAAATTAGTAGAATCTATGTTTATCGCTCTGGCCCTAGCCATTGGAACGGGTATTGCGGTAATACTGGTAAGGTAAGAGGTTTACTATGCAAAATTTAATTTCTTTTAATTTCGTTTACCTTTTGGCCAGTATTGCCTTATCTCTAGGCTATGCTTTACAGTACGGAGTCAAGGGGCATTTACTATGGCCTGCTGTACTAGGTTCTACAATTTCATGGTTAATACTAGGCTTCATAGAAGCGTATGTTGGAAGCACAATTATTGCGAGTTTTCTAGCGGCTGTTTTCGTTTCTGTATGGGCAATTGTATTCTCTAGAGTGAAAAAAGCACCCTCTACTATTTTTCTAATTATCGGAGTTTTACCCTTGGTTCCCGGACGCTTTATCTATCTAACTATGGTGGAATTAGTTGAGAATAGGGTAGGGGAGGCTATTAACCTGGGGATCGAGACCGCTGCGATTTCTTTGGCCATAACGATTGCAATATTATTAGTAACTTCAACGTCCGCTCTATTAACTCATGTTATAGGGCGTTATCGAAGAAAAATCTAAGATGCTGGTAAATTTGAAGCAACTGTGAATTCTACTTGTCTTATGGAGAAATTCTGAGATAACCCAAGAAATATCTATGTTTTTTCGGTATCATACAAGTGATATAAATCTTGAAGACTACAAGGAGGAAAACCATGGCATTAAATTTATTCGACGTATCCAAACATAGAAACGTTGAACTCACGGTACTAGAAGTGAACCCAATGGGTCTAAGCACAGAAGAAAGACAGATTATTGAGCATTTGTCGACTGTTTTGGAGATCGAGAGAAATTCAGTAAATGGTATTGGCATTATTGCAGAGCAAAATGTAGAAGGTGATTTAGTCGTTAGCCGATCCGGGCAAAACATTCATATTTCCTACCCTAGCAAGGTAGGTTTCGCAAGAGCGCTATCTCATGTTAGAGAAGTATGGTTAAGTGGTAAGACTGTAAGAGAACACCTTCAGGTAGAAGACTCCGGTCTGATGTTAGATTGTTCTAGAAATGCTGTACTTACGGTTTCAAGCGTGCAGCACATGTTAAATTATATGGCGGCAATGGGTTTAAATGTATTGATGCTTTATACAGAAGATACTTATGAACTACCTAAATACCCTTATTTCGGTTATCAGAGAGGTGCATATTCTGCAGAAGAGATGCGTGCAATTGATGATTATGCGTGGTCTCTAGGTATCGAAGTTATCCCATGTATCCAAACCTTGGCCCACTTGCGCACGACACTCAGATGGCCCTATGCTAATGTGTTTAAGGATACCGAAGACGTATTGATGGTAGACAATGAAGAAACCTATAAATTCATTGATGAGATGTTTTCCGTTATGCACAGCGCCTTCCGCTCGAGAAGAATACATATTGGTATGGACGAAGCATGGGGATTAGGCCGTGGTAAATACATGGATAAGTATGGCTACGAAGAACCCTATGCCATTATGCATAAACATTTAGATAAGATTGTTGATCTTGCCAAAAAGTATGATTACACGCCACTCATGTGGTCTGATATGTATTTCCGTTTCTCCTCTCCTAATCATCAATACTATGAGCCTGATAATGAGCTAACGGCAGAAGTCCAAGCATCTATTTCGGATCAGGTGGGACTCGTTTATTGGGATTATTATCATTATGAACAAGAAGTTTATGACATCATGTTTAAACGTCATATGGAAACCAAGGCCTCTGAAGTTTGGTTTGCAGGTGGTATTCAGACTTGGAATGGTATCAAGTCCTCTGCTGGTAAGGCATTTGGTACTTCAGAGCCCGCGCTGATATCCGTACGCCACATGGGGATTCAACACATGATTACTACAGCATGGGGAGATAATGGATCTGAAGTTTCTGTATTTGAAGCTCTACTTCCATTACAACAATTCGGTGAAGCAACATGGAAAGAAGCAGTACCAGGAAGAGAAGAGGTTATCGAGCGTTTTACAAAGACTTTTGGAATTGATGGGGAAGCCTTTTATACGATGCGGCTGTTCGATGAAGTCCCTGGCGTGGCGAAAGATAATCCTAAAACCTTGAACCCCAGTAAATATATTTTATTCTCGGATGTGCTCATGGGTAATTATGATGCACACATCACACCAATGGGCGATGCCCTAGTCGAGCACTATACTGAGTTGGCAGACTATTTCGATTATTGTACGAACGTAACGGAAGGTAAAGCAAAATTATTCTACCTGCAATCCGCACAGTTAGCGGATGTTCTGGCACGTAAGATTCGCTTGGTTCTAGACTTGCGTCCTGCGTATCTAGGAAATAATCAGGTAACTTTGCGAAATATTATTAAGAAGGATCTGCCAGAGCTTATTGTAGCCCTTAAGGATTTACAGGCATTCACACTGTCTATATGGTATTTGTATAATAAACCTGAAGGTAGTGAGGTCATTGATATCCGCTACGGTGGTCAGTTAGCACGTCTGAAAACGTGTTTGGACCGAGTAGAAGGTTATCTCAATGGTGTTTATGATAGTATTCCTGAATTAGAAATTGAGCGTCTACCAGTGGATGGTAAGAGTTTGAGCGAAACCATGCTTAACCCTCATACACATGCCAATATCTATACCAATATTGCCACGATGAATCCGTTATAGTCTGAAAAATGACTGATATACGCCTAGGGAATACGTAGCCTCTGTTGTACTTACAGTGTAGCTACGCCCCTAGGAAATTAACTTCCGGTGAGATCTATCACCATAGGAGAATTGAAATGAAAAATAAGAAAATTTACTTCCTCGTAGAAGCCGCAGTGCTTGCTGCTCTATATGTTGTATTAACGGTGCTTGTTGCACCTATTGCGTTTGGTCCAGTGCAATTTCGCATTTCGGAAGCACTGATGTTGTTGCCGGCACTGATGCCGGCATCACTGTTAGGCTTACCTCTGGGAGTGTTTCTAGCTAATTTGCTTTTCGGAGGTTTAGGATGGATAGATATTACCTTTGGTACGCTGGCTACCATTCTGGTTGTAATCGTGACACGCTGGCTTGCTGTAAGATTTCAACTTACGCCTGAAACCTCGAAGCTTAGTAGTTCAAGCGCGCTATGGAAGAAACCTGGCCTCTATACGCTCCCTATTCCAGCGATACTTTTCAATGCCTTAATCGTTGGATCCTACTTACCAATCTTACTTCCAGAATTAAGAACAGAAAGTTCGAGTTTTGTAATGGTATTATTAGTTAGTATTTTGCAGTTGGCAGTATCAGAAGCTGTTGTTGTTTATGTCCTGGGTTTAGCCTTTTTCGTTGGGCTATTCCATTACTTTAGTAAAAGGAGAACCTAATTGTCCCATTATTTTTCTGAAAACGCAGCATTAGAAGATGAGGAGATTCAAATTCCCTATCGTTTTCATGGAAGAGATTTTCTATTTTTTTCAAATTCTGGTGTGTTTTCCAAAAATCATATAGACTTAGCCTCTGACTTATTGCTGGAGACTTTTCATAGAGATATGGAGAAGCTAAAAGCTGAAGATTTAGCCACGTATCGCCTCTTAAGCTCAGGGGAAGCCTTAGATATGGGCTGTGGTTATGGTGTCCTAGGTATTGTAGGGAAGAGACTCTATCCAGGTACCACTTGGACTTTTGCCGATGTAAATGAAAGAGCCCTTGCGCTCACCACGAAGAATCTCCAAGAAAATGGTGTATATGGCGCACGTGTAGTCAAATCCCAGGGGTTCGCTTCGCTTGATCAAAGCTACTCACTCATTATTTCTAATCCTCCAATTCGAATTGGCAAGGAAGCTCTCTATTCTATATTCTCTGAAATGAAGGAGCATTTAGTACCGGGTGGACGCGTGTATCTTGTGATTGGGAAGAAACAAGGCGCGAAATCTGCCCAAGATTTCTTAGGAACGGTATTTCAAAATTTAGAAGTCTTAGAGAAGAAAAAAGGTTTTTACATCCTAGTGTGTTCATAAATATAGGAGACGCGTATGAAAAGTCGATTGAAGGGAATGATTTGGGTCTGGGCTATTATGTTTTTCTTAGTTTCGTGTAAGCAAGGGGAAAGCAGACCCGATTATCTAGGGGATATTAATTATACGGCTCCAGTTGTACTATTAGAATATGTCCATAATGATGAAGGGGAGTTTCTCGAGTATAGAGAAGTACTAGATTTGGAGAAGCTTATAAATGGGACGCGTTTACCAATCGTTATTTGCTTACGTCAAATAAATGATCAAGCAGGACCCATTGTCATTCCGAAGATGGAAGAATGGACGGTAGAGTATAGGGATCGTGCCTTGTTTGTCTTCGCTGATATCACATCAGACCAGAGTATATTAACCAGCTTCGAAGCCAACGTAACACCTACATTTCATCTGGTACAAGGCGGGGCAAAAATTATGTATGCGTCTTGGGAAGAACAAGGCGCTCTGGCACTTATGGAAGAAGCACTTGAAGCCAGGACACAGGGGGTAGAGTAATCGTGAAATATCGTATGGGAATAGGACAAGATAGCCACCGATTCGTGGCGGAAGATGTGGAAAAAGACTTAGTACTAGGTGGTTATACGTTGCCAGGAGAAATGGGTATGGAGGGCAATTCCGATGCCGATATACTTCTACATAGTTTGTGTAATGCAATTTCTTCAGTAACAGGCGTGATTATCCTAGGGAAAATAGCAGATCAAATGTGCGCAGCAGGCATTACGGATTCGTCTCGCTATTTAGAGAAAGCTCTAGAAACACTAGAAAACAATCCGGGTGAACGAAGATTTCGATTGGATTCTATTGCCTTTACTATAGAAGGGAAAAAACCTAAGTTATTAAAACATATCGAATCTATCAGACATAATATAGCAGACCTCTGCGGTCTGTCGATTCATGATGTGGGCATTACAGCCACAACAGGAGAAGGCTTGACAGATTTCGGCAAAGGATTAGGCCTACAAGCTTTTTGTTACATTACTTGTGTTGAAGAAGATTAAAGTAACGTCCTTCTAGCCGACTCCAAATCTTCTGTTGTCGTTATCTTAATATTATCCTTCTCGCCAGGGAACAAATACACCTTAGTTCCTGCGTATTGCAAAATGGATACATCATCCGTAAACTCCAAATCAAGATTAGATTCTGAGTCCACTCTAGCATTGGCCTGAGCCAGTAAATCAAGTCTCGCACATTGCGGGGTTTGCATGTGATAGAGATGGTTTCTATCAACAGATACGCCCAGAGGTTCATGAAAATTTTCTGCTCTTCTCAAGGTATCCTGCACTTGTATTCCGGGGCAAACGGCATCGTAACGTAGACACGCTTCATAGAGCGTTTGCCAAAGCTCCACCGAAGCGAAACAACGGGCACCATCATGGACCATAACGATGCTATTGGGTGACGCACCTGAATTCAGGAGACTCTTGATTCCATTCGCTACAGAGGCCCTTCGATTCTGCCCTCCTAGGACATACTTAATAGGGAATCTATCATATTGTTGTTGAGGAAGATAACGCTTTAGGAGATGAGACATTTCCGCTTGTTCCTCTTCGGCACAAATTATAAATAAGCCTCCTATTTTATCTTCTTCTTGCGTCTCGAAAAAAGATAGGATGGTTTCAATCGTATGGATGATAATGGGCTTATCCTTTATCAGAAGGAGGAGTTTATTTATTCCTTTTCCCATACGTGTTCCTTTTCCTGCGGCAGCAAGCAGGACATAGATTTTATTATTTAAAAGCATATTTCTAATGCCTCCATAATAGTGTCGACATAGATAATGTCGTAGCTTGTGTTGCGTTTTAATTTATCGACTTCGCGCTTGACACTTCCAGGTAAAAAGATATGTTGAAATCCTAATGTTGAAGCTTCTCCCAAGCGTTCTTGTAAACGCGTAATGGGTCTAACTTCTCCCGTTAGGCCAACTTCTCCACAGAAAAGCGTTTTTTCTCTTACAGGTAAATTTCTGTAACTGGAATAAATTGCGACAATAAGTGCAAGATCAGTAGCAGGATCGTCGGCTTTTAATCCCGAGACAATATTGATGAAGCAGTCGACAGCACTCAAGTTCACATCTAAGTTTTTTTGTAAGAGGGCTAATAGCATACTTACGCGATTTTTCGCAATGCCTTGTGACATGCGAATCGGGGAAGGATAGGGGCTTGCTGTTAAAAGGGCTTGGATTTCTACGACAAGAGGTCTACTACCCTCCATAATAATACTCAGAGCAGAGCCAGGTGCTTTTTGTGGCCTACTGGATAAGAGGGTTTCGGAAGCGTTTTGTACAGCGGTAAGCCCCCTTTCTCCCATTTCAAAAATGGCAATTTCATTGGTTCGCCCGAAGCGATTCTTAACGGCTCTTACTAAGCGAAGAGATGAGTATTTATCCCCTTCGAAGTACAAAACTGTATCGACCATGTGTTCTAGAACTCTAGGCCCTGCTAAATCACCGGTTTTGGTAACGTGACCTACTAATATTATGGTCGTTCCGAGTTTCTTCGCCAGACGCAAGAAACCGGCGGCAACATCACGTATTTGATTCGGAGAACCCGGTGATGAGGTTGATTGCTCAGAATAAATCGTTTGAATAGAGTCTACGATACAAACACTAGGTTTAAGTTTTGAAATGATTACTGCTAGTTTTTCGAAGATGATTTCGTTACTTAATTTCAGACCTTGACCTACTACCTCTAGCCGTTCGGCTCTCAGTTTTACTTGCTGTGGAGATTCCTCACCACAAATATAGAGCACGGGTCTATCGGTTTTCGTTTTCGAAGCGGCCTGGAGAAGTAGCGTTGATTTCCCTATGCCAGGGTCCCCACCGACTAATACAAGGGAACCTGGTACAAAACCTCCACCTAAAACACGATCAAATTCTTGTATTCCCGAAGTGAAGTAGGTGGCTTGAGAACTATTCACTTCTGTTAAATCCACTATAGGCGAAGCGTCTTCTTCGAACAACTGATCGAGCCAACCAGTACCTACGCCTGCCCCAGATCGCGAAGTGGATTTAGGCGTCTGAATTTTCTCCTCGAAACTATTCCAAGCTTGACAAGAAGGACAGCGCCCGAGCCAGCCAGAAGCTTCGTAACCACAAGCGGTGCAGTAATAGGACGTAGTTTTTTTAGCCATGGTTTTCTCCCTTGTTCTTGTTGTGTGCGTTTATACGTTTAAATATCGATTTCCAATAGTACTGGGCAGTGATCGGAACCCATTACTTGATCTAGAATCTCTGCCTCGACTAAGTTGTCCTGAAGACGATCAGATACAACGAAATAGTCAATACGCCAGCCTGCATTTCTATCCCTTGCTCTTGTTCTATAGGACCACCATGTGTAACGGTCTATAGCTTCTGGATTGAAGTAGCGGAAAGTGTCCGTAAAACCACGATTGAGAAGATTGGTGAAATGTGCCCGCTCTTCATCGGAAAACCCTGCGCTTAAGTGGTTAGTCTCAGGATTCTTCAGATCTATTTCTGTATGGGCGACATTTAGATCGCCACAAAGTATAATCGGCTTCATCTTATCTAAGAGCGATAAATAGTCTTGAAATGCTACTTCCCATGCTTCTCTATAGGGTAAACGTTTCAAGGCATTTTGGGAATTGGGTGTATACACAGTCACAAAGTAGAAATCTGGATATTCTAGTGTGATGACTCGTCCTTCTTTGTCATGGTCTTCAATTCCAATACCATAGACTACATTAAGAGGTTCATGCTTGGTGAACACAGCCGTTCCAGAATAGCCTTTTTTCTCTGCATAGTTATAATATTCGTAATAGCCTGGTAAGTCCATTTCTTGCTGACCTTCTTGCATTTTAATTTCTTGTAAAGCTAAGAAGTCAGCGTCCATTTCCAGAAAAAACTCCATAAAATTTTTCTTCATAATTGCCCGTAAACCATTCACATTCCATGAGATCATACGTTTCATGTATATTCTACACCTTTCATATTTCTAAATTATTGTATTAATTATACGAGATAATGCGTGATTCTGCGAATGGCTCTGAAATTATATAATATTAAATATAATAAATAATATGAACATAAAACTAAACATTTTCTCTGTTTGTTTTTATTTTCAATGTATATAGTTAAGAATATTCATAATTACAGGCATATAATTATTGATATAGAAGGGGGATTAATTCCCAATTGGAATCGTATAACCAGATTCTTCTAGGTAACGAAAATGAAAAATTATTCG
>CAYMOG010000022.1:0-21205 GCA_964392065.1 uncultured Oscillospiraceae bacterium
CATATTACCGAGTGGCAGGAATTTACGATTTCTAAGACACAATCCAAGCAAACGCAAATTCGTGCCACTTTTATAAAGGTGCCTTATTACGTAGTACTAGAAACTTAAGATTTTGCAAATCTATTCCCAATCTGCCTGCGAATATGGGTCCTAAATGCACTGGTGTGAAACCGTAGAGCGTGACACTAATCTTCAGGCTTTTGTGCTACAATGTACTTTGAATTTAGGAGAGAAAAATTGTGAGTTTAGCATTTGTTATTGAAGCATTTAAATTCCATCGTTTGAAGAGCAGTCGCATAGTACAGCTCTTATTTGTTTTTGTCCTCATTGTTAATTTTACGGCTTTGGCTTTTCCTATAGGCGATAGAGATTTTACGAATCTAGCGAATTATTTAGTAGGGGTGACTACACAGTTAACCTTTGCGCCGGTTCAGAGTTATTTGGTGCCTGATGCGAGGAGAGAGGCTATTATTTCCATAGGAAATATAATTTTTCTACTAAGTCGTTACCTGGTAGTCGTGATTAATACAGCTTTTGCGGCCTTATATGCGAGTGCCATGAATGCGGGTTTTGATGATTATCCTAATACGGATAGTTTGAGGAATTTCTTCCGTAAATTACCACAGTTTCTGTTATTTGCCTTGCTGTTAGTGGTGCCCTATGTTTTCAGCTTACCTTTATTGAGAATTCCGTTTTATGTATTAGGGGCTGCTTTGGCATTTACGCCATTACTGATGATTGATAAGAATTTAGATATAAGGGAGGCAATGGACCTCAGTACAAAAGAAACGCATGGCTTGAAGTTTCAAATGGTACTTGCTTTTTTATTTATGAATTTTATTGTTTCATTACCTAGAGATTTTATTCTCGCTATGGTGGGTGGTAGTACGGTGTCTTCGGCACTTGTTGTGGCCTTTTTCATGGGAATTGTTGTATTGAGTTATGGTAGGTTGTGGTCACTATTCTATTTGTATAGGAGTAGAGCGTATCCTAGTCGACGTTTACACCTAGGCTATCATCCGGATGATCTAAGCGATTTTTTCGCAGAGATCAATCGTCAAGTGGATGAAGAGAAGCAAGATGATGAAGATGACTATTAAATAAAGGAGTATGCATGGCCGATTTCACCCAGATGAAGAGTCAAGTTAAGCAATATGAGGAACCTCTACAAGAATTAGAGAATGCGCTTCATATTCAACAGATTGAAGATCAATATCAAGAATTAAGTCAACGGGCACAAGAGCCCGATTTCTGGAATTCTCCAGAAAAAGCCCAGATTGTTCAAACGCAAATGAAGCATATGGAAGATAAGCTTGAACGTTTCCGTAAGTTGGAAGCTCAGTTTGAAGAGATTTTTCTTTTAATTGAGATGGGTGAAGAGTCGGATGACGAAGACGTTTATTCGGAGCTTATTGATACCTTTCGTAATTTCCAAGAACAATATGAGGCTATGCGACTAGAAACGCTACTTAATGGAGAGTACGATGATAAAAATGCCATTGTTAGTCTACATGCAGGTGCAGGTGGAACGGAAGCCATGGACTGGGTGTCCATGCTCTTTCGCATGTATAGTCGATGGGCAGAGCAACATGATTATCAGCTGAAGGTAAATGATTTTCTAGATGGAGAAGAAGCTGGACTTAAGAGTATAGCTTTTTCCATAGAAGGGCCGAACGCCTACGGTTATCTCAGAGGAGAGATGGGTGTTCATCGTTTGGTGAGAATTAGTCCATTTGACTCTTCTGGACGGCGGCATACCTCTTTTGCTTCCCTTGAGGTTGTACCTGAACTCGATGACACTATCAATATAGACATAAGGCCGGAAGATATAAGAGTCGATACTTTTCGTGCTTCTGGAGCGGGTGGGCAGCATGTTAATAAGACTTCGTCTGCTGTACGTATTACGCATTTACCAACCAATATTGTGGTGTCTTGTCAGAGTGAGCGAAGTCAAATTCAGAACCGAGAAACGGCAATGAAACAGTTAAAATCGAAGCTTTTTGCTTTGGCCAAAGCCCAACATATGGATAAAATTGATGATATTAAGGGTGAACAATTAGAGATTGCGTGGGGAAGCCAAATTCGCTCTTACGTTTTCCAGCCCTATCGCATGGTCAAGGATCATAGGACAAATTACGAGGATTCGGATGTAGAAGGCGTAATGGACGGAGATATAGATGCCTTCATTACTGCTTATCTTTCTATGCCGAATGAAGAATAAGGGGAGTTTATGAAAAGAGCATTATTAAGCGTATCGGATAAGAATGGTATAGTGGAGTTGGCACAAGCCCTTGTAAGCAAGGGTTATGAAATTGTTTCTACGGGTGGGACGGCAAAGCTTCTTAGAGAAGAGCATATTTCGGTTACAGATGTCGCTGAGATTACCCATTTTCCTGAAGCATTGGGTGGCAGAGTTAAAACTTTGCATCCTGTTATACATGCGGGGATTTTGGCGAGAAGAGATGTAACAGAAGATATGGATTTCTTAGAGGATGAGGAGATTGTGCCGATAGATTTAGTTGCAATTAACTTATATCCGTTTAAGGAAGTTATCATGAAACCTGATACGGACTTGGCACTGGCAATAGAGAATATTGATATTGGTGGTCCAACGCTCTTGAGAGCGGCTGCGAAAAATGCTCAATCAGTTACGGTTTTATGTGATCCAGAAGACTATAAATTGTTTTTGGAAACGGAAGAGAATCAATTAACAAATCTTCGTCGAAGACTCCAGGCGAAGGCATTCCGTCATACGGCTTATTACGACTCTCTCGTATCGAATTATTTAACGGATCATTTCATTGCAGAAGAATATCAACGATGTAATGGCGACGCTGAATTAGAAACTGAATATCAAGAACATATTACCGACGCCAAGTCTCAGTTGGTTATGGCTTTTGATCAAGTTCAAACGCTACGTTATGGCGAAAATCCTCATCAAGCGGCCACTTATTATCAAAATAGTTTACCCCTATCCGGGAGTTTACCGATGGCAAAACAGCTTCAAGGCAAAGAACTTAGTTATAATAATATTCAAGATGCCAATGCAGCTTTGGAAATTATCAAAGAGTTTGAAATGCCGACTGTAGTCGCTGTGAAACACGCCAATCCGTGTGGCGTTGGGAGTGCTGAAACGCTTGAAGAAGCTTGGCATTTAGCCTATGAAGCAGATCCTGTCTCTATTTTCGGAGGGATTGTAGCCGTCAACCGAGAAGTCAGCTTGGAGATTGCTCAGGAGCTTGCGAAAATATTTTTGGAGATTGTAATCTGTCCTTCTCTAGATGAAAAAGCAGAAGAATTACTTAAGAAGCGTAAAAGCCTTCGTGTATTGATTCTTCCTAATATTTCAGAGAAACCAGATCCTTCCGCAACTATGGCGAAGACGGTCTATGGAGGACTTCTTGTCCAAGAAATGGATAGAGGAGTTATTACGGAGGACGATATTCGAGTAGTTACTCAAAAAGGTATAGACGAAGACGATTTCCAGAAAATTCAATTCGCGATGAAAGTGGTAAAGCATGTTAAATCTAATGCTATTTGCTTAACGCAAGGTTTCCAAACAGTAGGAATCGGGCCAGGTCAGACCAATAGAATTACAGCGGTAGAAATTGCAACTAGGATGGCTGGTGCACAGGCAAGGGGGAGTATTATGGCTTCCGATGCTTTCTTCCCTTTTGATGATTGTGTACGTGCAGCAGCGGAAGCGGGTGTAAGACTTATCGTTCAACCAGGTGGATCAATTCGCGATGAAGATTCGATCCGAGCGTGTGATGAATTGGGGATTGCAATGGTCTTCACGGGCAAGAGAAATTTCCGTCATTAGAAAGAGGTACTATGGCTATTGCCATTTATGGAGGGACCTTTGATCCCTTCCACTTAGCACATAAGAATATTGTCAAGAGTTTGTTGAAATCTCAGAAGTTTTCTGCTGTTTATGTTATCCCAGCAGGTATTTCTCCCCACAAAGGAGATGTGGAGATTCAGTTTTCCACGTATCGCTATATGATGGCACGCCTTGCTTTGGCCAAATATGATGACGTTATTGTCAGCGATTATGAGATTAAGAAGGAGAGTATTTCGTATTCTATCGATACCATACGTTATTTCTACGAGAGTGTTTTAGAAGAGGATGAGGAAATCTATTTCGTCTTGGGTTCGGACTCCTTGATGCAAATAGAGACTTGGTATAAACCTGCAGAAATTATGTCGGAAGTGATTTTATATGTGGCTTTGCGACCTGGTGGCGAAAGATCGGTTGAATTAGAACGACAACAGAAACATTTGGAGAATAAATATAGGGCGAGGATTCAGTATTTCGAGAATAAGCCTATGCCTATTTCTTCGACCGTAATACGTAATAAGATTAAGGCAGGGGATCTCGAGAGTATTGAAGTGCCGAAAAAAGTAAAAGCTTTTATTATGACGCATTTTCTCTACCAAGATAGTCCCATAGAAATTTTCTCATCCGAGCAAATTAATCAATTGCGTAAGTATGAGCGTCAATTGATGCATTTCATGACACCTGAACGCTTGACGCATAGTTTAAATGTAATGTATGAAGCGGTTCGTTTGGCCAGAAGGTTCGGTGTTTCGCCTTGGTCTGCTGCAGTAGCCGGTATTTTACATGATGTAGCAAAAGAACAAGATTATAAGAAATTCCCATCTGTACTAGAGCGTTTAGATGAAGAGACACTGGCTAATAAATCGATTGTGCATGGGCCGGTTGGGGCAAGTTTCGTTCGGGCTTATTTTCATGTAGAAGAACCTGCGATTTTAGATGCAATTTATTATCATTCGACGTTAAGTCCTGTACCTACGGATTTGGAAAAAATTGTTTTTTTGGC
Source organism: uncultured Oscillospiraceae bacterium (assembly GCA_964392065.1). Classification (GTDB taxonomy): domain Bacteria; phylum Bacillota; class Clostridia; order Saccharofermentanales; family Fastidiosipilaceae; genus JASBZA01. The sequence goes on from CAYMOG010000022.1 coordinate 4,845, forward strand.
GGATAAAACGGAACCTGGTAGAGATTTTACAGATTTAGCTGAGATTCGGCAAATGGCACAGTTAGATTTAAATCGAGCTGTATTAATGACGATTGATGCGACGGCAATCGTGTTGAAACGGAATCGTAAAAATTTACATTCTGATACGATTAAGGCGAAACAGTATATTAGTAGATTAGATAGCGAAAAGTGATTATAATTGTTCTATCAACATTTTCAGGAGGAGTATGAAAATAAATAAATCAAAACAAGAAATCAAAGCATTAGCCCAGTTTATTGCCAGCGTATTGGAGGATAAGAAGGCTAGAGATATTGAAATTATTGACATTGGTGAACGTTCTTCGTTGGCAGATTATTTTGTCATTTGCTCTGCAGGGTCTAATACGCAGGTCAAGGCACTGATTGGTGAAGTCGAAGAGCAAGTAGAAGAGCATCATCAGTTGAAACCTAATAATTCTGAAGGCTTTCAGAGTAGACGTTGGGTGTTGCTAGATTATGGCGATATTGTAGTCCATGTTTTCCTCGAAGAAGAGCGTAAATATTATGATTTAGATCGTTTATGGAAGCTTGAAGAAGCCTAATGCTTTAAGAATTGTAGGTATTTGTAGGTTTTTATTAGCGTTATAATAGAAGTTTTTTCGATACACTTCTTCTAAGAATATATTTAGAAGGAGTGTTTTATTATGTCAAGTAATACGAAAAGTTTCCCAATAATTAAAGGCATTATCTTCGTTGTTTTCTGTTTGCTAGGTCTGGTGGCTTATCTTTTCTCTCAATCGGGAAATGGGAGTAAGGAAGTACGCATCTTCGCAGAAGAAAGACAAGACGTTGTAGAAATAGTGAAGAGTAAGGAAATGGATCTAGTTTCTCCTAGTGAGACAACTCCTATGAAGACTTTTCCTGTCTATGTAACAGGCGAAGTCGTTAAGCCAGGTATTTTTGAGATTAAGGAGGGGACTTATTTGTATGAACTTATTGAGCGTGCAGGAGGTTTTACTAGCGAAGCGGCGCAAGAGGCTTTTAATTTAGCTTCTTTAGTGCAGGCGAATGCTCATATCCATATTATGTCTATGCAAGATTTGGAAGAAGGAAAAATACCTAATAATTCAATACAATCAGAATCTGCAGAGACGGAGTTAGTAAACATTAATAACGCCAATAGCGAAACTTTACAAACGCTCCCTGGAGTTGGAGAGAAGACGGCACAAGCGATCATTCAATACCGTGAACAACATGGCCCCTTCCTAGCTGCAGAAAATTTGATGGATGTGCCGGGAATTAAGGAACAGAAATTTTCTGCTCTTGAAGCTTACATTACGGTAAATTAATATTTCGAGAACTTACTTTTCTGACAGCATTTTCTGGAACTTTCTTGTACACTAGTAAGAAGTAATAAGATGAGATAAGAGGTATATTATGGCTAGAGCAGACGATATTTTTATTCAGAATTGTAGAGATATTATTGATCATGGTTTTTCTTCTGAGGGATATAACGTACGGGCAGTTTGGGAAGAGGATAATGTTTTGGCCCATACCGTTAAACAATTTGGAATTGTAAACCGTTACAATTTAGCGGAAGAATTTCCGATTCAAACTTTACGTAAGATTAACTTCCAAGCTACAGTAGATGAGCTCCTATGGATATGGCAGAAGAAATCGAACAACGTTAATGATCTTAATAGCAAAATATGGAATGCTTGGGCTGGTGAAGACGATACGATAGGCAAAGCATATGGGTATCAGCTCGGCGTGAAACATGAATACGCAGAAGGTACATTTGATCAAGTGGACCGTGTTCTTTTCGATTTGAAAAACAATCCTTATAGTAGAAGGATTATGACGAATATTTATGTACATCAAGATTTACATGAGATGAATCTCTATCCTTGTGCTTATTCTATGACTTTCAATGTTACTGGAAATAAGCTTAATGGAATCTTGAACCAGAGATCCAATGATATGCTTGTAGCAAATTCTTGGAATGTTACCCAATATGCTGTACTGATCCATATGTTTGCCCAGGTTAGTGGATTAGAAGTGGGTGAGTTAGTCCATGTTATTAGCGATGCCCATATTTATGACCGACACATACCTATTGTAGAAGATCTCTTGAAGAGAGAAACTTATCCTGCTCCGAAATTAATAATGGATCCTTCTATCACCGATTTCTATGATTTCACGGTGGATTCTTTCCAATTGGAAAACTATCAACATGGTCCTGTAATCCGTAGGATTCCTGTGGCGGTATAGAGGAGGAATTTATGGAAGCTATTGTCTTGGTCGATAGTAATTGGGGAATAGGGTGTAACAATAAGCTTCTTGTACGGATTAAAGCTGATATGAAACGTTTCAGTGCCTTGACAACTGGGCATACGGTTGTGACTGGGAGGAAAAATATATTGTCTTTTCCTAATGAGAAACCGTTAGATAATAGGCGCCACCTCGTGTTAAGTCGAAATGAAAATTTTGAGAGAGAGGGTATAGAAGTTTTTCATGATGTCTCCTCTGTATTACAAAAAGTTAAAGCGATAGAAGAGCAAGGAGAAAAAGTATATCTTATTGGAGGCGCATCGGTTTACGAACAACTCTTACCCTATTGCACTTATGTAGAAGTAACGGAAGTCGATAAGGCATTTCCTTGTGTTGACGTATATTTCCCTAAACTTAATGAAGATGAGAGGTGGGAAGAAGTATGGCGATCTGAGACGCAAGAAGTTGAAGCAAAAGTACCCTATACCTATCATTGGGTGCGCTATAAAAATGTAAACGTAGAAACTTATTAGTTATTATTGTGTATTTGTAAAATAACCGGCTTATGTGCCGGTTATTTTATTACTTGTCTGAACTAAGTGGGCATGACTTTCTTTTCATTGTCATGCTGGGATTCTGAGGTAGTTTCTTTTTCTTTTTTAGCGTTTGCTTTTTTACCTTTAGTAGGTTTCGTTTGAAATTTGATTAATTCACTATGGATAAAAGCCGATAACATAACTAAATAAATGGCGGAATAGACCCACAGCATTAAAAAGATGATTCCGGAAATGGAGCCATAGCGATTGGAAAAACTATTGCTGAAACGAAGAAATAATTGAAGACCGAATGAAATGGCAAGCCAACCAATTGCTGCGAATGATCCAGCAAGAAGGCTTTGCCTGAAATAAGCCTTACCTCTAGAAAGTACATGAAAGATAAGGGTGAAGATAAGGGATAGGACGAAAAAAGCTGCTCCGTAGGTGATTAGATTAAATTGATCTTCCAGTAAAAAGGGTGGCATCGTGATTATAGAACTCAAGTAGTCTAATACGATTTGGTTAAAACTTAATATAATAATGACAGCGATGAGGAGTAAGGTAACCACTAGAATAGCTATTAGACCAAGCACTCTCTGAATAAGGAAGTTATATTCGCGTTTTTCATTATATATTTTACTAAGACCGTTCACTATATTTCCCACGCCTTTGCTGGCAGCCCACAATAATCCAATAGCTGTTATCGAGAGCACCGAGGCACTAGCAGAGGGGCGAGCAGCCTGCACGAAGTCTTGTAGCAAATCCAGAATAGGTCCTGGGATCATAACTTCTAAATCCGGAGACATAGCATTTAAATCCTGAGAAAGATTAGGATAAACTATATTGACCAAACTATTGACGAATAATAGAAGTGGGAAAAGAGAGAAGATGAAGAAGTAACAAGATGCGGCTGCATTGGAACTAAAATCTTGTTTTAAATAGCGCTTAATGGATATGCGAAGTTTCCTCAAAAAAGGTCTTTCTTGGATATAATCTTTCGCTTGATTTTTACGTTGTGTAAGGAATTTCATTTGCTCTGTAACCACCTTCCTCTAGGAACCATTCTAATTCTATACTAGCATACCTATTTTATCAGGACATAAGGCTGAATATGTAGATTTTATTGATGTGTTCTCGCGCACTATAAATATCAATTGTATTGTACTGTTAGAGTTTGCAGTGACTAACTTTTGTGCTAAACTAGCCAAAGATGGAAACGAAAGTGAGGTTTCAATATGGAGTTATCTCAATTGAAGCAAGGCCAAAGAGCCGAAGTCTTAGCTATTCGTGGACAAGGCGATATCCGTAGAAGAATTCTTGAGATGGGTGTTATACCTGGAACTGTAATTGAAATGCGAAAACCCGCACCAATGAAAGATCCATTGAAAATTTTTCTCAGAAATTATGAACTCTCCTTGAGGATAGAAGAAGCATCTTGGATAGAAGTACGCGTTTCGGAGGATGAATAGAACAATGATTCTAGGTTTAATAGGTAATCAAAACAGCGGTAAAACGACATTGTTTAATGCTCTTACTGGACGCAACCAGAGGGTTGGCAATTTTCCAGGCGTAACCGTGGATAGAGTCTCAGGTTTCGTCAAGAATCACCCCGATATAGAAGTTGTGGATTTACCTGGTATATATTCTTTATATCCCTATTCTAATGATGAGCTTGTATCAAGAGATTTTCTGGTAGATCGTGCGTGTGACGTGGTGATTAATATAATCGATGCGAGTAACTTGAGCCGTGGACTCTATCTCACGATGCAATTAATTGAAATGGAAATTCCAATTATCGTTGCACTTAACATGATGGATATTGTGAAGGCTCAAGGTTTACATTTATCCGTTGATAAAATGGAAGAAATGTTAGGGCTCCCTGTCGTACCCATTTCAGCAACCAAGAATGAAGGCGTTTCTGAACTCATCCATAGAGCTACCGATATTTTCGAAGGTGAACCTAGAGATTGGTATAGGGATTTGTGCGCAGGTCCAGTACACAGGACAGCCCATGCTTTGGCCTATTTCTTAGAAAATCATGCGGAAAAACTTGAACTTCCACCTCGCTATGTGGCGCTTCGTCTCATCGAAGGCGATGATGCGCTCGTTGACTATCTAGAGCTTAGTGGGAATGAGAAAGAAACAATCCTGCATATGATCGAAGAAATGGAACAAGATAGCGGTTTAGATCGCATTGCCGCCACGGCACAGATGCGTTATGAATTCATTGATCGACTCTATAATCAAGTTGTTCGTGTAGAAGGTGTTGAGCACTCCACTATATCTCAAAAAATAGACCAGATTCTCATGCATCCTATCTTGGCTTTTCCACTGTTTATTCTGATTTTTGGCTTTGTATTCTGGATTTCATTCGGAGGACTAGGTGCTTTCTTAAGCGGAGGTTTGGAAACGCTAATTTCTAGTTTTACCGAATTCGTTGGAAATTTCTTGCAAAATCAGGGAGCCAATAGTGTATTGATTTCTTTATTAATAGACGGTGTTCTCGCTGGAGTAGGTAGCGTATTATCTTTTCTTCCTTTAATTATTGTTTTGTTTTTCTTCTTATCCATATTACAAGATTCAGGATATATGGCTCGAGTTGCCTTCATCATGGATAAACCTCTACGCAAAATTGGCTTATCCGGTGAATCCATTGTCCCGATGCTCATGGGGTTTGGTTGTACGGTTCCTGCCACAATGGCGACCAGAACCCTTTCGAGTGAACGCGATAGAAAAATGACCATATTTCTTCTACCCTTCATGTCTTGTACGGCCAAAGTCCCCATCTATGCTATATTTGCTGCGGCTTTTTTCCCTAATCGCACGGCTCTCGTAATGACGATACTTTATCTAGGAGGGGTAATCTTAAGTGTTCTCTTTGCAGCGATTCTCAAAAATACGGCCTTCAAGGGTGAAGCGATTCCCTTCATACTGGAACTTCCTGCCTATAGAATGCCTAGACCATATTCCGTTTTCCGTAATCTCTGGGATGAGGTAAGAACCTTCCTAACCAGAGCCTTCACCATAATTTTATTGACTACCGTCGTGATATGGTTCTTGCGCTCTTTCACCCCCGAGTTCGACTTCACCCAAATCATGGACAATAGTATTCTTGCTTGGCTATCGAGCATTCTTCTCCCCATTTTCTTACCTCTAGGTTTTGCCAATTGGCAAGCAGTTACAGCACTCATTGCAGGTTTCACGGCCAAAGAAGCTGTCGTTGGAACACTTGCAGTCTTGGTAGGTAGCTCGGAAGAAGGTCTCGTTCAGCTTCTAGGCAATTTATTTACAATAGAAGCAGCCATTTCTTTCCTAACCTTTACTTTGCTCTACGTACCCTGTGTAGCAACTATTGCAGCCGTTAGAAGAGAATTACGATCTCTTAAAGGAACTTTGATTTATATTTTCGGACAAACCGCCATCGCTTGGTTCATCGCTTTTATCGTTTATCGCGTAAGTTTAGGATTTACTGGCATCTTGTCCTCACATGGATGGTTAATTGCAGTTTTGTTTTTAGTTCTTGCGATTGCCTTATTCTTAGGAGGAGTCTTACTTGTGGTGCGAATCCTAAATAAAAGAAACCAAAGAATTCATGAATAAGTGGTGAAGAAGTGAAACTGCTTACAGAATAAAGCGTTTTGTGCACAGGGCAATATCTTCATCCCTAATACACCACTTAAACAGGAGTTTAGGAATTTTAAAGGAAAATATTTTATTTAATATTGCAATTTCCAAGCATGCAAAACCGCATGACCTATCTTGCAAATCTAGGCGCTTAGGCCTATAATCGAACTTGAAATGCTGTGAGTGGACGAGTAATTAAGAAATAGTGGCACAGAGAATAAATCCTAGGCTGTGAGATTTATCCTTATTCTATATGAAAATCATCCATGAGCTGTTTATCTGAACCTAAATGCGTAGTGATTCTATTGTTGTCGTTTAGGCTAGGTTAAGCCGGTAATCCTTAGGGCTGTACCGTTAATACTGTTGAGTGCTTGAACTTCCTAGTATGATTAGGGAAGATTAGGTAGTCGGGTGGTACCACGTGTTTTATGCGTCCCGATGGGACGTTTTTTTATTTTAATTAAGACATTGGGGATTATAATGGGTGTTAAGTAATATAATGCAGATGTGAATTTTGTATTGAAGAGCACTAGAAATAATAAATAGAATAACAATTAGTTAGAATTATAGTATTTAAGTGAAGGAAAAGAGAGTATGTATAAGAAGATTCAATCGGACATGCATTTTAAAGAGAGAGAAGAAGCCATACAAAAATTGTGGGAAGATATGGATTTACAACATAAGCTGGAAGAAGCAAATATGGGTAAAGAAATTTTCACCATATACGATGGTCCGCCTACGGCTAACGGTAAACCTCATATCGGACATGTTTTGACTCGTTCGATTAAGGATCTTTTTCCACGTTACCGAAGGATGAAGGGGCAGCAGGTGGAGTTTAAAGCAGGTTGGGACACGCATGGTCTACCTGTTGAATTGGAGGTTGAGAAACTTCTTGGTATTGATGGTAAGGACGAGATTGAAGCCTATGGAGTAGAGTCCTTTGTCCATCAATGTAAAGAGAGTGTTTGGAAGTATAAGGATGAGTGGGAGCAAATCTCTAATCGATTGGCATACTCTGCTGATATGGAGAATCCTTATATCACCTATGAAAATAATTATATTGAATCGGTATGGTGGTCACTCAAAAAGATTTGGGATAAGGGGCTTTTATATAATGGTTTCAAGGTTGTCCCATATTGCCCTCGCTGTGGAACGGCGTTGTCAAGTCATGAAGTTGCCCAGGGGTACAAGGATGTGGTGGATACCTCCACTTATGTTCGCTTCAAGGTGAAGGATAAGGATCAATTTCTAGCGGTATGGACGACTACACCATGGACTCTTCCTTCAAACGTAGCCTTGTGTGTAAACCCTAGTGCTGAGTATGTTTTATTATCTCTGAATGATGAAGCTAAGGAAGTGGCCCAGAAGGGAAGCTTACCTGCTTTTGAGACAGGAACCCAGTATTATATTGCTAGAGAACTTGCAGACCAGGTTTTTGGTGAAAATCATTATACTATCTTGGATAGTTTCTTGGGAGAAGATCTTAAGGGTTTAGAGTATGAGGCCATATTCCCATATAGTGCACATACTTTGGCCAAAGCGAATAAAAATGCACATTATTTAGTTGCGGATGATTACGTTACCTTATCGGATGGTACAGGTATTGTGCATATTGCTCCTGCTTTTGGTGAGGACGATGCGCGAATTGGTAGAGAGAATGATTTGCCATTCGTTCAGCTAGTCAATACGGATGGTACTATGTCTGAAGACGTTACAGATGTTCAGGGTCAATTTGTGAAGGACGCTGATTTGGGTTTAATGGCTAAGTTAGAAGCGACTGATAGAATGCTTTTCCGTGAGAAATACGAACATAATTATCCTCATTGTTGGCGCTGTGATACACCATTAATTTACTATGCTAGAAATACATGGTTTATTGAGATGACGAAATTAAGAGAACGTCTCATGGCTAATAATCAAAAGGTAAATTGGATTCCTGAGAATGTAAAGGATGGACGATTTGGGAATTTCATAGAGAATGTTGTGGATTGGGGTTTATCTAGGGAACGCTATTGGGGTACTCCATTGCCTATCTGGCAATGTTCTTGTGGACATGAACATTGTATAGGTTCTATTGAAGAGCTTAAATCTATGTCTGACAATTGTCCTGATAATATTGAACTCCATAAGCCTTTTATCGATCAAGTACCTATCTCTTGTCCTGAATGTGGTGGACATATGAAACGTGTCAAGGAAGTGATTGATGGATGGTATGATTCTGGTGCTATGCCTTTTGCTCAATACCATTATCCATTTGAAAATAAGGAGAAATTCGAAGCAAATTTCCCCTCGAACTTCATCTCGGAAGCTCAGGATCAAACACGCGGTTGGTTCTATTCGACGATGGCGATTGCTACTTTGCTTTTCGACCAGAATCCCTATGAGAATGTTATTGTTATGGGGCTAGTCCAGGACAAGGATGGCCGCAAAATGAGTAAGCATATTGGTAACGTAGTGGATCCATGGGATATCTTAAACAATCAAGGTGCTGATGCCATTCGCTGGTATTTCTATCACAATTCCCAACCCTGGCTACCTTCACGTTTTTCAGCAGAAGCTGTAAGCGAGGGCCAAAGAAAATTTATGGGTACTCTCTGGAATACCCTTGCCTTCTTAACGCTCTACGCTAATATTGATCAGTTTGATCCTACAGCCTACACCTTAGATTATGAGAAATTAGGCGTTATGGATCGCTGGATGTTGGCGAAGCTTACCGAGCTTATCAAACGGGTAGATAAAGGATTAGAAAATTATGAAGTGACGGCTACATCAAGAGCGATACAAGAGTTTACAGACGATGTTTCTAATTGGTATGTTCGTCGCTCTAGAGAGCGATTCTGGGCTTCGGGTATGGAACAAGATAAGATTAATGCTTATATGACTTTACATACTACCCTAGTAGAATTAGCCAAACTGGCAGCGCCTTTTGTACCTTTTATAAGTGAGGAAGTTTACCAGGTCTTAGCGCGAGAGACGGGCTATAGCACGGTGGAATCTGTGCACCTATGTACATTTCCAGAGCCAGTAGAAGCATGGGAGGACGAAAAACTTATTCAGGATATGGGTAAATTAATTGATCTTGTGCAGCTAGGTAGAGCGGCCCGAAATACTTCTGGTATGAAGAATCGCCAGCCTTTGGCCCGAGCGATTGTCGTATCTGAGAAGGAACTTCCTGAGGACCTAAGTCAAGTGCTTAAAGAAGAATTGAACATTGACGAAATTACATATACTAAGAGTGCAGAGGATTTAGTAAGTTATCATTTCAAACCTCAGTTGAGAACACTCGGTAAGAAGTTGGGCGCCAAACTCCCTGCAGTTCGAAAAGCCTTAGAAGAACTTGATGGAAATCAGGCTTGGAAATCCTTGCAAGAAACCGGTCATGTTTCATTAGATATTGATGGTGATGTGATTACATTAGAACAAGAAGACTTACTTATTGAAACAGGAGATGCCGAGGGTTATGCCACGATGAAGGATAATTACCATACCATCGCACTCGACTTGAAGCTCGATGATAATCTTATTTCCAGAGGATTTGTTCGAGAAATCATTTCAAAAGTTCAGAATATGCGTAAGGCTTCAGATTTCGAAGTTACAGACAGAATTACGCTTTATTACGCTGGAACAAAACGTTTGAATGACGTTATTCTTGCCCATGAAGAAGAAATAGGAAATGAAGTCTTGGCAAACCGTTTAGTCGAAGAAAAACATCTAGAAGCTACTAAATGGGACATCAACGGGGAAGCATGCTTCCTATATGTTGAGAGGAGTTAATGATGGGATTATTAGGGGGAATTGATTTAGAAACGTATCTCATTCGGATTGTTGTATTACTGTTCTCTATTAGTGTGCACGAATGGGCTCATGCCTATACGGCTTATCGCTTCGGTGACGATACGGCGGCAAGACAGGGGCGTTTGACACTTAATCCTATTAGACATTTTGAACCTATTGGATTTATATTAATTCTTATGGGGGCACCTATAGCTTGGGCTAAACCGGTACCGGTTAATACGAGTCGCTTCTATGATCGGGTGAATATCAGAAGATCGACGTTGATTATGGCCTTGTCTGGTATTGTCTGTAACTTGCTACTTGCTTTTTTCGGTGCTTTTCTACTTTATCTGATGAGTTTTGTTACGTTTGTCGTAACACCTAGCTTAAGACTACTAGATGTTATTAGAGTATTGGCAACCGTAGGGAGAATGATGCTCACATTTAATGTGTTCTTAGCTATTTTCAATTTCTTACCCTTACCTCAATTAGATGGTTTTGAATTATGGAGTCGGTTTATGCCTAGGTCTATGGTGCAATGGATCTATCAAAATGAAAGAATAATTAGCACCGTTATGTTTGTGGTCATTATCTTTTTTAACCGTCCATTCGGCTTGTTCCTAAATCTTATTGCAGGTCCCATAATCACAGCTTTACAGTGGCCATGGCGCTTACTCTTTAACTTAATTATTAGGGCAATGATGTAATGGCAACACGTGAGGTTTTCTTAGTACCAGATCATGAAGAGGATATGAAATTACCTCAGTTTCGTATTGGGGATTTCCATGGACCTCTAGATTTATTAATTTATCTTATTGAGAAACATGAGATAGATCTCTTCGACATTCCTCTCGCCTCGCTGACGGAACAGTATCTTAAATATCTTGAGGATTTAGAGGGTTTAGATATGGATATTGCTTCAGATTTTCTCTTGATGGGCGCGAGTTTGATTGAATTGAAATCAAGGATGATTTTACCTCAAGATGAAAACAATCTAAGTGAGGATCCTAGGGAGGAATTGGTCTTAAGGCTCTTAGCCTATCGAAGGTGTAAGCTCATCGCCGAAGAGCTCAAACAACGTGAGCAATTATACTCTGGGGTGTATTTCCGTTTGCCTGAGAATCCGAAGAATTTAGGTATTCTAGCGGCAGATAGAACGGAAAATTATGCAGATGAGAGCGAATTTCGTAGTAAGAAGTTCGATATCGCATTGAAAAAAGTAAGCGATAGAAATCAAGCGAGGTTTCAAGACCTATCGGAGAAAATGGAATATATCGTAAGCAGGGAAACCCTTAATTTAAAAGATTGGATCACAAATCTCTGGACAAAATTAAAAGTCAAAGCCAAACTTAGTTTCAATCAATTATTTCCTGCTAAATCAGGATCTTCCCAGAGACTAACAGGATTTCTAGCCGTATTAGAATTACTTAAACAAAATTCCATTGAAGCGAAGCAAGAAGAACCTTTTGCAGACATTATTATCACAAGGAGTAAAGAGGACAATGCCTAAACACTATGTCCAGGCTCTAGAAGCCATATTATTTGCAGCAGGAGATCCAGTAGAGAAAACGAGACTTGCAGAAGTTTTAGATGTTAACCTGGAAGAATTGGAAGAATACATTAAAATTTTACAACAAGAACTTGCCCTAGAGCAACACGGTATAGAAGTTCGTATTCTCGGCGATGCCGTTGCTCTAGCAACGAAGTTAGAGGCCAATGAAACCTTAGAGAAGTTTTTTACTTCGGTACCTAAGGCACTTAATATCAGTCAGGCAGCCTATGAGACACTTGCCGTTGTTGCGTATAATGAACCTGTAACGAGGGCGCAAATTGAGAGCGTTAGAGGCGTCAATTCTGATGGAGCTCTTAATCGCTTGATAGAGAAGGGCTTAGTAGAAATGACTGGCACTCTAGAATTACCAGGAAGGCCTTCTGTGTTCTCTACGACACCACTTTTCCTAAGACTCTATGGTATTTCTAGTTTAGCGGATTTAGAACCCATGGATATGTTAATGTATGATACGGTTCAAGATTTTGAGAAATCCTATAGAAAAACAGAAGAATTGTCGAAACGCGAGGCAGAAAATGACGCTAGGTTCTCCCAAGATTTAACAGAAGTAGAATTAGAGGTAAATAATGAATAAATTAACGATTGCTATTGATGGTCCTGCAGGCGCAGGGAAGAGTACTTTGGCCAAAGCGGTTTCCAAAGCCTTAGGCTTAATCTATCTAGATACTGGAGCGATGTATAGAGCCTGTGGCTTGGCTTGTCAGAAGCAAGGCTTACAATCAAGCCAGACAGAAGCTGTAATTGACGTAGTTAGAAAAGCACGTATAGATATTCGTTTTATTGAGGGTGAGCAACATATTTTCTTAGACGATGAGGATGTTTCAGAAGCTATCCGTAAACCTGAAATTTCTGTATGGGCCTCTGATGTTAGTGCGATCCCTGAAGTGAGAATTCTAATGGTAGAAATGCAACGAGATATTGCAAAATCCCATGCTATTGTTATGGATGGCCGAGATATTGGAACCTATGTTTTACCTGATGCAGAATGTAAGTTTTACCTAACCGCTGAAGTCGAGGAGAGGGCGAGGAGGCGTTACGAAGAGCTTCTGGCCAAAGGTTCCGATACGCGTTATGAAGAAGTTCTACAGGATATTCAGTACAGAGACAAACAAGATAGTAGCAGAGCTTTTGCGCCATTGAAGCAGGCGGAGGACGCTGTTCTTATTGATTCGAGTGATATGAATATAGAAGAAGTTGTTTCACAAGTCCTCAACTGTGTGAAAGAAGCAGGTTTTTAATATGGCAATGTTAACTCCTGAACAAGAAGCACGTGTTAAACGTAATATTGAGCGAACCGAATATCCACCAGAATATGAAATGAAAAGTGGCTTGCGCAAAGTTGTTTGGTATATTGTGCGTGCCCTAATGGTTTTATTTCGTATTGAAACAATAGGTGCGGAAAAAATACCACAACAAGGGCCAGTTTTACTCTGTGCCAATCATGTGAGTTACTTGGATATCCCTCTGATTCATTTAACCATCAACCGTTGGACATGGTGGGTCGCTCGAGAGTCCCTATTTAAAACCCGTTTTGCAGCACGTTTTATGCCCTGGTGGGGAGCTATTCCGCTAGATGTGAATAATCCTTCTGCGTCTTCGATTAAAACGATTATTCAATATTTAAAAGAAGGAAAAATGCTAGGTATTTTCCCCCAGGGGACGCGTTGTAAATCTCTAGAGAAATTGAGAAACACGCCACCGAAATCTGGAGCCGTTTCTTTTGCAATACGAAACGATGCCTATATTGTGCCTGTGGCAATTGATGGGACGTTTAAACTCTTTGGCAAAACAAGAGCTATTATTGGAGATCCGTATAAAATTGATGTCCAGGGAAAAAAGAAACTTACAGAAGAAGAATTAATGACCCATTCTATACAATTAATGGAAAATATTTTCTCTCTAATGGGGAAAGAATATCCATTAAATAATAAATCCGAACTGACGAGTGGGCGAATATCGGACTAATTTCGGGTAAAAGTACTAGCTATTTATTAATTTTCATTTAAATCGTATGAAAAAGAGGAGATTTATCACGAATTTCCTCTTATTAAATTGCAAAGAATCATTTTAGTGATAAAATACTGTAGAAAGTTATTTTTGGAGGTTATTCACATAAATGAATGAAAAAGAATTTGCTAATAAGCATGATGACGTAACAGAGGCATCTCAAGAGGAGGCTGTTACTGGAGTAACCTCAGCTGATCCGAAAAGTGTTGAAGACAAGGAAGTACAAGATGTTCAGAATAATGAACAAGAAGAAGCATCCGTTCCAACAGAAGAGGTAGCAGCTGATGAGGATTCTCCAGCCGCAGAAACTAATGAGGAGAATGCAGAAGTGTCTACGGAAGAAGTTCCAGTAGAAACCGAAGCAGTAGAAGAGGAAGCTACTTTGTCTGATACAGAAGAAGAAGCTATGGAAGAATCCAGTTCTTCTAATGGCGACATTAATTTCTCTGACTACATTGACAATATTCCACAAATTAAACGTGGAGCCACAGTCAAGGGCGTAATCGTTCGCTATGACGACGAGAATGTTTTCGTTGACGTTAAGGACAAGTCCGAAGGTAAAATTGCCAAGCGTGAGTTTGATAACGATCCAGATTTTGATCTTGATCAAGCTATCGAAGAGAAGAAACCTATTGAAGTCTATGTAAAAAACATTAAGAATACAGATACAGGTAAAGAAATTCTCTTAAGCAAAGCAAGAGTTGATTTCGCGAAATATAAAGATCAAGTCGAAGCGGCTTTCCAGAACAAAGAACCTATCGAAGTAAAAGTTATTCGTGTGGTTAAAGATGGTATCATCGCAGCGTATGGTGGTGTGGAAATTTATATCCATAGAACTCAATTGGATTTCCAAACCGTTGAGAATCTAGAAGATTATCTCAATGAAGATATTACGATTCTTGTGACACAATATGATGCTGATCGCAGAAGACTTCGTGTATCGGGTTCGAGAAGATCACTTCTAAATCGTGATCGTAAGAAGAGATCTGAAGAACTCTGGGAAACCATTGCAGTTGGTGACATCTACGAAGGTGTGGTTCGTAATATTACGCCATTTGGTGCCTTTGTTGATATCGGCGGAGTAGATGGTCTAGTACATATCAGTGAACTGTCATGGGATCGCATCAAGAATCCTTCTGAAGTTATTTCAGTCGGTGATGTTATTCAGGTTTACGTTAAGGATTTCGATAAAGAGAAGAAGAGAATCTCTCTTGGTTATAAGAAAATCGAAGATGATCCATACCATAATATCGAAGAACGTTATCCTATTGGCTCTATTGTTCAGGGTAAAGTAGTGCGTATGTTTAATTTCGGCGCATTCGTTGAAATTGATGAAGGTGTAGACGCCCTATGTCATATCTCTCAAATTTCTAACCGTCGCTTAGATAAACCTAGTGATGTTCTCGTAGAAGGTCAAGAAGTTGATGCAAGAGTACTCGATGTTTCTGATGAGGAACGCAAAATCAGTATCAGTATCAAGGACGTTCAACCTCTAGACGAACTGATCGGTGAAGCGGCTGAGAAAGAAAAAGAACGCCAAGAGAAACGTGAAAAGAAGCAAAAGGACAGAGCTCCTAGTTCTTATAATGATACACAGAACCAGAAGCGTGAACTCTCCGACATGGAACTTGCTTTTGCCGCAGCCAAAGCTGCCCAAGAACAAGAAGAAGGTGTTGGTGTTGAAGAAGCGGATTTAGGCGAAGCCGATACAAGTGTTTCTGAGGAGAATACGTCTGTTCAAGAAGACGCTGTAGAAGTAAATCCTGCTGAAGAAGTAGAAGAAGTTCCTGCTGAGGAAGTAGAAGAAGTTCCTGCTGAAGAAGTTGAAGAAGTTCCTGCTGAAGAAGTAGAAGAAATTCCTGCTGAAGATACTCAAGACGAAGTAACCAAAGATAAGGAATAATTCCGATACAACGATTACGACTAAAAACATAATTATTTGTTTAAATGATTACATGAGTACTAAAGATTAAGTGAAAAGGAGGGGAGTGGACACTGTAGTGTGTTAGCTTCCCTCTTTTCTTATGTAAAAGGAGAATATAAATGAGTGTAAAAGATGAAATAAAAAATTCTATTTTAACCCATGTAAAGGCCAACGGTGGTAAAGTCCTAGAAGAAGCTACAGCCTGGGATATTTGGACCGCATTAGATAGAACTATTAATGAGAGAGTCGCTCAGGACTGGTCTAAGACTAGAGATAAGTACAACCAAGTCAGACAACAACATTATTTCAGTGCAGAGTTTCTAGTAGGGAGATCGACCTTGAATAATTTGGTGAATCTTGGACTCTATGAAGATGTCAAAGATTCGCTCAATGAAATGGGATTCGATATCAATACTATTCTAGAAGAAGAAACGGATGCTGCTCTAGGTAATGGTGGTTTAGGAAGACTTGCGGCTTGCTTCATGGATTCTACAGCGACGCTCAATCTTCCCGTAACAGGATACGGTATTCTATATCGCTACGGCTTATTCCGTCAACGTTTTGAGAATGGCTATCAAGTTGAATATCCTGATTCATGGATGGAAGATGGCTATGCGAATGTTATTGAGAGAGATGATAAAAAACAAATTGTTCATTTCGATGATATGGATGTATG
>CAYMOG010000023.1:0-20965 GCA_964392065.1 uncultured Oscillospiraceae bacterium
GGATGGATATACACTTTCGTGAAGATAAGAAAAAATACCATTTACTAATTCGAGATAATGGTACGCTACAGCATGAAGGTCAAGGTGGGATGGGCTTACTCTCCATGGAAGAACGAATCTTATCCCTTGGAGGTAGTTTTTACTTCAATAAAGACAAGGGTTTTCGCATATTTATGCAAATTCCCAAGGAGGAAAAATCATGAGAATAATAATCATTGATGACGATCCGATCGTTGCAGAGAGTTTAACTTTAATTATCGAAAAAGGCGATGCGCGTATCCGAGTCCTCGCCCAAGGAAAATCAGGCCAAGAAGCAATAGCTTTATATCGTCAATACCAACCTGATCTACTCTTACTAGATATCCAAATGCCAGAAATGGATGGGCTAGAGGCGGGGAAATTAATTCTAGAAGAATTCCCACAGGCTAAACTACTGTATCTCACTACATTCCTTAATGACGAATACATAATTACCGCCTTGCGCATTGGGGCTAAAGGCTACTTAATGAAATCCAGCGTGAAACAATTAGTTCCTGCACTACTTGCCATTTACAGTGGCCAAAGAGTGTTCGGCGATGAAATCGTAGATAAATTCACTCTAGACACGAGCTCAGGTACTAAACGCAATCAAAATATCGCTAGACCAATCGCACCACATTCTAAATTTCATAAACTAAATGAAAAAGAATGGAAAATTGTTCAACTTATCGCCGAAGGCATGAATAACAAGGAAATTGCTCAGCACCTACACTTCTCCGAAGGAACCATTAGAAATTATCTCTCCATCATCTTAGAGAAAATGGAGATTCGCGACCGCACACAGTTGGCTGTATATTATTATAAAGACTTACATGAATATTGACATCGAGCGTTAGCCCGAGTTGAGGGTTTTCGCCTGGTAGGTCTATTAATTTAAAAACGAAAACCCCTGAAATATCAAGATTTCAGAGGTTTATCATTTGATTATTCATCATATGGCGGAGAGCAAGGGATTCGAACCCTCGAAACGCTCATCACGTTTACACGATTTCCAGTCGTGCGCCTTCAACCAGCTCAGCCAACTCTCCACATTTAACTTTTGACGCAAATGGAATAATAGCATAGTACTATTAGATTCGTCAATTCACTTTTGAGATTCCTTTGTACTAACTTTTTCAATTAGCATTCCATATTAATAAATAAGTTTGTTAAGAGATAATTGAAAACTAGCACTAAACTTTATAAAAGATATGTTCGCAATGATTATAGTAGTTCATACCAGATATTTAATCCATTTTAATATATATTGTTGTTTCTTATCTCACTCATACAACTGAATATTCAATTGGCATTCTATAATAACTGTTATACTAATAAAATGAGAATGCATGAATGAGGCTATTTCAATTATGGAACACAAGTTTGAACAAAACCTAGGAATCGATACACTCGGAAACTATGATTGGCATGACCATAGAGGGCTTTTTAACCGCTATGAGCCTACACCTTATAAATATTTAGATATTCTCTTTAAAAAATATAAAATTCATGAAGGGGATCAATTCGTGGATTTTGGCTGTGGTAAGGGCAGAGTATTGTTCTACGTACACGACCGTTTCCAAATCCCAGTGAGTGGTATTGAAGCCAATGCAGAAGTATTTGCCATGTTAGAAGAGAATTATCAGTCTTATCGCTATAAGAAAGCTTCTAATCTTGCCAAAATCGACTTGAATTTATGCTTTGCAGAAACCTATACCATTAAACCTCAAGACAATATCTTTTATTTCTTTAACCCTTTCGATATCTCCATCTTCAAGCAAGTTGTAGAAAACATCATAGCTTCTATTCAAGAATATCCCAGGTCAGTAGACATAATCCTCTACTATCCTATGAAAGAATTCACACGATATCTTACAGAAGATACACCTTTTGAGATGGAAGACCGCATACTCCTACCTAACTTATTTGACCTCTATGAGAAATTTGTTATTTTCCGACTTCAATAAGCCCTTTTGTAGAGAGAGAAATGCGCTTACGCTCGACATCCACGTCAATGACATGGACGTCGACTCTTTGGCCGGCCTGGAAGAATCTATGGGGATCATCGACAAATTGTTCAGATATTTCAGAAATATGTACCAAGCCATCCTGATGTACACCGATATCCACAAATGCTCCAAACTGTGTCACATTTCGAACGACTCCAGGTAAGGTCATACCTATCCGAACATCTTTAATATCTTTCACTAACGCACTACGTTTAGGAATAGACTTCACATCTCTAGGGTCTAAGCCTCGTTTGGCCAGAGCAAGTAGCACATCTTCGAATGTATCTTGACCTAAGCCTATAGCGTCACGCATATTTTTCTTCTGTTCCACTGTCATATCGAAATATCGGCTCTCTTCGATCGTAGAGTCCATTAGTTTCAGCAACTTACGCACGGCTCCATACGATTCAGGATGGATAAACGTATTGTCGAGGGGTTCATCACCCTCTATGACCCGCAAGAAACCCGCACATTGCAAGAAACTTCTTGCTCCTAATCTAGGAACTTGCTTAAGTTCTTCTCTGGAACGAAAAGGTCCATTTGCCTCACGGTACTGAACAATATTTTGTGCCAGAGTTGTATTTATTCCAGCAATGTGTTCCAATAGGGCTTGCGATGCCGTATTCACATCACAGCCCACCTGATTCACACAATCCTCCACTACAGCACCTAGACGCAATGCTAGAGCTTTTTGATTCATATCGTGTTGATACTGTCCAACACCTAGAGCTTGGGGTTCAACTTTGACCAGTTCGGCCAAAGGATCTTGCACCCTTCTCGCCAGAGAAACTGCACTTCTCAAGGAAACATCCATATCTGGAAATTCTTGGCTTGCAAGTTCAGATGCGGAATATACGGATGCACCTGCCTCATTTACGATTAGATAGTCTAGTTCATAACCTGTCTCTTCTAGAAAAGCCGTGAAAAAATCTTCAGTTTCTCGAGTTGCTGTGCCATTGCCAATAGCAACGATTTCAACCTTATACCGATCAATCGATTGCGCAAGAGTACGTTTCGCTTCTTCAGCCTTAGCTTGTGAGGATACAGGATAAACGACATAAACGTCTAATACATTGCCATAAACATCCACAATAGCCACTTTACAACCATTCCGGAAACCAGGATCCAGTGCCATTACAATTTTCCCAGGGAGAGGATTATCAAGCAGATAAGACTTTAAATTCTTAGAGAAAACTTCCATAGCATCCTCTTCAGCCATAGTGGTTAAAGAATTCCTTATCTCATTTTCCAATGATGGTTTAAGTAACCTCTTCCAAGTATCTTCCGTTACATTATGTAGAAGTGGTTGCTTCTCAGAGGCATAGCGGAAGAAACCTAAGAGTACTTGTGGAACATCTATGTGATCCGTCTCAAGTTTCACTTGGAGTTTCTTCTCTTTTTCTCCTCGATTCAGTGCTAACACCTGATAAGATTTCAACTTACCTATTGGCTGAACAAAATTCTCATAAGATTGATAGTTATCTAGAGCTTCGCCTTTCCTGCCTTTGGCCACAAGAAAAGCTTCGTTATGTAACAAATCTTTAATTTTCCCACGTACTTGTGGACTATCCGCTAGAGCTTCTGCAACGATATCCTTGGCGCCTTGAAGCACTTCATCTTCTGTTGCATACGCTGAAGATTGATAGTCTTGCCATGCTCCTAGGAAGTCTTCTGTAGAAGCTTCTGGGTTTTGTAAAATTTTAGCCAAAGGCAAGAGTCCTGCTTCTTTTGCTCTACTTGCTCTCGTCTCTCGTCTGGGCCTAAAAGGCCTATAAATATCTTCAAGCTGACTAAGAGAACTAGCCGATACTATCGCTCTTTCCAAAGACGCATCCAGTTTGTCCCCAATTAATCGAAACACTTCATCTTTTCTTGCTTCTAGTGTGCGAAGTTGACTTAAACTTCTCTCCAACAGACGTAAAGTCTCATCGTCTAGGTTTCCTGTCACTTCTTTACGATAACGGGCAATAAATGGTACCGTATTCCCTTGGTCTAAAAGATTAACAGCATGTAATACTTGCTTCCTAGTAATAGAAAGCTCAATCGCTAAATGTTCAAATATGTCGTGCATGATTTCCTCAAATTTTCAACTGATCCAGAATTCCTAGATTTTCCATTTTTTTACGTATGGCTTTTGCATCTTGCCATAGGGCAGCTCTCAAACTCGTATCTTGCAAAATCGCATTGGGATGAATCGTTGCCATAATCCAGTATGGGCCCTTTTTTATCCACTGTCCTCTTATCTGTTCAAATGGACTATCTAGGTCTCCGGTAAAATACTGGTAAGCAGTTGAACCTAGAAGCATAATGACTTGTGGTCGGACAAATTTAAACTGTTCATTTAGATGGGTTCTACAAGCCCTTGCTTCATCGATAGTAGGTATACTATTCGCTTCTAACCGACACTTTACAATATTTGTAATATGGAAATAGGTTTCAGAAATATCTAATGCGGATAGAAGATTATTAATAACTGCCCCAGTCTCACCTACCAAGGGAATACCTTCTACATCCTCTTCTTCTCTAGGACCATCTCCTATAATTAAGAGCGGAGCTTGTACACTTCCACGATAAACTACGGCATGTGTTCTATTCTTAGATAATGGACATGCCGTACAGACTTGGCATTGATGTATGAAATTTTGCCAGGGATTCTCAATAATAGGATTAGACTCGCTCATGGTTTATAAGGACACCATCGTAATATTTCGATTACTTTTTGCCCAGTCCTCATCTTCTCTGAAGCTGGGATCGAGCTCACTAATAAATTTCCCCTTTGCTTCAAATGGCCCGAATTGTTCTCCTGGACAAAATGCTTGAATCTTCTCTGCTCTAGCCATCTCAAACAATTCAGAACGTACGGCATTTTGTACAGTGGAACCATCTGCAATTACACCAACACCATGCACGATCTTCACCTTTTTTATTCCGATATGTCGCAAAGTTAATAACTCTAACTTCAAGCGTTTTACAACGGCATCAACACAAGGATCATCCATTTCTAAATTAATTTCCTTCGTGATGTTCCTCTTGTCCATGTATAGCTTCCTCCTTGAATTGTCTCTAGTGTAGAATGTGCATATTTCCGAGCACTTGACGTCCTCTAGATTTTCCGTTATATTATTCGGTTTTACAAATTTAATTGTATCACAGCTCAAATTTAATTTTCAACTTATCGTCTAGATATTAGAAAATTGAGAATTTAAGTTTTCAGAAAAAATCTTGTAAGGTTTTTCTACTCGCTTAATGAATGCTTACGCCAAAGTCAATACTTCATGATGAAGTAGGAGTTCTGCAATTTGTGCTTCATTAACCAATTTTACATCTTTACATAATTCCTTAACTTCTTCACTTGTACAAGATTCTTGGCTATATACGAGACCTTCTAATTGAAATAACTTCGTCCAATCTTTATAACAAGGATGGTTTTCTTCTAGGCATGCACAGGCATCCGCTACAAGAAGGAAAGGAGAAGCAAACTCCTCCTGAGTAGCAAGTTCGGAAACGACTTGAGCAAGGGATGCACGTCCTTCAGGCGTGTCTTTGGCACCCAAATAAGGTTTTTGTATATAGATTAGTTTGCCACCACGGGAATTCTCTTCTGCAAGCATTTGATATTCATACGAAAAACTCACATCATTAAAGTAAAGCTCATCTACTTTTGCTCTTGTCTTTTCCATCTTAAAAATTCTCTTCTCCTTCTAATCTTTTAATGGCTCTAGGCAAAGCATCTTTGCTGTTTTTCCATGGAGCATCTTGATTTCTATAATCGAATTTGAGGGTGAACCACTCGACATCCCCTGTTAATTCCGCGAATAGAGGTTTATGTAACGTAGCCATAGCCTCAAGGAATACATCAGCCTCCTCTTTTTTCAAATGTTCTGCTGATCCTTCTATCAAAAAGGCCATATGCTTGAGACAAAACCCCTGACTTTCTTGGAATCTCTGTCTGAAATCGTCGTCTGTCTTATATTGATGAAATATCACTTCACGATACCTTTTCATCGTATCTTCTATACGATCGCATATCGTGCAAGAGGCTTCCCGAGCTTGAATCTCTCTGGCCAATGCTTGGACATCTTCTTGCCAGGACGAACCCTTCTTGAAAAACCCGCCCTTTGTCTCAGAAGGTTTAAGCTTTTCTATGGCGGGCAAGATAGTATGTGACAGGTCTTGTAAATGTGTATGTAACATCAAGCCTAAACCAAGACGGTTCTTCTGAGAATCATATAATTTATGTAAATGATTCTTACAGAATCCTTTTGCATTCGTAACTTGACGATGATCGGCTTCCATAAGCGATGGACCGAGATAAAAATCTATAAGATTATCATCTTGCCAATTTGCCAGAGCACACAAGGGACACTTCTCCACTTGGTTAAATGCGTCATTAACGGGGATCGTATAAATTTTTTCTTGTTTTGCCATATCCTTTTTCCTCTATTCACTTAAGAAGCGTTGTGGTGTTTTCTTGCATCGATAACCTTACGGCAACTCACATTTACCGATAAGATATTGATTGCCGTATAATTTTCCACCTGCTCACTGATAATATCTTGTACTTCCTGCATGACTTCTTGCGCATTATATCCATAGTATAATGATAACTCGATAAAAAGCACCGCACCGTAAACTTCTTTTTGTACTTCAACTCTTAGAACTTCACATAAGCCCTGGACGTTTTCTAGCAAAATTCGTAATAATGAGGCAAGTGCTTCATCCGTAATTAAATATTTCCCTAGACTGGAAAAAGTCGGCCTGACCACCGTCCGTTCCGTTTCACCTTGTATTTGCGTATTGACCTTATCCCTACGCCTTCGACTCACGAATTTCAATGGATCTTGGAAGTAACCTGAGAACTCATGTTTAATTTCCATACTCGGAACAGGTATCGTATGGGAACCTTGCGTTTGTCTAGTCGTTTTAGCTATACGCCGTTCTTCTGGGCTACTCACGTCTTCGATTCTTATGGTTTCTAGAGGTTTATTTAGCCAAAGCCGCTCACAGATCTTCAGAATCATGCCATCCGACGTCCCTAAAATCATGAGCTTATCAGGTTTTCGCTCCAACAAGGTACGTCGCATATTCGCCGCACGAGAATCATCATAGAAAATGGCCTGCCGGACAGATTCAATCTTCGTAGAAGCTTTTTTAGCGGAAGAACCCGCAATAATCGTGCCGCCTTCAATCAGAAGCCCATCGTCAATGAAGAATTCAATATTTCTTAATGAAGCCACTTGAATAGCCTTCGTCGATTTACCTGTTCCAGGTCCACCTACAAATGCAATAACTTTTACTCGAGATAAAATACGTTTTTGTATGGAGCGTTGGATTTCTTCTTCTGTACTCTGTCTCTTATCGACTGCATCTACAATACGATCGAGAGGATTCAAATGCGTGAGGGAGTCAAAAAACTCTTCTCTTCTGCGCACATTACGATTGGATTCATACGGTACATGCAGGTCTTGATTTCTCTCAATTCCATGACGTGTACCATTTTGAAATTGTTTTACGATGGTTCTAGGGTCCTTTGTATTCGGTAATTGCTGAGGCAGTGCATTAGGAGCACTTGAGATGCGCTCAGAACGAAGTTTTCCTTGTTCTAGTGCTTCTCTAGTCCTTCTTTTTTGGTTTTTCTCTCGATTGAAAAACGGAAAATGAAAGGCCAAATCCTACTTCCCCCTATTCCTCTTCCCAATTATGGTAAATCTCTTGTACGTCGTCACTATCTTCTAATTGCTCTAATAATTTCTCCATCCGTATTTGATCTTCTTCGGATAATTTTACCGTATTATTTGCTACAGGCCCCACACTGGCATCCGCTAGGGTATAGCCCTCATCTTCTAGAGTTTGTCTAACAACCTCGAACGCTTGCGGCGATGTGCTAACTAGAAAGGCTTGATCTAAATTCAAGACATCTTCTGCTCCTGCATCTAGAGCCGTAATAAATAAATTATCTTCTATAACATTATCTGCTTCAAGATATATTTCACCCTTATCTTCAAACATGAAACTTACACTACCTGTCGTTCCTAAGTTTCCTCCGTGTTTATCAAATGCGTGCCTTACTTCACCAGCCGTACGATTACGGTTATCAGTTAATGTTTTAACAATAATAGCGACACCAGAGGGACCATAACCCTCATATCGAATTTCTTCGTAGTCTCCAGCATTGTCCTCACCACTTGCCTTCTTAATACTTCTCGCTATGGTGTCATTGGGCATATTATTCGCTTTGGCATTATTCACCGCATCGCGCAAACGGGTGTTAAGTTCCGGGTCTGGTCCACCTTCTCGCACTGCGACTTGAATTTCCCGACCAATTTTCGTAAAAATCCTACCACGTTTCGCATCCGCTGCACCCTTACGTCTCTTAATATTATTCCATTTTGAATGTCCCGCCATAAAATCCCCTTAAATATTTCTTTATGTCTATTATAATACAGGATATAAAATTGTAATAGGAAGGTAAACACATGGACTACAGACTACAAACCCGTGACATTGAGCCAGAAGAATTCGCTCTTGAACTGGAATCCCTTGTGTATTTTCAAAATATATTAGCACAAGAACCTATGCAGCATTATATAGACGTGCTGTATGAAATAGATAATGGAGACGAAACACAAATTCGCCTAGCATATTCAAGCTGGAATCGCTCCCTGATGAAGAACAGTGTAAATCAGTCCTGGGCTTTTTGGCTCATGGAGCAAATCGTGGTCTCCGATAATCCTTTCCATGAAAACATGGTACAAAACGCGGGTTGGCGTCATGCTTTACAGCGTGAATTATTTCTGCTCTTCGTGGCCATGAAATTAGATGGTGCCCAGCTCTCACGCTACATAGAAGAAGAAAGTAATCTGAACACCCTTCCCATATATGATGTAGGACAAGTTTTACCTAGAAAACCTAGAGCGTATACCGATGCATTTATTAGGCTTGTCCAAACCGTATGGAAATTAGAACAACCCGATTTCGCTCTTTGGCAACAGTACTTTCTCGCGAATGGATCAGGTCTTCCTTCTATGTATCCTGTGATGTACTTAGAAGAATTTATGTTAAAAGGTCTAGTGCACTGGGACTGGGTGAGACCAGAAGACATCTTCGATTACAATGGAAACTTCAAGAAATTAAGCCAACATATTGAACATTTTCTCAAAACAGGGGAACAAAGCCATATTCTTATGTATGGTGATCGAGGTTTAGGTAAAGAAGATGGGATCAAGGCACAATTAGCACAATTCGAGAATCAAGGTTTACGTCTAATTTGGATTCGTCAAGATAATGTTCCAACGCTTCCCTATCTATTCCGAGAACTCCAACTCTCTCCACTTCGGTTCTTGATTTTTATCGATGATGTGAATTTCGTACACGATGACTATGCTTTCTTAGAATTCAGACATATGCTCGAAGGCTATAGCCATGTACTGCCTAAGAATGTTTTATTTTGCTTATCCTCAAGAGTTAAACGTTTCTTGCCCATACGTGTTGAAGATTCTTCGGATAAAGATGCCAATAAGATTTCACATAATTTCTTGCAGCACTTCGGACTACGCTTAAACTATAACGCTATGAACGAGGAACAGTATATAGATACCATCTACCAATTAGCAAGAATTGAAAATATCAAGATTCCGCCTGAAGATTTAAGAGAGAAAGCCATTGCCCATGCCGAGAAAAGTGGCCAACGTTCTATAGAAGAGGCCAGAGACTTTGTACGTAAAGTTCTAGCTACCGCAAAGGATTCCTAACACTTGTTAATCAAGGTAGAACACGCTAAAATATACCCGCTAGAAATGCGAGGAGCTATTATATGACCCAAGTACAAGATGAAATCCAGAAACGTCGGACCTTTGCCATTATTTCCCATCCAGACGCAGGTAAGACGACTATTACAGAGAAATTTTTGCTTTATGGTGGCGCTATCCGAGAAGCAGGTTCTGTTCGTGCCCGTAAGGCATCTCGACATGCCACATCGGACTGGATGGAGATCGAGAAGCAAAGAGGCATTTCCGTTACGTCGTCGGTCATGCAGTTCCACTATGACGGTTTCACCATTAATATCTTAGATACGCCAGGGCACCAAGACTTCTCAGAAGATACGTATCGTACCCTAGTTGCAGCCGATGCTGCAGTTATGCTTATTGATGGTGCCAAAGGTGTAGAACCTCAAACCATTAAACTCTTCCAAGTCTGCCGTATGCGCGGAATTCCGATATTTACCTTTATCAATAAAATGGATAGAGCAGCTAGGAACCCTTTCGACTTAATGGATGAGATCGAAAAGGTTTTAGGCATTCAAGCAATTCCATTCAATTGGCCCATAGGAATCTTCGGTGATTTCAAAGGTGTATACAATCGTCGTTCCAAAGAAGTGGAACGTTTCGACCCTAGTAGCAATGATCATGGAGCAAGCAAAGTTCAAGTCCGTGTGAAATCCATCGATGACCCTGAATTAAGTGAACTTATTGGTGCGAACTATCACGAAGATTTACAAAATGATATTGAGCTACTCGATATTGCCGGTGATGATTTCGACCTGGACCGCGTATTAAATGGCGAACTTAGCCCTATGTTTTTCGGCTCAGCGATTACCAACTTTGGAGTGGAAACCTTCTTGCGTTATTTCTTAGAAATGGCACCCGCTCCTAGTGGACGTATGAGTGATCATGGAATGGTCGATCCCTATGATCCTCAGTTTCGTGGTTTTGTATTTAAGATTCAAGCCAATATGAATCCTGGGCATAGAGATAGACTCGCCTTCTTGCGTATAGTTTCCGGGAAATTCGAAAAGGATATGCCTGTTATTAATACACGAAATGACAAGAACATCAGGCTACAACAACCCCAACAATTTATGGCCCAAGACCATAAAACTGTAGACGAGGCCTATGCT
Organism: uncultured Oscillospiraceae bacterium; assembly: GCA_964392065.1. GTDB lineage: Bacteria > Bacillota > Clostridia > Saccharofermentanales > Fastidiosipilaceae > JASBZA01. The sequence goes on from CAYMOG010000023.1 coordinate 10,924, forward strand.
GGAGATATTATAGGTCTATTCGATCCTGGGCATTTTCGCATAGGCGATTCATTATGTTCTCCTGGAGCCGAAGTCGATTTCGAAGACATTCCAGTCTTCCCACCCGAGCATTTCGCTCGTATTGCTGCCAAAGACTCCCTCAAACGCAAACAGTATCTAAAAGGTATGGAGCAACTCGCACAAGAAGGTACCATCCAGATGTACAAAGAAGCGGATATTGGTACCGAAACATTTGTCGTTGGTGTTGTCGGTGTCTTACAGTTCGACGTTCTAGAACAGAGGCTAAAGGATGAATATAACGTCTTAATAACGAAGACACCCTTACTCTATCGTTATGCGCGCTGGATACAATTTACAGATAATGCCACCATTACCAATCCAGAAGAACTAAACATTACGAGTACGAGCCTCCTGGTCAAGGACCATTTCGATGCGTGGGTTTTATTATGTGAATCCGATTGGGCCATTACATGGGCACTTGAGAAAAACGAAGGTCTACGTCTACTAGAAATTAACGATTAGCCTGTAGTCGACAAGCCTTACAAATACCGAAAATCTCTAGAACATGTCCTGTAGGTGTAAACCCTTGACGTTTTAAGTCCTGATCAATTGTGTCTAGAGGACAAATATCCAGAGGAATTTCCCGATGACACGCTTCACAAATGGCATAATGGTTATGCTTTCCTAGAGATAAGCGATAGAGCTGTGTATCCGCATCCGGCTGCGATATACTCTGGACCATACGTTTTTCCATAAACTGTTCTAGATTCCTGTACACCGTACTAAGCCATAAATCTTCATCACCATAGCGCTCTTGCACCAACTGTAAGAGTGTCTGTGCGGTCAGCGGTTTATGTTGCTCTAAGAGGACTTCTAGAATCGCTATACGCGCTCTAGTCTTCCTGAGTCCATAGGCATTTAAAATATTGTCGATATCCACCACTAGACTCCTTTCATTGCACGCGTCGCTCTCGCCAAAGCCGTTAGAATAAACATCATGATGACACTTAATACAACAATAGCGCCTCCCGGTGCAATATTTAAATAATAAGAGGCAATAATGCCGAAACTCGCATTAAATATTGAAATCATTATGGCCAGGTACAAAGTCTTCCTATAATTCACATGCAGTTGCATGGCGGTAGCGTAAGGAAGCACCAAGAGTGACGATATGACTAACGTCCCTACGCTTCGTGACGCAATGCCTATAGTAAGCGCAATAAGTAAAGTGAACAGTATTTCCACCATAGACGTCTTAATCCCTGCTAGTCGAGCACTGCGTTTATCGAAACTAATGAAGAATAATTCCTTATAGAATAATAACGACAAGAGAATAACCACACTTGAAATTACAATAGAAATATTCCTATCAGTAGGTGAAATAGCAACAATTGACCCGAAGAGATAAGACTGGAAGCTCTGGCCAGATCCTGCAAAACCTGAGAATATAGCTGCTAAACCTACCGCCAAGGCCATAAGCACTGCCGTAGAGATCTCCGCATATCTCGGAAATAATCTCCGAATAAGCTCAAGAATGACCGCAGCAAGAGCGGTTGTAAGAATTGACATGACACTGGGATTAATTGAAATTACTACGCCCATTGCAACACCCGCCAATGCGGAATGGGAGAGCGCATCTCCTAAATTAGCCTGACGTCTGAGTACAATTACTTGACCTATACAAGCACAAGCTGCTCCAACAAAAATTGCAACGAGAAAAGCATTGCGCATAAACTGAAACGAAAATAACTCCCACATACTACTGCACCTTATCCCCTGAATAGCCATAGAGCTTCGACAAAAAAACAGGATTCATAGCATCTTCAACAGGGAACTCGAAGATTCCATCTTGCCCTAATGCCAGTAATCTAGAACCTTGCTTCATAGCTTGGCCCAAATCATGGGTGACCATAATAACCGTTAGCTTCTCTTCTTCTCTAAGTTTTTGTAACAAATCATAAATAAGATGCTCCGAATGTGAATCTATACCTGAAGTCGCCTCATCCATAATGAGTACTTTTGCTTCATTCACCAGTGCTCTAGCAAGAAACACACGCTGCATTTGCCCACCCGAAAGCTCACCAATACGTTTATTCTCCAAGTGTTCTACATTACATAAACTTAGGGCTTCCCTCGCCTTTTGATAGTCACTTCTTCTAAACGGACGAAACATAGGAATTTTCTTATATAAGTTTGCAACCACCACTTCCAACACACTGGCAGGAAAATCCGGATTAAAATCGTCATTTCTCTGAGCAATATATTGTACTTGATTCCATTCCTTGAATTTGGAAATATCTTGTCCAAAAAGTCTAATCTGACCAGACCTCGCCGGTAACTCTCCTAATAATAAGCGTAGCAATGTACTCTTACCTGCACCGTTCGATCCCAGAAGCGCAATAAAGTCGCCTTCAAATACTTGCATATTTACACTTCTCAATACAGGCGTATCTGCATAGTGGAAGCTAAGTTCTTGCACATCAAAAATCTCTCTCGCCATAGCCCTCAAATCCTAAAACTCATCCATCATCAGCATAATAACTGATTTGCGAATGATTCGCAAATAAATTTACAGGCTATAGGTCTGATAAATCTAAAATGCCTAACAATTCTGAGGCCTCTTCCCAATCTGCACCATATACAAATAATCTATAAGTTTCTAAGAGAGAACCCGCATGCAAAACAAACCCCTGTCCATATACACTGCGAACTAAACAAGGAATCTTATTATTTCGCAATATATTCTCTTGCATAGTGATTTCTATATAAGAACCTTCAGCAAGTAGCACAAGTTCTTCCTTGTCATAGGACATTAGAAATCCCTCCTAATCGCCTTAGCTTCGGTAAAACGGACCCAGATTGCGATATTTGGCATAACGCTCTTCGATTAAATTATTGCTTCGCACTTCGGCCAAAGCCCTAAGAAAAAACGTCTTAATGCCTAATGCAGTCTTCTCTACAGACGCATGTGCACCTTCATCTTCTTCTACAATAACGAAGTCTGCAATCCCTAATGCGCATAAATCCTTAGCTGTAATATGCATGATATCTGCCGCATCCTTCTCTAAACTCTGATCCTTCCATATTAGAGAAGCAAAGCCTCGTGGTGAAATAACTGAGTAAATACTATTTGAGAGCATACCTAAGCGATCACAAACGGCTATTCCTAGCGCTCCTCCGCTCCCTCCTTCGCCGATAATAACAGAAATGATGGGAACAGTCAGTTGTGACATTTTCGCTAGATTCTTCGCTATTGCTAAACCTTGGCCTCTTTCTTCTGCTCCGATTCCACAGTAGGCACCGGCTGTATCGACAAACGTAAGTATAGGACGACCGAATTTCTCTGCTTGTTTCATAAGGCGAAGGGCCTTGCGATACCCTTCGGGGTGTGGCATACCGAAATTACAGTGTTTATTTTCATCTATGGTGCGGCCTTTGCGCTCCGCTATAACCGTAACTGCTTGCCCATTTAGGTGGGCTAAACCACCCCAGATAGCCGGATCATCAGCAAAAAGCCGGTCACCTTTTAACTCAATATAATCATCGAAGATTAGAGGTAAATATTGCATGATAGTGGGGCGATTCTTATGGCGGATGAGTTCTAGACATACTGAAGCTTTGGTTTCTGGAATCGCTTCTTCTCCACATCGAAGCACCTCGCCTCCTGCACTTTCTTGTTTTGTAGACAATGAAGAGGGCTGATGATAAGACAAGAGATTGGTCACGACTTTCTTAATTTCAGAGCGATGGACAATTGCATCTAGGAACCCGTGCTGCTCCTGAAACTCTGCACGTTGGAAGTCTTCTGGTAGTTTTTCAGATATCGTACCTTCAATTACTCGGCGACCAGCAAATCCAATAATAGTCCCTGGTTCTGAAAGAATAACATCTCCTAGAGAAGCAAAACTTGCGGTCACGCCTCCTGTTGTAGGATCGGTCATGAAGGAAATAAATAACAGTCCTTGTGCGCTGTGTTTGGCAACGGCTGCCGATGTACTGGCCATTTGCATGAGTGAAACAATTCCTTCTTGCATGCGTGCTCCACCAGAAACTGCAAAAATGATGACAGGTAATCGCTCCTCCGTTGCTTTCTCAAAAAGCCGTACCACTTTCTCTCCTAGTGCTTGCCCCATAGAACCCATAATAAAACGCGAGTCCATAGCGCCTAAATAGACTGGATATCCACCTATAGTAGCACGCCCTGTAATGATGGCTTCTTGTAAACCCGTTTCCGCTTGGAGTCTAGAAATCTTCTCCTCGTATCCATCGAAATCAATAGGATTACCTGGTGAGATAGTCTTATCCATTTCTTCGAAGCTCCCACGGTCAGAAACAAGCCAAATCCTCTCCCATGCATGAATTCGAAAGTGATGGTTACACAGAAGGCAAACATTATCGTTTTGTTCGAAGTCTTCCTTGAACATAGCGCCATTACAAGATGGACAGCGTATCCACATGTCATCGGGTATAGGTTGTTGATAAGAGAGAGGTCTACGTTTGCTTTCCTCTTCCTCTTTATTTAAATATGTCATTTGTTGACTCTGTATTGCTTCAGAGATGATACTTTCTTGTTCTACACGTTTTCTTAAATTAGAGAATAAGTCTTTTGCCATTTATTTTACCTACTTAAATTTTCGAGGAACTGTGGGAGTTTTCGTTCAAGATATTGGATATCGTATTGACCACTAATAAATTCACCATCTCTAAGAATTTCAAGATGAAAATCTATATTCGTTTCTACCCCTACTATGGATAATTCTGTGAGTGCTCTACGCATACGATTGATAGCCTCAAGTCTATCCTTCCCGTGGACGATGACTTTGGCCAAAAGGGAATCATAATAAGGTGGAATCGTATAGCCCTGATACATAGCGGTATCTATTCTAACGCCATAGCCACCAGGTATAAGTAAGGCGTCTATGGTGCCTGGAGAGGGGCGAAAATTCTGTTGTACATTCTCCGCATTTATTCGGCATTCTAGAGCATGGCCACGGAAAACAATATCCTCTTGTCGTAGATTCAATCGTTCGCCATATGCGACTCGGATTTGCTCTTGAAGCAGATTAACACCTGATACCAGTTCCGTTATGGGGTGTTCTACCTGAATACGAGTGTTCATTTCCATAAAATAAAATGCTCCACTCGGTTCCACAAGATATTCAAGCGTACCTACGCCTTCATAATGCACATGTTTTGCTAAGTTGACGGATGTTTCATACATTCTCTGTCGCACATCTTCATCTAAAAAAGCACAGCGTGCTTCCTCAAGAATTTTTTGATTTCTTCTCTGTAGAGAGCAATCCCTATCCCCTAGATGCAGGACATTACCATAAGAATCCGCAAGTATTTGCACTTCCACATGACGAGGATTCTTAATAAAACGTTCCATATAAACACGGTCGTCACCGAAACTTACTTTTGCTTCTTGTTTTGCAGCTAAGAAGGCTCTAGGCACGTCGCCAATATCCTCTACAATACGCATTCCACGACCTCCGCCACCAGAAGCGGCCTTAATAATTAGTGGGAAACCTATTTCTTGTGCATAGGCTTGGGCATCCGAAATATTATCAGGTAAAGCATCTTTTCCTGGAACGACGGGCACGCCCGCTTCATGTGCTGTATGCTTAGCCGTAGCCTTATCGCCCATGATCTGCATGCTTTCTGGAGATGGGCCAATAAATTTCACGCCTACCTTCTTACACATACGTGCGAAAGCTGGATTTTCAGAGAGAAATCCAAATCCAGGATGAATGGCTTCTGCACCAGAAATGTTTGCAGCGGCTAAGATCGCTTGAGCATTTAAATAGGAATCTATAGAAGGCGCTGGTCCAATACAAATGGCTTCGTCTGCAATTTGCACGTGCAACGCATCGCGATCGGCCTCTGAATACACAGCAACCGTACGTATTCCTATATCTCTACAAGCTCTAATTACCGCAACAGCAATTTCTCCTCGATTTGCAATGAGAATTTTACGAAACATGTGTACTCCTACTCCGCATCCCCGATAGCAAAAGTCATATCCAGTGAACACGCCAATTTGTCCCCGACATAAGCCTTGCCACTACCGAAGCCAACAGGCCCTCTCATCTCACCTATTTTTACTTCTATACGAAGGGTATCTCCTGGGACAACCTTCTGCTTAAATTTCACTTTATCCATCCGACCGAAATAAGCAATTTTGCCTTCATATTCAGGTTTGGATAAAACATAATAAGCGCCTACCTGAGCAATAGCCTCACAGATCAACACTCCTGGCATTACAGGTTCTTGTGGAAAATGTCCTGGCACCCAGAAATCCGTATCGAGAACATCTGCAGTGCCCACAATCTTTTCTTCGCTCATTTCTTCAATTGAATCGATGAGTAGAAATGGGTCTCTATGGGGTAAAATTTTCTTAATATCTTCTTGATTAGCGATTGACATAACGAAACCTCACTATTCTATAACGAACAGATCTTGTCCGTATTCGACTTTTTGTCCGGTACTTACTAGGATGTCCGTAATCGTACCTGCCCGTGGCGCAGTTACTTCATTCATAAGCTTCATAGCCTCTATAATACAGAGCACATCCCCCTCTTCAACGACAGAACCCACTTCGACGAATGGCGCTTGTTCAGGCCCAGGCGCACTATAGAAAACACCCACAACAGGAGAAGGAATTGTTTCTCCTTTTTGCTCTTGCCTATCATCTGTAGCTTCTGCTTGGACAGAAGTTTCAGGATCAGCCTGCGTTTCCACACGTAAAGCTTTCTCTACTGCACGTTTCAGATATAGATTTTCGTACTGAAGTTCCGTAACTTGGAAATCTTCCATTGCTTTCAAGACTTTGCGTAATTCTTCAATATTGATATCCATTTACGCCTCCTGGTATTTCTCTATACATACCACAGCATTTTGTCCACCGAAGCCTAAGTTGTTAGACAACGCAAGAGAAATTGCATGTGAACGATTTTCCCCTAGCACATAATCCAAATCACATGCTTCATCCTTATTTACTAGGCCTCTTACCCTAGGAACTAGAGAGTCTTCAATCATCTTAATAGTAGCAATAGCTTCGACTGCACCCGCTGCACCCAATAGATGGCCAGTATTGCCCTTTATCGAACTAATTGGAATTTCATAAGCTCTTTGTCCTAGAGCATTTTTCATAGCAATCGTTTCATACTTGTCATTCAGTGGGGTGGAAGTACCATGTGCATTGACATAGTCAACTTCCTCAGGATTTCTCCCCGCATCTTGTAAGGCGAGCGTAATAGCCATACCATCACCTTTTCCTTCAGGGTCTGGACTGGTAATGTGATATCCGTCAGCCGTAGCACCATACCCTGTAATTTCAGCCAAAACATGTGCACCTCTTTTTACCGCACTCTCAAGACTCTCTAAAACAAGTATCCCTGCTCCTTCACCCATTAGAAAACCACTGCGTTCCCGATCAAATGGTCTTGACGCCAGCTCTGGATCCGTTTCCGTAGTAAGCGCTGTCATATTTGCAAAGCCTGCAATGGCCGATTCATTGATCACCGCTTCGAAACCACCTGTGATACAGACATCCAGATAGCCGTTCGTAATTTTCTGAAACGCTTCTCCGATTGCATGGGTTGCCGAAGCACAAGCCGATGTAACTGTATAATTGGCACCATAAAATGGAAACTCCATCGCAATTCTCCCCGGTGTCATATTGGCAATAAATGTTGGGATAAAAAGCGGGGAAATAAAACGTGGTCCCTTGGTATGATAATTTTTTAACTCATCTTGAATTGTAATGAACCCCCCTATACCTGTACCTAGTATGGTACCAGCACGGTAAGGATCTCCATCATAACTTTCTAGGCCTGCCATTTTTACAGCTTCTCGGGTAGCAATAATCCCTACTTGAGTGGATCGGTCCATCCGCCTGACATCCTTACGGTTGAAATAATCCATAGGGTCAAACGCCTTGAGCTCCGCAGCCAATTTCACTTTGGATTCAGCTGGATCAAAAGCTGTAATCTCCGCTGCTCCATTTGCACCCGCCACAAGTCCCGTCCAGAAACTATTCGAATCCAATCCTATAGGACTAACGACACCAGTCCCTGTCACGACTACTCTCTCTCTACCCTTATGATTCTTAAAATTCATTTTAATCTCCTTTATTTATAGAATAAGTCCGCCAGCTACTTCTAAACTCTGACCTGTAATATAAGAACTATCCTCAGATAAGAAAAAACTCACAACAGACGCAATTTCGTCTGCATCGGCCATACGCTTCAAGAGAATCTGTTTCAATGCAGCTTCTCTCGCCTTCTCCGGCATACTATCCGTCATCTCCGTTTCAACCATACCAGGACATACCGCGTTAACGAGAATATTTCGGGAAGCAAACTCTTTGGCCAAAGTCTTCGTCAGCCCTATTAATCCCGCTTTCGCAGCAGCATAGTTCGCTTGACCCGGGTTCCCGTAGAGCCCAATAACCGAACTCATATTGACAATGCGCCCTTCCCTTCGTTTCATCAAACTTGGCAGTACTGCCTTACTCATGAGAAAAGGCCCTGTTAAATCCGTATTAAGCACAGCATTGAAATCTTCTTCAGACATGCGAAGTACAAGTGTGTCGCGATTAACCCCTGCGTTATTTACCAATCCCCATACCTTATCCCCGAAAAAGTCCTCTGCTTCTTGGGTAAGGCGTTCACAGTCTTCTTCTGACGTAACATCCGCCTGAATGCCTAAAACTCTGGCATCTGAATAAACAGACTTAATATCTTCTATAGTTGCTTCCGCTTGCTCACGATTGGAACGATAAGAGAATACTACCTCATGGCCATCGGCTACTAAGCGTTTTACAATACTTTTTCCTATACCTCTAGATCCACCGGTCACGATAATTTGCATATAGACTTCCCTCACTCTTTATTATGATATAATGAATAAAATTATTTTGACTTTCAAACTAATTTAAAGAATACTCTGTTTAAGGCCTCAGGTCAAGTGAAAGAATTATAAAATAAGGGAGATAAACGCATGAAAACAGCATTTTTATTCTCAGGACAAGGTGCCCAATACGAAGGCATGGGTCAAGATTTCGCAGCAAATAACGAAGCTGCACGCGCCTTTTATACCGAAGCAAGTCGAATCCTAGGCTATGATTTGCTTAATTTAAGTGAAGAAGAATTAGCCGACACGAAATACCAACAAACCGCCACCGTCGCCTTAAGTCTAGCCATTTGGCAACTTATCCATTTCTCAGAAGATTATGTCTTAAGTGGGTTTTCTCTCGGTGCATATAGTGCATTTGCTGCAGCGGGCTTGTTAAGTCCACAAGACACCTTACGACTCGTATCCAAACGTGCAGAACTCATGGCTTCTGCCGCAGCACAGACACCAGGATCCATGTACGCAGTTATGGGACTAGACGATCATGTAATTGAAAATCACCTAATGGAAAATTACCCTGATACCGTCTGGCCAGTAAACTACAACGCACCAGGCCAACTCGTCATTGCAGGCTATGAAGAACCTACCGCCCAAGCCGCCAACTCCCTCGCAGAACTAGGCGCTCGTCGTGTCGTAAAACTAGGTGTTAGCGGAGCCTTTCATACTCCCCTTATGCAAAAAGCAGCAGAAGGCATAGAAACCCACGCCAAGTCTACCCCCCACGCTGAAAACCTGCCCCCTAATACAATAATCTACAGTAATAGCAGCGGCGAAATCTTGGACAATTCTATCCTCCTCGAAAAATTCCCGGAATATTTGTATGAACATATGCTGAGCCCTGTAAAATGGACGCAAACAATAGAAAATATGTACGAATCTGGAATCAGGCGCTTCATCGAACTCGGCCCAGGCAAAACCCTATCAGGTTTAGTAAAAAGAATATTAAAAGGAAAAGATTCTATAGAAATTATTAATGTTTCCACCTGGGAGGACTGGCTCAAATTCACGAATCAGTAATCGTCTCCTGTATCTAGCCTGAATTCTACTTCTTCGAGAAACCTGTGTTGTTATTTAGTGGCATGAATTTGCGATATAGTGTACGCCACTCGCGCAAACGAAAATATGT
>CAYMOG010000024.1:0-20241 GCA_964392065.1 uncultured Oscillospiraceae bacterium
ACCAAGCATAATAAATAAGAACGCATATAGTCCCATTCCGACATAATTTCCTCTTCCGAAAAACGGGTTTCTAATAAATTCACTTAGGATAATAAAGAAAGGTGCTGATGTGAGTAAAACAATTCCTATTTTCAGTAGAAACACAATTCCTCTCCTAAGAGAATGGGGAGTTATATGCCATCTAGCCATTTTTATACCTGCTTCATTCTATATAATTACCATTAGTTTATCATATATTTAATCTGGATTAAATAAACACTAGTTTGTAGTTGTATTGCTAAGAGAAGAAGATATGCTCTATATAACTTCAAGGAAAGCGTGAGTTATTTAATTGTACACTCTACAATTTTATTAAAATGCGTTACTATTGCATTGAAGAGTTTATTATAGAAAGTTGTAATTTATGACTTATCGAAATCAGAAGTATCGAATATTAAGCAATTTAATTTTAGATATTCTTTTTATTATTCTTGGGTATGTATTGTCAAGCTTTTTAGTTTCAAGTAATGGTCTGTACTTCCTATCCATGAGTATTCAAGATATTATTCTTCTTAGTCTTTTGATCGTTGTAACACATAGCTTAGTATTTTCACTACTGGGTATTTACAAAATTATTTGGAGATATTACGCAAATCAAGATGTAGTGACTTTATTAATAGGTGTTTCACTCAATGCTATATTCACTAGTGTTTTCTTCATAATAGTGCGTACTCACGTAATACTGAGAGTTCATTTACTTGCTTGGTTATTAATAGTTATATTCATGTTAGGCTATAGGTTTATTGGAGATAAAGTTTCTAACGTATCTCAGAATGCACGATTAAAGTTAAAGTCAAATAACAAATATGATGAAACCAGAGTAATGATAATAGGTGCAGGGAATACAGGACAATTATTAATCGAGGATATTCAGAATAACCCAAGCTTCGGTGTCAAGGTATTGTGTATACTGGATGATGATAAGGATTTGCATAATAAAACGCTACGAAGTATCCCAATTATTGGAGATACCCGTTTGATTATTACGAGCGCTGAAGAATATAATATTGATACGATAATTATTGCGGTACCTTCTGCAAGCGAAGAAAGAATTAGAGAAATTATTAAGCTTTGTAATCAAACCTCTTGTAAATTAAAAATCATTAACAGTTATCTCGATGTAATCATGAGCGAACTGTCCAATGTAACCTTACGAAATGTCCTGTTAGAGGATTTATTAAGTCGAGAACCTGTACGCATTAATAGCTTGGAGTTAGGGAGTTATTTAACACATCAGACGATTTTGGTTACTGGGGCTGGTGGATCTATAGGTAGCGAACTCTGCAGACAAATTGCAAGCTACACACCGAAACAATTAGTTATGCTTGATATCTATGAAAACAACCTATATGAATTAGAATTAGAGCTTAGGAAGCAATTCCCACACGTGAATATTGCGGTGCTAATTGCTTCGGTAAGAGACTACAACAAGTTAAATCAACTGTTCGAGAAATTCAGACCCAATGTCGTATTTCATGCAGCTGCTCATAAACATGTACCTCTTATGGAAACTAGTCCTGATGAGGCCGTAAAGAACAATGTAGAAGGAACTCTATTTACAGCAAAATTATCACGTGCATTTGGTGTTTCTCATTTTGTACTTGTGTCTAGTGATAAAGCAGTTCACCCTAGTAGTGTAATGGGCGCAACGAAAAGAATTGGTGAGATGATTATACAGAGTATGGATAAAGCATCTAGAACCCGCTTCGTAGCCGTTAGATTTGGAAACGTTCTAGGTAGTAGTGGATCCGTTGTACCGATTTTCAAGAAACAAATAGAAGCAGGCGGGCCTGTCACTGTGACACATCCTGATGTGACGCGCTATTTTATGACCATTCCTGAATCTGTTTCCCTTATCCTACAGGCTGGTGCCTATGCGGAACAAGGTGAAATTTATGTCTTAGATATGGGAGAACCCGTCAAAATAGTGGATTTGGCACGTAAGATGATACGCTTATCGGGTAACGTTCCTAATCAAGATATAGACATTGTCTTCACAGGTTTAAGACCTGGCGAAAAATTATTTGAAGAGATGCTGCTTAATGAAGAAGGACTCAAGAGAACACCTAATCAGAGAATATATATCGCAAGTCCGATAGCATTCGATAGAGTGAAGTTCCAAGAAGACTTAGATAATCTAATAGAGGCTGCTAAAACACATAACGAACAACTTAGAGAGCAAATTTGGCATATACTTGATTAAGATTATTGGAGGAGAGAAGTATGGTCGATTACCTTATTGTCGGAGCCGGAATATTCGGTGCAGTCATGGCACAAGAATTAACACGTAAGGGCAAATCTGTTCTCGTTTTGGAAAAGGAAAATCGCGTAGCAGGTCATATCTATACAGAGAGACGTGAAGGCATTGATGTTCATGTATTTGGGGCACATATCTTCCATACACCTGAGAAAGAAATTTGGGAGTATGTGAATCGCTTCGCTGATTTTAACCACTATGTAAATTCACCCATTGCCAACTATAAAGGTGAACTCTATAACTTGCCTTTTAATATGCATACCTTTCATCAGATGTGGGGGGTACAAACTCCAGAGAAAGCGAAGCAGATTATTGAGGAGCAAAGACGAGAAATTACGGGTGAACCTAAGAATCTCGAAGAACAAGCTATATCCTTGGTAGGTAGAGACATCTATGAGAAACTAATAAAAGGCTATACGGAGAAGCAGTGGGGAAGAGCTTGTGATGCGCTACCTGCATTCATTATTAAACGACTTCCTGTACGTTTTCGTTATGACAATAATTATTTCAATGATCCATTTCAAGGTATACCTAAAGAAGGTTACACCGCTATGATTGAGAATATGTTGGATGGAGTCCAAGTCGTCCTTGAGACGGATTATTTGAAGGATAAGAAACGGTTTGATGCTTGCGCCAAGAAGGTTATTTACTCGGGGCCTATAGATGCTTACTTCGATTATTGTCTAGGACCATTGGAATACAGGACGCTTCGTTTCGAGTCTGAGGTGCTTGATATGGAAAATTATCAAGGAGTAGCAGTTATGAATTATACGGACCGTGAGACGCCTTATACGAGGGTTTTAGAGCACAAGCATTTTAATTTCGGTACGCAAGAAAAGACGATAATCACTAGAGAATATCCTGCCGAGTGGAAACTAGGAGATGATCCTTATTATCCTATTAATAATGAGAAAAATCAGAATTTATATCTTCGATATAAAGAGATGGCGAAGGGTGAGAAGCATGTAATCTTCGGTGGGAGACTCGCGGAATATAAATACTATGATATGTGGCAAGTGGTGCAGAAGGCGCTACTTTATGCCAATTTATTGGAGGGTTAAGATGTGTCGTAAAATTCATGCAATCGGTGACTCTATTACGTTTCTAGATGGCGTAGAGGTACCTGGAGTAGGGGAAATTGTAGGCTACCAAGATGTCTTACGTTCTGCTGGGTTCAGTGTTAAGACTTCTGCTTATAGTGGCGCGACTCTCAGGAGATTTCGGGAAGATTGTCATTTCGCAAGGCATGTCTCGTTATATGATTTGTTGTTTGTTGAGAAGGCTGTGAATATTTCACAAGATGAAGAAGTTATTTTATTTGCAGGAACGAATGATATCTTACAAGGACTCTGTTTAGGATCTATGAATTCAAATAATCTTCAAGAAACTTATCCTGCGTTGGTGAAGATTCTTCAGTATTTGAAATCTCAAGCACACAGGGTCCACGTGTTTTCTCCGATATATTCTGCCCGCAAGAGTCATACGGAAGAGAATATGGCTACACTCATTCAGGCAATGGATACGATATGCCGTAGTGAAGACGTTTCATTTTATAACATGTATCAGGCAGGCTTTATTCATGAAGGTAATCATGAGCAGTTCTTATATGATGGGCTACACCCCAATAATTATGGGATGCGGCGTATTGGTGAATATATGCTTGATAAGCTGAAATAAGAAGAAGCTCGGGCCGAAACCCGAGCTTCTTCACACTCTAAGTATTTAAATCTTACTTATTGTCGTTTAATACTTGTTGTAGTTGTTGGGGCTGATGTACGCCGGCTTGCTTGTAGACAAGTTCACCATTCTTGAAGATGGCGAGGGTTGGAACTGCCATAACACCGTACTTAGCACTGAGGTCTGGGCTCTGATCAACGTCTACCTTGACAAACTCATAGGCTTCGCCTTCGGCTGATTTTTCTACGCTTTCTAAAATGGGCATCATAGCCTTGCATGGGCCGCACCAGGTGGCATAGAAGTCTACTAGGACTGGCTTGTCGTTATCATTAACAATTGCATCAAATTCATCTTGTTTAATTTCTCTCATAATGTTTCTCCTTAAATTTTGTTGGCACTTGAACTTACTAAAGTATACCAAGAAATTTCTTTGTATCAAGAACAAAAGTGACAAGCACCCATAGCTTTTCAGAATGATGTAAAATATTAAGTAGAAGATTCTAGGAAATGGAGCCGTTTTATGAGAATTCTACTTGCAGATGATGAACGTGATATGACCGAAGCCCTCGCTGCAATGCTCGCCCATGCTCAATACTTAACGGATACAGTCCATAATGGAGAGGATGTGCTCTATTATGCGCTAGAAGGTGAATATGACCTGATCATCTTAGATGTGATGATGCCCGATCTAGATGGTTTCCAAGTGTTGGAGCGTCTTAGGAGTAAAAATAATGATACACCAGTACTGATGCTTACTGCGAAATCGGCAGTAGAGGATAGAGTACATGGCCTCCGCCACGGTGCCGATGACTATTTAACGAAACCTTTTGCCATGGAAGAGTTCTTAGCTAGAGTTGAAGTGTTACTGAGAAGGCCTAGGCGAGGGGAGGATAAACACACCCATAATGATTTAGTATTTGAACGTTTTCAATCGAGAATCGCTTATGGCGATGTTTCGGTACAACTTAGCAATAAGGAATTTCAACTCCTAGAACTACTATATGTGCATTCGGGACGTGTCTATAGTGCCGAACAATTGCTGACTTCCGTATGGGGATATGATGCTGATGTTGACCAGTCCGTTCTGTGGACGAACATTTCGTCACTTCGCAGAAAATTAGAGGACAATAATATTCCATATCGTATTCAAAATAGAAGAGGAGTAGGCTACAGCCTAGAGAGAAGAACGGATGTTTCATAAATTAAGAAGACGGTTTATTCTAATTGCCATGCTAGTGGTAATGGGCTTACAGCTTGTGGGTCTATTGGTGATAAATGGCATACACATTGGCCAAAGCTACCGCTACGTAAATAGCATGAGCTCCTGGCTCATTGCTTATGAAGGTGTCATTCCTAGGCCTAGTTTATGGAGAGAATTCTGGGGAGAAGAGGTGGCCTATACTACCCGTTATTTCGCAGTTAGAACCGATAGAAATAACCAGGTGCTTCTCATGAACACCAATAATATTGCTTCAGTTACGGCACAAGAGGCAAGGGAAATGGCAATACATGATCTAGACGAGGATCGAAATCTAGGCATCAATAAACAATTTTATTATCAAGTGAGTATTGACGAAGCCAGTGGCGTAAAACTCATCTTATATCTCGATGCTTCGACACAAATTCTGTCCATACGTAATCTCCTTTTCTTATCTCTAATGGTGTTTCTAGTATTTACCCTAGTCAGTTTCCTTCTAATAACGATCTTGTCTGCACGGGTTGTTCGGCCATTTATAGAGAACGATGAGAAACAAAAACAGTTTATTAATGATGCAGGCCATGAGCTCAAAACACCTGTCAGTATTATCCAAGCAAATCTTGATGTCATGAAACTAGAAGGTCAGAGCAGTTCATGGATTGATAGTATCGGAAAGCAAAATAATAGAATGAAGCACTTAATTGAGAATCTCTTGCGCATGAACCGTTATGAAGAGACCCTGGTTATAGAGCATAAGACCATGGATCTATCTGCTCTGATTAGTGAAGTACTCCATGAGTATCAGCCTGCCTTCCTAGCTTCTGATATTTCACTTGTGGTTCGGATGGAAGAAGGGATCATACTAGATGCAGATCGTAGGATGCTAGAAGATTATCTTCATATCCTTCTAGATAACGCGCTGAAATACAGTGATGAACATAAGAACTTAGTTATTGAAGTTCTACCACTTAGTGATGTAATCGAAGTAAAGGTAAGAAATTCTGCCGAACCTCTGACGCATAATGAGCTTAAGCAATTGTTTGACCGCTTCTATCGCGTCGATAGGTCTAGGGTTCGCGAAGGCTTAACGGGTAATGGTATGGGACTTGCCATTGCTAAGCGCATTATAGAAGTACATAAAGGACAGATTGATGCAGACTATTTCAATGGTATGTTGCAAATTACCGCACGATTCCCACGTTAGTTCGTTCCTAGATATTCTTCTAACGTGAGATAGGAATTTGGCCCGAAATTGGCGGCATGTTCTATGCCGATATAGCGATAGTGCCAGGGCTCGAACGTATAGCCTGTGATGGGTTCTTTGCCTTGAGGATATCTGAGAATAAATCCATATTTATAGGCGTTCGCCCAGAGCCATTGGCCAGCTGCTGTATTGGCAAAATCCTGGACAAGTGGACCTCCTGATGTAACGTCTATCGCTAAACCCGTTTGATGTTCACTCTGGCCAGGTCGAGCACTGGTTCGGTTGGCTTCTCGCTCGCCTAGACGAGCAGCTTTCGTATTAAATAAATACACTTGTAAATCGAAAGGTCTATAAGAGCTGATGTGTACGAGATTTACACCCTCAGACTTGGCATCGGCTTGCATTTTCTTGAAGTTTGACCAGGCAGGTTCTACCAGGCCTGCATTCTGGTAAGAGTCGGGAAGAGGTCTGTAGTTTCTACTTACCCAGTGATTCTTATTAACCACAATAACGCCATTTACTGTATAAGGAGTATCTAATTGCGCACCTGAACGGCCGTCTGGAGAAACAATTACTTGAGTAGTTGTCGTAGTTGCTAACGTAGCTCTTGTGGTGGTTGTCGTAGTTGTTGGCCTGGTTGTAGTTGTGGCACGCGTAGTCGTAGTTGTTGGTGGAACTGTTCTGGCGGTACTTGTTGTTGTGGTTTCTTCTATACGTGTTTCAGAAGTTGTAGGGGCTTCGGTGGTAGTTGTAGTGCTTGGAGGGCGTGCACTTGTTGTTTGTACCGTTTCTACTTCTGTTAGGGTCGTAGTGGTTTCCATAGGAATTACCCTCTCTCCATTATCTAAGAAGAGATTGGGGAGAAGAAGCGCTACTCCTAGGACAAGTAGGAGGACGAGGGCTTTGGCCAAAGTATGAGTAAATTTTCGCATTATTATTACCTATAATAGTTTAGTTTGTGATTATGTACACATTTTCGCAGATACGTGACGTTATTACAATAGTGACGAGCTAAATTTTCTAGGCTCTGTTATAATCATGGGTGCAATTTGTTTTTAGGAGGTACTAATGAGTACGTTAAAGGGAAATCTAATGTTTGGACAGTCTGGTGGACCTACTTCTGTTATTAATTCTAGTGCAGCAGGAGTATTTCTTGAGGCTCTGGAGCACAAGGATGTTATCGATCAGGTGTACGGTGCAGCCCACGGTATAGTCGGTATTCTAAATGAAGACTTCTATGTAATTAATGAAGAAGATCCAGAAGAGTTAAGACTACTACGTCATACGCCATCTTCTGCTCTTGGTTCTGTACGTTACAAAATGGCGGATCCTAGTGAAGATGATACCGATTACAAGAGATTATTAGAAGTGTTTAAGAAGTATGATATTCGTTATTTCTTCTATAACGGTGGTAATGACTCCATGGATACTTGTAATAAAATTTCTAAGTTTATGCAAGCTTCTGGCTGGGAGATGCGTGTAATGGGCGTACCCAAGACTATTGATAATGACTTATATGGTACGGACCATTGTCCAGGGTTTGCTTCTGCAGCGAAGTATCTTGCTACTTCTACCATGGAAGTGTATCAAGATGCGACCGTCTATGATACATCTCAGATTACTATTCTTGAAGTAATGGGACGTAATGCGGGTTGGTTAACGGCTGCTACAGCTCTGGCTAATATGAAGGGTGCAGGTCCAGATTTAATCTATTTACCTGAATTGCCTATCAACTTCGATGATATTCGTGAAGATGTTGCTAATGTCATGAAGGAGAAGAATAAAGTAATTATTGCGATTTCCGAAGGCGTGAAGACTCAGGAAGGAAAATTCTTACCTGAACTTGTTGGTGAAGTGGATGTGGATGCATTTGGTCACAAGCAAATGGGTGGTACTGGTGATGTCTTAGCCGATTACCTAAGAGATCATTTCGACACGAAAATTCGTTCCATCGAGTTCTCCTTGCTTCAGCGTTGTGCGGCTCATATCGGTTCTCAGACTGATGTAGAAGAAGCTTATCAAGCAGGTGCTATTGCTGTGCGTAAGGCCGTTGAAGGTGTTACGGACCACATGGTGGGTTTTGAACGCAAAGATGGCGATTCCTACGAATGTGAATATATCCTTATTCCTCTAGATAAGGTTGCGAATACGGAGAAGAAAGTTCCTCGTGAGTGGATTAACGAAGAAGGTAATGGTATTTTACCTGCTTTCTACGATTATGTCTTACCCTTGATTCAAGGTGAAGTAGAAATGCCCAAGGAAGACGGTCTTCCAAGATTCGCGCGTCTGAAGAAGGTAAAAGTACAGAAGTAAATTCTATAAAATGTCTTACGTTTAAGTAGTGTTTATGCGTAAGTTAGATTCGCAAATAGAAGTCCTCTGGTATGTGCTATCCAGAGGACTTGTTTATTTTGATGTGGAGTTTAGTGTTTTCATGTAAAATGGATTTAAGATTACAGTGCATGTACTTGGTTCAGGCTAAGCTAATATATAGACTTCTAGGAGGTTCCTATGGCATTTTCGATTTTTCTCATGGGACATGTAATAAGTGATTTTCTCTTGCAGCCTCGTATGCTTATCAAGGCGAAGCAAGAGAGTTCTAAAATCTTATTATTTCAACCTGCTACTTTATTTCATGTACTGGTGTATTTCGTATTAACCCTAATGATTTCCCTCGTGGAAGGTGCCTTTACTTTACCTTTTCTCATTGCTTTATTTATTACGACCGTCGCACATTATTTCATAGACTATTGGAAGAATACGAAACGCTTTTTGAATGCGATGATTTTTATGATCGACCAGGTTTTGCATATTGTCTCAATTGTTCTCGCGACAATATTTCTAGATTTATGGGATTTCCCCTTGAACGGTACGGAATTAATTGTGATGGTACAGGAACGGTCACTAGGGATTAATCAAGTGACACAGATCAATTTTTTGACGGTGGCTCTGGTATGTCTTATCTGGGGAACACAATACTTCATCACGACCGTCTTGGACAGTAGAGGGAAACCTAGTCCCCTAGATGGTTCCGATGCTTACAGGGTTACAGAATTCTCTCCTGCCATTCGTCAGAGAGAGCGGCATATTTCCTATATGGAGAGACTCATGATTTTATTACTGGTCTTGAGAGGACAATATGTTGCCGTCATGCTTCTTCTTATTGCGAAATCTATTATTCGTTTCCCTAAACTGAAGGATGAAGTTTACCAAGAATATTTTATGTATGGAACCTTCTTGAGTTTTACTTGCGGCTTAATTTTTGCAAGTTTCTATAGATATATCTTTACGCTGGCCGTTTAATAAGTAATTGCTAGAACAAATAGCAGAAAGCCTACACAGAATAATTGATGTAGTAACTAACCGTATACTTATACACGGTGACCGGACCTATTCCTTACCTTCAGAAGAGAACGTAGAAATAAAATGCTTTTCAAATGCAGGCGTGTGTAAGGGGGGAAGAACAGCCTTCATCCACTCTGTTAGAGTCTATATATAGAGCACATCCATTGCAATGCTATCCCTTAGTTTGGATAGAATTTCGTCTATTGGGGCGAATAGGATACCTTGACTTAGTTCCGGAGGTCCTCCGCCTTTGAGATCGAAATTACTTCGCAAAGAATCCATCCATGTGTTGTCCCATTCTGAGAGGTAGAACTGGGTGTTTGGACCCTGAGGTTTAAGTACAAATAAGCGACTACCTAGAGCGTGGGGATCAAATTTCTTGACCTGGTAGCGTAGATAGGTTTGGTCGAAGGGAGCGTTCTCTACTATAAGGACATGGTTTTTATTGGCGGACTCCACTTGTTTGGGCCAGAGATAATCGTTTATTTCGCTTAGTTTATCTTCTAGACCTTTGATATGTTTTTCTTGTTTCTCAATGCCCTCTAAGATTTTATCAACAGGTAGAGAGAAGTGTTCGGAGAGTTTTTGTGTAGTATCTGTCTGGGCTTTGGCATACGCATAAGCTTTTTGGCCGGCTAGATAGTGGATGCGAACACCCTTTCGTACTTTTTCAATTTTGGTATAGAGTACTAAACCAATTTCTCCTGTGTTATGGAGGTGAGGCGCACTACATGCACATAGGTCTACTCCGGGCACTCGAATTAGGCGTAGTGGTCCCTGGATTTCCATCTTGCTTCGGTATTCGAGCCCTTCTTGTGCTTCGGGATACATTTCAATTTGTAGTGGGCGATTATCCTGAATTACCTGATTAGCTTGATAGAAGATTTCATCGATTTCTTCAGGACTTAGAAAACCTGAGAAGTCTAAAGTCGAAGAATTTTCGTGAAGTGAGAACCCTACGTTGTCATAGCCATGCTTCTGGTGCGTCAGACCAGAGAGGATGTGCTCCGCGCTATGGTGCTGCATCAGAGAGAAGCGCCTAGGCCAATGGATTCTTGCTTCTACTGTTTGTCCTGGTGGGATGGGTTCATGGGTATAGTGGTAGATGCGATAGACGCCATCACTACCTAATTCTCGCTGTGTATCTAAAACAGAAATATTTCCCAAGAAACCAATATCGCCTACCTGACCGCCTCCTTCGGGATAGAAGGGGGTAGTCTGGCAGGCGATCTTATACTTAGCTTCT
Organism: uncultured Oscillospiraceae bacterium; assembly: GCA_964392065.1. Classification (GTDB taxonomy): domain Bacteria; phylum Bacillota; class Clostridia; order Saccharofermentanales; family Fastidiosipilaceae; genus JASBZA01. The sequence continues at coordinate 10,967 of CAYMOG010000024.1, forward strand.
GTAGATGGATCATCTACTTCTTCACACAGCTGTACGTGGACTTGGCTAGTGTGTAGGTAAGAGTCTTGGTCAAATAGTTGATCAAATAAATTTAATTTGCTTTCCATAGACCTAATTATACTAGATTTCTTAGATTATGGTTAATGCTCTAATTACGAAATCGAGTATGAAGAGAATACCGGCACCCCAGATGATAGGATGGATGTCTCTAATTTTTCCTAGGGCAAGTTTCACAATTATATATGCGAGGAAGCCTAGGGCGATACCTGTTGTGATGGAGTAGGCGAAACCCATGATAAGCGCCGTGAAGAAAGCAGGGATGGCTTCTGCCATATTGTCCCATTTAATCTTCGTGAAGCTAGAGAGCATCATAATACCTACAATGATAAGGATTGGAGCCGTAGCGGCACCAGGAACGGCGCTGGCGACCTGCGAAACGAAAATGGATACGAAGAATAGGGCTGCCGTGACGACGGAAGCTAAACCTGTTCTACCACCTGCACCAATACCAGCAGAGGATTCTACATAAGTGGTTGTATTCGATGTACCTAAGACAGCACCGATAGAAGTTGCGATGGAATCGGCGAAGAGCGCCTTATCTAAACGTGTGCTGAAACCCGCTTCTTTCATCATCGTTTCTTCTTCCGCTTCGGTGAAAATACCAGAAGATCTACCTGTACCGATGAATGTACCGATAGTATCGAAGGTATCTGAGAGAGAGAGGACGAAAATTGTAGAAATAGCTAAGAGAGTGGTTCTTAGATCGGTGGTGAAGAGGCTGCCTAAACCTTCTTGGCTAAAGGCCGCGCCGAAGGTAACCATGAGGCCATCGATAGATTCAGCAAGCGATACGGTACTGTCCGCATTAAACTGAGTCTGACCGAAGTAGGGGATAAGGCCAATTAAACTTGTAAGTAAAATTGAAATAAGTAAGGCACCTTTTACATTCTTAACGACTAGAACGATCGTAATGACGATACCAATCATAGCAAGGATGGTAGCTGGGCTTGAGAATGGATGAAATTCTGGAAGTAGTGAATCTGCACCACCAGCATTTACAATCACGCCTGCGTTAATCAAGCCAATATAAGCGATGAAAATACCTATACCGCCACTGATGGCATGTTGTAAGGATTCAGGGATTGCCGAAATAATATGTTTTCTGAGCTTCGTTACGGTGATAATTACATTAATTAAACCGCAGATGAAAACCATTGCGAGAGCCTGTTGCCAGGTGTAGCCTAGAGCGCCTACTACTGTAAAGGCGAAGAGAGCGTTTAGGCCCATGCCAGGGGCAGTCGCATAAGGAACGTTGGCAAATAGACCCATAATGAGCGTACCGATGATGGACGCGATGATGGTTGCCAGATAAACACCACCCCATGGCATGCCTGTGGATGAGAGCATTCCAGGGTTGACGATGAGAATGTAGGACATGGCAAAAAAGGTGGTTAAACCTGCCATTACTTCTGTACCCACGGTTGTGTTGTACTTCTTAAGCTTAAATAATTTCTCCATTAATTTACTCCTTGTTCATAAGTAATTCTATGATAACCCTCTTTCAATAGGGTTACAATATGATGAGGTGAAATGTAATTTTACAGAAATGATTTTTGATAAAATGGAATGAAAAGGAGATGGAAGTATGAGAGAAATTGTAAAAATTGATAAGACAGCGTACTTGACCCCTTACCTAATTCAGGGCAGGGAAGATAGTGATGGCAAGCCTATTCGTAGGCCTTTGGTATTAGTTTTACCTGGTGGCGCGTATCGCTATGTTTCAGGTAGAGAAGGAGAGCCTGTTGCGCTTCGGGCGAATAGTTATGGTTTTCATAGTGTTGTGCTAAATTATACGTGTTTGCCAGATAAGATGGATTTGAGTAAAGACGTGGTTTTGCAAGAAGTAGAGCAAGCACTTGACTGGATTGACCAGATTGATGCGTCTTATTATGTCGACCACAATAAGATATTTGTTATGGGATTCTCTGCAGGAGGTCACCTCGCCGCCTGGTCTAGTATTAAGTTTCCTAAGCGTATTCACGGAGTGGTTTTAGGCTATGGCGCCATTGCGTATACAAGAGAACAGTTGGAAGAAATTTTTTCTTATACACTTGAAAGTGCCGGGAGAGATTTCACGGAAGAAGAGCTTCTGCAAGGCAAACAAATGCTAAATATTTTCGAAGACGCACCTATCCACTCCTTACATAAGGATGTGCCTAAAACCTTTCTATTTCATACTCTAGATGATGCCACGGTGCCGGGCATTCATAGTTTGCAATATACGGAAGTTTTGCATGCATTGGGCGTTCCTGTAGAGTTGCATCTCTATGAATCCGGTGTACATGGTTTATCCTTGGCAGATCAGACGAGTTTTTCGACGCCTGCTTCCATCAATAGCAAGGTCTCTAATTGGTTTGAAATGGCTGTTGCTTTTCTTATGGGATGAGTTTTCTGGATTCATCCCATTATGTTCGTAATTGTGTAATGATGGCATCTGCTGCGAGCGCTCCGGAGAGATAAGCGAAGCTTAAGTGGTAGCCTCCGGAGATAAAATCAAAATCTATACACTCTCCGGCCACGTAGAGATTTGGGATTGCCTTGAGTGCCATCGTTCGGAAGTTAATAGCATGTTTCTCAATACCGCCTCGGGCACTCATGGCTTCTTGCTTGGGCCTAGCGCCCGGCTCTGCCGTGTACTGACTTAAATAACCATACAATGCTTCTCTATTAGCCTTACTGAAGTGGGCAAACTGTAAATCGTGAGGAATATCTTGTTTTATACAGAACGTTGGCCAAAGCTGATCGACTAATCCCTGGGGCAAATACTGGCGAAGCAAGGTGCGTACTTCACGTCTACTCGGATTCTCAGATTCTAAGAAATCTTCTACGCCATTTAAGAAATTGATTGATAGTGAGTTAGGAATATAATTTGGATCGTAGAGGTCTGCAGTAGAAGATAAGGCAAGTGGACCTGATAATCCCTTGTTCATAAAAAGTAAATCTCCTGTTCGTGTTAGCGTCTGTGGTTTCTTCTCGAGCTTTATCTGATACGTAAAACACACATTTTCGACACGAATCCCCTGCAAAGAAGATGAGAAATTCGATTGCAGATTTAAGATCTGCATAGCAGGACTGAAGGGTTTATGGCGGATTCCTAATGGCTCTAGTAGTTTCGCACCGTCTCCCGTACTTCCAGTTGCAGGATAGGTATTACCGCCACAGGCAAGTAGAAGCATCGTGCTTGAATAGTGGTTTCCTTTATGGGTTTGGAGGTGAAAACGCTCATTATTTTCTATCCTAACTACTTCTTCTTCATAGACAACGGTTCCACCCAGTTTTTTGTAGGCCGATTCAAGTGCCTCGACTAAATCAGAAGCCTTTTGTGACACCGGAAAGACTCTACCTAGGTCTTCAACTTGTGATGGAACGCCTAGGTCATGGAAATAGGCTCTTAATCCTTCTATTGACTGGTTCTCTACCATGGTTCGAAGGATTTTATCCGCTCTAGGGTGAGAGGTGATGGATAAATTCTGTAAATTCTCCCGGGTGAAATTAATATTACAGAAATTGCCTCGACCTCCTCCTGTTATACGGACTTTTTTGCCGAGTTCTCGATTTTTTTCTAGTAAAAGTACCGATAGACCAGCTTGTCTTAGACGTAATGCGGCCAGTAGACCTGCTGCACCTCCGCCAATAACGATTACAGAAGCTTGTTTTACCATATGCTCACCACCTTCTTGAGTATTTTAAAGGATTGCCGTGCTATATGTCGCAATTAATTCATAAAAAATGTATATTTTTATTTCATCCTTAGGACGTTATGTCTTGTATAATATATTTACATGAAAATTTATCTTATTATTAATGGAGGATACTATGGGCTTAATTAAAGCAGGTACAGGCGCTATTGGTGGCGCATTGGCCGATCAATGGCTAGATGTTTTTGAAGCAGACAACATGACGGATCAAACGGTGATGACCAAGGGTAAGGTTCTTCGCGAAGGCGATAGTAGAAGTAGTAATACGAAGGGTTACCAAGACATCATTACAGATGGTTCGGTAATTCATGTTTATCCTAATCAGTTTATGATGTTGGTGGAAAATGGTAGTATTATTGACTATACGGCCGAACCTGGGAAGTATGTTGTAGATAATGCAGCGCAACCTTCCTTGTTTAATGGTCAGTTTGGTGATTCTCTTAAGGAAGTTTGGGAGAGATTTAAGTTCGGAGGAACGAGTCCTCAGAAACAAATCGCTGTATTCATTAATTTACAAGAGATTAAGAATATTAAATTTGGTACGAAAAATCCTATTCAGTACTATGATAATTTCTATAATGCAGAACTATTCTTACGTGCCTTCGGCCACTATTCTATGCAGGTTGTAGATCCTATTTTATTTTATGAGCAAGTCGTGGATAAGTCCGCGGATAGACAAGATATCAATGATATTAACGAACAGTATCAATCTGAATTTCTCACCGCCCTTACATCCTCTATGAACCAGATGTCCGCGGACGGTCATAGAATTTCTCATGTAACCTCTAAATCTATGGATCTAGCTAAGTATATGGGTAACGTTCTCGATGAACGTTGGCGTCAAGAGCGTGGCTTCCAAGTCATGGCTGTAGGTATCGCAAGCATTACTTATGATGATGAGTCCAAAGATCTCATTGCGATGCGTAGCAAAGGTGCCATGCTCTCCGATCCAATGGTTAGAGAAGGCTACGTTCAGGGTAATATTTCTGAAGGTTTAAGAGATGCAGGATCCAATGAAGCTGGTGCAGGTACTACTTTCATGGGTATGGGCATGGGTATGGGAGCTGCAGGAGGGTTTATGAACCAATCCTCTGCTGCAAACCAAGAGCAATACCGTTATCAACAAGAACAGTTGCGTAAAGCACAAGAGCAAGAGGGTAGTGGTCAGACGCACTGGTTTTGCTCCAGCTGTGGTCATCAGAACCAAGCCGGGAAATTCTGTTCTAATTGTGGAGAAAAACGTTTTGAGAATCCTAGTGCACAATGCGGGAATTGTTCCTGGAAGATTCCTGAGGGCACGGACCCTAAATTCTGTCCCAATTGTGGAAATAAGTTAAAAGAAGAATAATTATGATTTATATCTCAGGTTCACAATTCAAGTGAACCTGAGTATTTAGGAGGACTTAATGAGCTATACTGCTGCATCGTATCAATGTCCTAGTTGTAGTGCACCCATCACTTTTTCGCCTGATAAACAAGTTTTTGCTTGTGAATTTTGTTTGTCCACATTCACTACAGAAGAGATGGAAAAGCATCATCAAGAAAAAATGCATAGAGATATCCAGAGAAACAAGAAGAAGGATGCTATAGCAAAAGAACGTAGTGATAATCTAGACGAATCTGAAGAAACTATGCATGAATATTCTTGTCAGAGCTGCGGTGCCCATGTGGTTACTACAGACACGACGACTTCAACCTTTTGTTTCTATTGTCATAATCCAGTTGTGATTACCTCTAGGCTTCAGGGTGATTTTACGCCAGACCAGATCCTTCCTTTCAAAATATCTGAACAGCAGGCAAAAGACGGCTTCATTGCATGGGCTAGTACCAAGAAATATTTACCGGATGACTTCATTTCGGCTTCCCATTTGGAGAAAATGACCGGTATGTATATTCCTTATTGGTACGTAGATACGAGCGTTCAGGTGGACTATTCAGGCACGTCATCAAGAAAAGATACATGGCGTTCAGGCGATTTCATGTATACGAAAACTTCCGAAAGTGAACACGTGCGTAAAGGCGAATATCAAATTAATGATGTTTCCTTACAAGCATTTAGTAAAATTGATCCGAATCTGTTAAATGGTGTCGAGCCATATGATGGAGAAGATTTCAGGCCATTCTCTATGCCCTTATTGCAAGGTTATTTTGCTGAGCAATATACGATGAGTGAGGAAGAAGCAAGAGATCCGATGAACCAATCCATAGGTCAGATTGCAGAACAACTCCTCCAATCTTCTTTCCCTCCCAATGCAACGCTTAAGCATAGGCATAAGACTATACAGGGTGGGGAGAACGATTTGTTGTTCTCTCTTCTGCCTGTTTGGGTCCTGACTTATAACTATTATGGGAAAATCTATGTTTATGCGATGAATGGACAAGATGGTAGAGCGTTTGGAGAAATGCCTCTTGTTGAAGAACGTTTAAAAAGTGACGCGAGAAAACGAGGATTACTCACTGGACTCTTGGTAGGTCTTATTGCGATGATCCTTTCGGCTGTCTTATTTATTTTTCAGTTTTTCTAAGTAGGAGGTTTGTTATGAAGAAGCTTAGGATTCTATTAATCTTTATATTAGCGGTGTTTTTATTGCCACCTCTCATGGTTTTCGCTATGGATGGTTCAGATGGAGAAGGTAGACCGAATCCAGGTTCGCCTGTTCCATTGTTTTATCTCGAGGATAAAGCGAATTTATTCACCGAGGAAGAAATCCGTCAACTTACGGAGCAAGGTGAGTCTTTATCCAGAGAAAATAATATATCAATGGCTATCCTAACCACAGATGACGATTTAGATAAACCTAATTACTTATATGGAGATGACATACTCAATCAGAATGGTATTGGATATGGTGATAATTTCAGCTATGTTTACATGCTCATCAATATGGATAGAAGAGAAGTCTATATAGGTAGTATGGGTGATGGCATGAAGTTTTTCAATGAGGCCCGAGTAGAGGATATGCTAGACCGCGTATACCCCAGTTTAAGTGATGGTGAGTATGCGGAATCGGCTCATGCTGCTCTAGGACAGATGAATCGATGGTTAGAAGTAGGTGAAATAGAGGGCCATGAAGAACTCTATCCACCGGGACCGTTTTTTAGTCTGAGAAGGATAGTACTTTCATTGCTTATATTCCTAGGTACTGGAGGGTTTGCTTATGCCATTACGTATTCAGATTTTGAGAAAAAGGTACGAGCGGAATACGATAATATTGCCAAGAGACCAGCGTATGACCTCAAAACTTTGGCTACCGCTCAATATGCTGTAATCAATGATAGAATTATTGCAGAGAATACGTCCCGTGCATATTCGCCTATTACGAGTAGTTCTACAAGATCGGGTTCTTCTCGATCGGCAGGCAGTTCTGGAGGTCGATCATTTTCTAGACGTAGTAGTGGTGGGAGGCGTTCTTCCGGTTCTAGTAGGAAGTTTTAAGCGCCAGGCAGTTGTCTCACTCCCCATGAATTGTAAACCTTAATGCTTTTTTCATATTTATAAGCGTATGCTAAGAGAAAAGTTCTGGAGGTAAGTATGGAAAACGTTTTAACAGAAATTAAGTCTGAACACGATGAAGTCCGAGCACTTCTCAAGAAAATTGATGGCTATGAGCGCGTGAATTGGGACACTGTAGAAGAGTTATATGTAACGCTTAAAGGACACCATGATGCAGAAGAAGAGGTGTTGTTCCCGAAGGTCAGGACGCTTAATAAAAAAGCGGAAGAACTCATCGCTCATCTAGAAGAGGAACATGACGATACTGAAGACATGATTCTCAAGATGATTGAAGCCCATACCTTCGACCGTGAACAATTCCAAGAGGTGTACACGGACATTACGGAACATATGGAAGACGAAGAAACTGAATTGTTTGCGAAATCTAAGAAGGCACTAAGCACAGAAGCGTTAGAAGAAGCCCTGGATCCTTTCGAAGCAGCTGAGAAAAAAGCTCAGAAGAAGGCAGAGAAGGAAGTAAAAGAAGCCACTAAATAATACCTTTATAACGAACTAATCAATAATGCCCTGTAGTTGATTATTAGGCTACAGGGCATTTTAATATTTTTAACGAAGAGAAGTCTTCTGAGGAAACATCCATTTACCTCGGGTAAAATCGGGGAAGTAGACAGGACTTCCACCGAGAGCTATAGATTCTTCCGCTAGAGCCGTTATGGACATCCAAGTTGCAGCATCGTACACGTCTATAGGCATCTTCGTCTTACCCTCTAACAAACACTCGGCAAAATCTCTAAACACTAACCAATCCATGCCTCCGTGTCCTTGCTGAACACCTTCCTCTAAATAGGATTTCCATATAGGATGTTCATATTTCTCATAAAACTGTTCGATATTCTTATAATGCTTATCCCATTGAAAATGATCCGCATGACTTAACTCCATGCTCTCTAAGAATATCGATTGATTCTCCTCATTGACCATTCCCCGGGTGCCCTGCACAACAAAACCTCTAGAATAGTATCTAGGCAACGTGGTATCGAGTTTCAGACTAACCAGTTCCCCCCCAGCACAACGAATATTCGTAATCACCACATCCCCTTGATTGAAACGTAAGTTCTTTACATCTTGGTATTTCTCATCGCTCTGGCCCTGTATATAGGTTTCCAATCCAATCGATTTAGACGCCATAGAACTCAGAGTTAGGAAACGGTTCCCCTGATTGATTTGTAGGACTTTGGCCAAAGGGCCAACCTCATGGGTGGGATAGTTCTCTGTATTTCGCTTCAAATAGTTATCAATACGGTAGTGTCCGCTATGCCATCCTGTAGAAATCTCCTCGCGCAAATCATGCATATAACCCCCTGCACAATAAACGACTTCTCCCAACACACCCTGTTCCACCATGTTCAGGGTCATAAGCTCTAATCTACCGTAGCAACAATTCTCCATGAACATAAAAGGCGTTTTCGTACGCTCGTAAGTATCCACTAGAGCCCATAATTCCTGAATATCGTAAGCACCACCTACCTCAAGAGCAACAGGAATACCATGCTCCATGGCCTCAATCGCAAAACTTAAATGCGTATCCCAAGAACTCGCTATGAATACCGCATCCACATTATTATCCTGAATCAGCTTATGGGCATCGGTATAACACTGGATATCCTGATTCCCTGAACCGTATTTCTCTTACGCCATAGCCAGCGCCTTATCTACTCTCTCTTGCTGAATATCGGCCAAAGCCACCACCCGATATGTATCCATTCTCAGAATAACGTCTCGCATCAACATAATGCCACGTAAACCAAGACCTATAATTCCCAAACGTAGTTGATCTTTCATTACTACTACCTCCGAACTACTACCTCCGATTAGTATGGTAGCACTGCAGTCGTGACAATACTAGAATTTTATGCGGTAAGTCGCTTGGGTGGCTTGGTTGGATTGGTCATGCTACTAGTCTAGTGATGGTTGTGTTAGAGAATGTATGTGTTATTTCTAGGTGAGGCCGCAGAAAGTGGGCCGCGTAAACGAAAATTCGTGGTAAAAAATAAAATGTAGCA
>CAYMOG010000025.1:0-19726 GCA_964392065.1 uncultured Oscillospiraceae bacterium
CGTAGTCGTAGGCACTACCGTCGTTGTAGGCGAAACTGTAGTCGTAGGTGCCACTGTAGTTGTAGTTGTAGTGGGCGGAACATAAGCTTCTGTAGAAGGTCTGGTTGGTGTGGTCTCTATAGTCGCTGCGTTAGGTCCGTCAATTAGAGTGCCTTCAACTTCGATGACACGCTTCGTTTCGCTACTAGTTTCGGCAAGCGCGTCGCCGCTACGGTTTAAGTTCATCATGAGCGTATCGACGTCATCGAAGTCATCTAAGATGTCGGCTCTAGCTTCTGTGGTCAGCTGTGTTTCCTGACCAATGGTTTCTACTGCCTCAGCAACGTTAATGGCCTGTGCTTCGTGCATATAAGGAAGTAGTGTGAAGACAAATCCCGCAGCAAAAACACCTACGGTGGCGGTTTTTGCAATTGGATAAATAGCGTGAATATTGTCTTGAATAGAATTTGAGGCTTTATTGGCCAGACGGCCCAAGCCCTTAAATATCTTTTTCATGAATTATAATAACCTCTCAATTCGTATAGGAAAATTTTGTTTACCAATCTATACGTCTTCTGCAAGTCTAGAGAAGAATAGCACTTTCACTTTTGGGTTTCAAATGTTAGGAGGCAATTTGAACAAAATCACAAGGAATCAAAGTAAAAAAGCTGACAAACACCATAAATGTCACAAACGGTAACTAGATTGTAATCAAAATGTAATACAAGCGAAGAAACCGGCTCATTTGGAAGCATTCTGACTTATAATATGTATATCTTTACTGAAATATTTAGTTTCTAGATTGGAGCAGATGATGTGTGGACGTTATTTATTTAAACCAGAAGACTATCCCGAGATTTTAAAATCGAATGCGGCCAAAGCCGATGACTTCCAAGGGGGTGTAGTATTCCCTAGCACCAAGGCGCCTATTATCACCAAAAAATTAGAGGTGGAAATGCATACTTGGGGAAAACGTTGGCACTTTAATCCTAGAATCCTTCTTCACGCTAGAGCCGAGGGCGTAATGGAGAAGCCTACTTTTAGAAATGCATATAGTATAAATAGAATTATCATTCCTACATCAGGCTTTTACGAGTGGAAACATGTTAAAGGTAAAAGTCAGAAGGGAGAGAAGTATTTTTTCTATTCTGAGGAATCTTCACGGCTTTATTTAGGAGGCCTCCTGCTTGATAATGAATATGGTTACGCATTTGTCATAATTACTAGACCCGCAGAAGAATGGATGGAAGATATCCATACAAGGGAACCTTTGTTGATACCAGAAGAGGAAGTGTCAATTTGGCTACAGGATTATTATAAGGCAGATAGGTTTTTAAGTAGGCCGCAGATGGCTTTGGCCAGAGAATATCAAGGGGAAGATTCTTAACAGGGCGTGGGCAATTCGGTATAATAGACAAACTTAAGGAAATGTGGGAGGAATTGTAAGTCATGAATGTGTTTGAAGCGTCTTATCTCTTGCGCTATTTGTTAGGCGTAATCGTGGTCTTGGTCGCGGTACGTTTACTTATCGTGGCGATTCGTGAACTGCGTTGGGCTATGCGTCATAGCCTCAGGCCTGCCCAGGGTTATTTCTTACTGAATAATCAAGGAGACGGTCAAACCTTGACTTTGCCTCTGTATCATACGACTAATGTTGGTAGGAGTAATGCCAATGACATTCGCATTCATTCGAATGAGGTACAACGTAAACATGCGATTATTTATCGATTTGATGGAGATTGGTATGTCCGTCCGCAGAATATGCAAGCAGAAGTACTAATTAATGAAGAGAAAATCCATGGCCAAAGACGTCTCGAGAACCAGGATAAGCTCAGTTTCGGGCCCTCGAACTTCTTGTTTGTGAACGAGCGCACCATTGCACAAGATCGTGGAGAAGCGTATGAAGAAGCGATTTTCGATGACAATGCTTTCTTGAAGGCGGTGAAACAAAACTCGACGCCTCTGTATTTGGAATGGTTCTTGGTCAACGTGTTTACTTTTATTTGTCTTGTTTTGCTAGTGTTTATGATGCCGGAAGAGATGGGTCTACGCAAAGAGTTTTTCTTGTGGACCATGGTGCCTCTTGTCCTGATGAACCTATATTTTTTGCTCTTGCCCAAAATCGCGAAATACGGAGACCGGGTCCTCTTCTTGGCTACAATGCAGCTGGCTGTTATCGGCATGGCGATTCAAGGGAGGCTTGATTTTGTGGGTTCCAATGCGTTGAGGCGGGCTATAGAAGCGGAGGAGCCTCTTCGCATTCTAGAGATCTCCACACGCTTGTTTAACGCCTATAGAACACAGATGATTGCTCTGATTATTGGATTGTTCTTCGTTTGGATTATTCTTCTTATTAGTTCGAGAACAAGATTCCTAGAATCTATTACGGTTATCGCTGGAGTGGTAACGCCTCTTTTACTTATAGTTACTCTTATATTAGGCAGCGGAATGGAGACTTTCGGAGCGAATTTATGGATACAAGTGGGGGGCTTCTCCCTTCAGCTAACCGAGTTTGCGAAGATAACCTATTTGATTACGTTGGCGAGCTTTTTCAAGAACCGGCCTCCGTTACGGGTACAATTATTTTTTGCAGGTTGGGCAGCTTTTGTTTTCTTCCTATTATTACTCTTGCCAGACCTAGGCTCGATCATGATTCTCTTGCCTGTTACACTTCTCGTGTTTGTCGTCATGACTTCTGAATACGTGAAAACGCTCCTGATTTTCTTATCAGCCAGTTTTATGAGTGTTTTTGCTTATTTGGTTTTCCCCCATGTCCGAGCGAGAATTTCGGGTTGGACATCGATTTGGTCGGAAGTGAATGACTCGAATCGTCAAGTGGTCTATGGTCTGCAAGCTTTAGGACGAGGGCAGGTCTTTGGCCGAGGATTGGGTAATGGAAGTCCGGGTGGCATTCCGCTTGCGGATTCCGATATGGTGTTTACTATACTGGCCGAAGAGTTTGGTATCTTGCTGGCGATTTCGGTCTTAATTATTCTCTTCGTTGTTGTCCTACGTTCTCTTAGGACAACGGTTCTGGCTAGAGATGGATTTAGTTCTAGCTTAGCGCTCGGGCTAGGTTCGGCAATATTCTTAGAGGCATTTGTCGTTATTGCCGGAACAACAGGCCTACTTCCGCTTACGGGCGTTACACTACCCTTTATTGCATCAGGTGGTAGCTCGATGATCGCGAAGTGGTTTATGATTGCAATATTATTAGGTTTAGCCGCCAGACAAGAGGAAGGAGCGAGTCGCAAATGAAGGAGTTAGTGAGAAATTGTAAAATTGCTATTGTAGTCCTTCTTGTCCTGAGCGTTATCTTAGGTACAGGTTTGGTGTATCAACAGCGTCAGAGCCAATCAACTTTACTGGCAGTGGCAGGAGAAAATCGTGCTTCACTTAGAGATCGTTATGCTCAGGCTGGTACGATATATTCTAGGGATTTAGAGAAACTTGCGTATTCCGAAGAGGGCCAAAGACACTATGCAGAAGATCCCATACTGCAACAGGCTGTAATGCATACGGTAGGAGACTACACTCACCACATTACCAATACGATTGAAACGCTTTATCAAGGTGATCTTCTAGGAAATAATCGAGGTATTGGCGAACAGTTGTTACTGGATGTTCTTGGTCGAGGCATACAGGGAAGCGATGTATACTTAACCATTAATTCGGATTTGAACCGTTATATGTATGAGCAGCTGCAAAATTATCATGGCGCAGCGGTTTTATTAAATTATGAAACAGGGGATATTCTTGGCATGACGTCTACACCTAGTACCATGACGGAAAATGTTATTGCTTATAGAGATATTCCCGATACAGGTTTGTTTAATCGAGCAATCCAATCCCAGTATCCACCCGCTTCTACATTTAAAATTCTTACAGCTGCGGCCTGGATTCAGTCGCCCCAGTTTGACCCTGAATTTAGTCTCGAATGCACAGGCCATCCTATCCGCCCCAACGGTGCCAGAGATGACGGACATGGGCATGTCGACTTGAACAAGGCCTTTGCCCAATCTTGCAATGTATTCTTCGGTGAGTTGGCAGTGAAAATGGGTCATGATTATTTCACCGATTACTTAGAAGGGACAGGTATTGCGAACTTAAGAGCGCTTGACAAGCTACGGGTCTCAAACCCTCGTCTGCGTGGTTCGGGAGCGGAGAAGGATGTCGCGCTTCTCTCCTGGATGGGTACCGGCCAACCGGTAGGCTCACTAGAACTCACTATGTCACCTCTACACCTAGTCAATATTGCTGCGGCCATTGCCAACGGAGGCAGTTACAAGGAACCCCATATAGTCGATAAGGTCGTTAATCCTATGGGGAATAATCTTTTAGATGAAACGACCGCCCAATCGGTTCGTATGTTTAGTCCCCAAGTTGCGATACGTATGCAAAATCTTATGCGTTTTGGTGTAGAAGACGAATCGAGTGTACAGTATAATGCTAGAATCTCTGGCGTTCCTGTGGCAGGCAAATCCGGCACACTAGAAATCGGTATTGAGGAGATTGTTTCCAAGAACGGCCTATGGACAGGCTATATAGCAGACGAAGAATATCCATATGCCATTGCAGTCGTAACAGAAGATGTACGTGCGGCCAATAGCACCGCAGTACTTATTGCAAAAAATGTTTTGGAGCGCGCCATCGCCTCAGGAGTACAATAATGGCAGAAATTGCATTTTACAGAATTGGGTATGGAAACCTCGTACAAGTGAACCGTGTTCTAGCCATGGTAGGTCCTGACAGCGCACCCGTTAAACGGATTATTCAGGTGGCCAAAGACCTAGGCACACTTATCGATGCCACAGCCGGCCACAAGACAAAAACTGTTTTCATCATGGATACAGACCATGTCGTACTATCGGCTTGGGAGATAGAAAAAATATTACACGATGCGTCAGAAGATTAAGGAGTATAGCAATGGGAGAAAATGCAGAAATTAAGTTAGTGCAAGATATTCCAGGGTATCACGCCAAAGGTATGTTGATTTGTGTTTCAGGTCCTTCCGGAGTAGGGAAAGGAACTGTGATTGATCAGCTCAAGGAAATCCTCCCTAGTCTTAGTCATTCCGTTTCCGTTACAACTAGGGAACCTAGACCAGATGAAGTAGAGGGGCATAGTTATTTTTTCCGCACGAAAGAAGAGTTTGAAGAGATGCTCGAAAATGATGAGATTTTAGAGCATGACATTTATGTTGGAAATTATTATGGTACCCCCAGAAAAGCGATAGAAGAGAAGGTCTCTCAGGGTAAGGATATTATTATGGATGTGACGGTGCCGGGGTCTTTGGCCATACTCTATAAATATTCTCAGGCTTGCAGTATTTTCCTCTTGCCCCCATCGTTATCGGCTCTAAGAGAACGTTTGGAGAAGCGCGGTACGGAATCGGGGGATATGATAGATTCTAGATTATTGAAGGCGGTCGACGAAATTGAAATGGCGTCGAAGTTTGATTACGTGGTGATTAATCATGATATTGAGCGGACAGCTCAGGAAATCCGTCATATAATTTATGCAGAAAAACTAAGAGCTGAGCGGCGTCCAGGTATTGAAGAAAAGATCCTGAAGCGTTAGAATAAGAGTCTTGTGTTAGAATGCACGTTAGGTTGTTTTAAATAAGGAGTGTAGATATGTTAACAAATCCACCATTAGAAAAATTATTAGCTAGAGCTGAGAATCGTTATACGTTGTCGATTAGTATTGCAAAAAGAGCCAGACAAATTCAAGATGGGGCGAAGGCCTTGATTGATAAGAGTAAGGACTTGAGTACCTTGACTTTAGCGTGTGAAGAATTTGTCGCCGATAAATACATTGCGCTACCCGGTAAACTAGATCCTGTCGTGCCTTTGCGCCCTGAAGTGGAAGAGGCCTTGTTGGCAGCCAGACAAAATGAAGAAGAGGACGACGAATTCCTCCCTAATATCGTACCATTTGAAGAACCTGAAGTGGCACCTGAGCCAATTTCCAAGATTCGTATTATGGAGCCAGAAGAATACTTCCTCATGCCATATGAAGAAGAGGAAGAAGCCAGCACGCCAGATGAAGAAAACATCGATATGGAGCAAGTCATGACGGATCCTGAAGAAGACGAAGAAGTGGAAGACGATGATACGACCAGCTTCTCAGATTCTGATGATGAAGAAATCGTTTCGGATGAGGAACTCGATAGCATCGATGCTTCAATCGATCTGATGGCAGACGAAGATGAGGATGAGGACTATGACTAATTCATTGACTATGGATCGCTTAGTATCCCTGGCAAAAACAAGAGGTTTTGTCTATCCAGGCTCCGATATATATGGTGGTTTAGCGAATAGTTGGGATTATGGTCCGCTTGGAGTTCTGTTAAAAAATAATATTAAGAATTTATGGTGGAAACGCTTCGTTCAAGAGAGCATCTATAACGTTGGCCTAGATTCTGCTATTCTGATGAACCCTAGAGTATGGGAAGCTTCCGGACACGTGGGTGGATTTAATGATCCACTGATTGATTGTAAGCGTTGTAAGAGTCGTTTTCGTGCAGATCAATTGATTGAAGATTGGTGGAATACAAAGGCTGGACAAGAGCAGACCACTGGAAGCGAATTGCCAGTTCTCGATGAATTAGGAAATGAAGAACTTGTTGTTTACATTAAAGAACAAGACATTCCCTGCCCTAGCTGTGGAGAAGCCGAATTTACCGATGTAAGAAATTTCAACTTAATGTTTAAAACATATGTCGGGGTAACGGAAGAGAGTAAATCTGAAATTTATCTACGTCCCGAAACGGCCCAAGGTATTTTCGTGAATTTTATGAATGTCCAGAGATCTTCTCGTAAGAAGTTACCTTTTGGTATAGCACAAATAGGTAAGTCGTTTAGAAATGAAATCACTCCAGGAAACTTCATATTCCGTACGAAGGAATTCGAACAGATGGAGTTGGAGTTTTTCTGCAAACCCGGCGAAGATTTAGAATGGTTCTCTTACTGGAGAGCCTATTGTCATAAATTCTTAGTAGACCTCGGTATGCCCGAAGAGAAATTACGCTTCCGAGACCACGGTCCAGAAGAACTATCCTTCTATTCTAAGGCAACGACCGATATAGAGTTCCTCTATCCTTTTGGTTGGGGAGAACTATGGGGTATTGCTGACCGTACCGACTATGACTTGAAGCAACATATTGAACACTCCGGTCAGGACTTAAGTTATTTCGATCCAGAGACGGAGGAAAAATATATTCCTTATGTAATAGAACCTTCTGTAGGAGTGGATAGAACCTTCTTAGCCTTCCTGGCGGCTGCCTACCAAGAAGAAGAGCTAGAGGGAGGCGAAGTGCGAACTGTACTACGTTTCCACCCGGCTTTGGCCCCAGTGAAAATTGCTGTATTGCCACTTGCCAAGAAGTTAAGTGAGCAAGCCATGGCAGTTTATGAACAATTGGCGAAACACTATCCTGTGGAATTTGACGAACGCCAAAGCGTCGGCAAGCGTTACAGACGTCAAGACGAGATTGGAACGCCATACTGCGTAACCTTCGACTTCGACTCGTTAGAAGATCAAGCCGTGACGATTCGCGATCGCGATACCATGGAACAAGTACGAGTACCTATTGACCATTTGCTAGAATGGTTCAGTGATAAGTTCACATTTTAGATTTATGAGAAATCCTAGGCTCTAGAGCCTGGGATTTTTTGATTGGAGAACAATATGGAAAATTACAAGAATAGAGTAGAGAAAGTTGCGGAGTATCTCCGTCCCCATTTAGAAAAAACGCCTGATATTGGCGTCATACTAGGAAGTGGTTTGAGTGGTGTTGTCCATAAGACAGAAATCATTTGGGAAATGCCATACGCAGACATCCCCCAATTCCCTCAGGCCAGTGCTCCAGGGCACAAAGCACGTTTACTATTAGCTCGTGTAGGCGACAATACGGCCTTGTTTTTCCAGGGGCGTTTTCATTATTATGAGGGCCATGCGATTCAAGAGACCGTATTCCCAGTGAAACTCCTAGCCCACTTAGGCGTGAAACAAGTCCTGTTGACCAATGCTGCAGGAGGGATTCAAGAAAATATAGAAGTGGGAAGCTTGGTCTTGATCGAAGATCAGATGTCTTTCTTCCTCCCATCGCCTCTAAGAGGAGAAAATGATGACGCGCTAGGCCCAAGATTTCCAGATATGTCCGATATTTATAGCGCTGGACTACGAAACCTAGCCCAGACAAAAGCAAGAGAACTAGGCATAAGTCTAAGCCACGGAGTCTATTGCTATATGCCAGGGCCACAATACGAGAGCCCTGCTGAAATCCGTGCCTTACGAAGTTTAGGAGCAGATCTCGTTGGCATGTCTACGGTGGCAGAAGCAATCGTCGCAAAACATGCAGGTATGGAAGTACTCGGGATCTCAACCGTAACGAATTTGGCCGCAGGGCTAGGCGAGTCTAAACTTGCTCACGAAGACGTTTTATCCATAGGCGAACAGGTCAGTGCTCAGGCCAGTGATCTCGTGGAAGCCATCATACGTAGCTTATAACGGCATCAGGTGCAACTTATCTAGGTCACTGATGACCTAGGTAGCCCCCTAAACCTTAGAACCTTCTAGACCTATGTCTGTCCTTACGTTGGAACAATATACCGAGGACTGCAAGAACCGCAATGGCCAGTAGGATGACTAGGTCTTCTGCAAGTTCAATACGAAGTTCAGGAAGACGATTCATCAAGCTACCGGATTCATACTGATAGAAGAGCGAAACGAAACCGTCAACTAGGAATAATGCACCTGTAATTGCGGTAGCCGCGATGATGAATTTTTCACGCATAGCAACTGCGAAGATGGCGCTAACAAATCCGAATAGCAATAATAGGGTTCGCGGGACATCCATGAAGAAAACGTCAAGAAGGTAATTCCCTAGGAATAAACCTCCTATAAATCCAGCGATGAAAAAACTGAACTTAAACGCCGTGGCTAATATCGCCGCTCCGGCCAAAGCAACAAGTACGAGCACAAGCAACGCAAAGGCGCCCGTAAGAGCGAAGCGATCGATGATTAGAGTGCCGATATAAGCGCCCCCTGTGATGCCGATTAGAGCTAACCAAAATCGAATTACAGAGAAGCCTCTAAGTAATAAAAGTAAACCAATAATTGCTTGTATTAATAAAACGACTTCAGTAGGTAATTCGCCAGGTAATAAAGTAATAATCTCTCTAATTATGTCTGTCATAATTTTCTCCTTCTCCCTAGTTAGGGATTTTTATACGCTTAATATTATATCAAAGCGAGCGTAAATGCGTTATAATAACAAAAACTTTGCGTACGGAGAAAGAGGCCAACATTTGACGGATCGGGAGCTATTTGTACCGAAAATAAATCCAGAAGATAGAGTCGAACAGCTGCTTATCGAGTATAGGGACACCCCTAATCCGAGCATGATGATGTATTTTTATGAGGAGCTAGAGAAGACTTGGTTGTGCCCATGTGCCCGTGAGAATTCTAACGCAGTGAATTTTTGTGGGAACTGTGGTGTTTCACGCCAATGGCTCATAAAGCATACATCGGATCACTATTTAGCTCGCCAGATTGTTGAACGAAAAGGCGAGGACGTATTGGATTGGCAGAAGCTCAGTAAACAGGAGTCCTTACGCGAAAATGAGAAAATGCATAGTAAACGGAATGAAGAGAAGAATAAGAGTAGTAAACATACAGTACGGGTAGCTACCCGTTTAGCGGATTATAAATCGAGAGGTATTAGACATTTTATTCAATATATGCTTCTCTATGCCACACCCCGCAGACGCTTTCTATTTCTAGGAAGCGTTGGAGTCCTACTACTCACACTAACCACAATCGTGTTGTATTGGATGGGTTAGTAAGATACAAGAGGAAGAAATATGACTTGCCGAAAATGTAAGAAGAGTTTCGCAGATGAATTAAATTATTGCCCCCATTGTGGCACACCAGCCAGGAAGGGTCTGAAGCCCCATGTCCAACAGGAAGAAGCGCATGGTCAAGAGATGAAATCCAATCATGCACCTCAAATCGGTGGTGTGCGCCGAGTGAATTTGAATTTGTCTCCTGAATTTCTAGAAGCTATGGAAGAAGAGCCTGTGGAGTCTCAGGAAGTGGAAGAACTTCAAGAAGCTCAAGAGCTTCACGAGGAACAGGAAATTCAGAGTGAACCAAGCCCTACATCTATAAATATGCTTCCACCTAGAGAAGAGGAAGTGGATCGTCCGGCTCAAGTTAAACGCATGAAACCGGTATCGAAACCCTTGCCTAATTTCATGGACCAGAGAGATCAAGAGGTTCAAGAGAAAGCAAAAGAACACGTCAATGAGACGTTAAGTCAAGAAGCCCTTCGACAGACGAAAAAACATAAGGAAGAAGAGCCTACCAAGCAACAAGAAGAAGTTCTAGTAGAAAAACCTGAAGAGACTGCACAAAATACCCACTTGCTTATGGTAAGAGATCACATTTTTGCCATTGGTGTGATGATTATTGGCGCGCTTAGTGTGTTTTTTGCGGCTTTGGGAAGAGGTCTAAAACATTTAGGTAAGTATATCCGTATTTATGCCGGAAAGTTTGCAAGTGGATTCCATAAATTTACGAAAAACGCTGGTGATTGGTCCAAGGAAACGGGCAAGCGCGTGCGCCATACGGTACAAGAAAAGCGTGAAGATTTTGCAAAACATAGAGAAATCGAGCGTGAACGAAAGCTAGAACTTGAAGCAAAAGCAAGAGAAGAAGCGGAGCGTGAAGCCCTAGAAGCTCCCGCTCAAGAAGATACCGTCCGTTATCAAGGTTTTGCAGAGAGTGTAGAGAGACAATTGTCTGATCGAACGGAAGAGGATCAGTATAGCGTTCCACCTCGTATGGAGAAAAGAAGCTATGCACAATATCAAGCTCTACCTGTTTCGGAACTCGCGTACGAAGATGAATTTGAGGTGGAAGAGCCTAGTGGAGAAGTGGGTTTAGGACGAAAGATTTATAACTGGCTTGCAATTCGAGTAAGGCCATTTCATTTTGCTCTATTAATTCTCCTAGTGCTTGCCTTACTTGCTTTACCTCTCTTAAATTCATTACGTAGCCCAACGAAAGCTTTTCAAGAAGCTCTGGACAGTAGAGATTACGATAGAGCAGCTGAGGTTTATGTCGACCGTTACGAAGGCAAAGAGGATTTAGAAGAGGCATCACTGACGGTTTTTAGAGAGCATTTAAGCACGTTGAAGCAAAATGCCATATCGGGTGGAACGAGTTTTTCTGCGACGAATGCAGCTATTGAAGTAATGCGAGAATCGGATTTATATACGGGTGGTTACCGTTTGCTAATGGATGAAACGGTTGAAGAATTAATGGTTTTACAACAAGCAGACGTGCTCTATAATTCTGCTTTAGATAAGTATAATCGCTTGGATTTCGCCGGGGCTATTCAGGATTTCAACCGCGTACAAGAAGCAACTCCCGCCTATCGTGATACGGTGGACTTGCTAGCGCGGTCTAGAGATCGCTACCGAGAAAATGTAATTTCTCAAGTGAATAGCTTGCAATCTCAGCGTAACTTCCAAGAGGCGTTGACCCGGATTGATAGAGCGCTGGAATTGTTAGGAGATGACCCGATGCTTTTAAATTTAAGAGAAAGTACGGTCAGCCAATCAGAGAGTGCATTGTTCGAACAAACCAGTACAGAAGCAGAGAGATTATTCCAGACGGGGAATACAAAAGGCGTGTTAGAAGTGATTGAGAAGGCTTTGGCACAAGAGCCTCAAGACGCTTCCTTGTTACAACTTAAAGAAACCTATGAAACGAAGGTTGCGGAACAAATCTTGAATGTTGCCGATGAGCTCTTCTTAAGAGATGAGAAAGAAGAGGCCTTAAATAAACTTAATGAAGGTTTGGAGCTTATGCCTGAGCATAGCCTTCTCCTAGAAGCACAAGAACGTTATGAACTAGAGTCTCAGGAGACTAACGGAAGTGAAACGTCTACTACACCCGGAGCGGGTGGGAATGTGGATGCAGGGGGAACGCCTCATCCTAATGCCTATGTACATCAACATACCTTTACTGGTAATTTGGATTTGGTTGATCGCATTACACTTTCTAACGATGAGGATAAACAACGAATCAGTGGAAGTATTTCTCTAGGACCTGTCGATACGTATACACAAGTCTATTTCCAAGTGTACGCATTAAGCAACCCGAATACCGCGATTCGCTATGGGACATTGGTTGCCAACGCAGGAGACGTGAGTAGTTTCGTATACACCCTAGATATGGATACGGCAATTTATGGATCAGACGTCGTTGTTACCTTAAACTATCTGTATGGCAACGAAATTGACGTCATCATTGACTTAGGTTTTACAGATTAAGACAAGTATGAGGGGTCAGAGGAAGATGGGAAACATTCGGTATAGAAAGTTCAGAAAACTTATACTATTGACACTGGCCAGCACCTTGCTCTTGGTTTCTGCATGTAGAAGCGAAGTGGAAACACCCTATGATGACTTCGTACAAGCGGTGGAAACTAGAAATTATTTAAGGGCAGGAGACATTTATAAGATTCAAGAGAATCAAGCAGGTTTTGACAATCAAGAATATATCGACCATCTGAAAACACGCATTGAGCAAGTGGTTCAAACCTATCACAAGGGAGAGATTGCTTACGATGAGGCCCTTCTCCAGGTAGACTCTTACCGCTTCGCCACCACCTGGTCTGAGGAAGTCTCTAGCGCCATAACATCGGCCAAAGCCCGCCTCCTACCCGAAGATGCCATGGCAGAGAGCCTCACCCTTGCTAAATCGTATCAAGAATCGGAAGCCTATGAAGAAGCACTCATCATCCTCGAACGTATTTTAAATTCAGAGCCTAATCATAGCGAGGCCAGAACTTTACGAAATGAAGTTACTAAACAATATACGGAGGAAATCAAAGAAGCAGCAGAACAACTCCTTGAGGAAGGGTACCCTAGAACCGCAATCCGTCGAATTGATGCGAGTGTAGCGGCCCTTGGAGAAAATGAGGAGCTCTCAGCACTTAAGAAGAAGGCGGAGGAGCAAATTGAACATAGAAATGAAGAAATTAAACTCCAAGTCCCTAAGAGCGAATTAAACGCTTTGCTAGAAGAAAATAAGCTCCAAGAGGCCCAGAAGTATATTGAAACCTTAATAGAGATGGGCTATGACACCACGGAGTTTTCTGCACAATTAGAAGAGCGCTTAGAACAAGAAATTCAGGCCATTCTCCGAGAAGCGGAAAATTTGGCCAATCAGAATAATGGATCCGCCAGAGCGCTACGTAATGGAATTCAGCACTTGAATCAGGGGTTAAGGCGTTTCCCGAATGACCAGTCATTACTTAACAAGAGAGCAGAACTCGAGCAGCGCATCCCTAAGATTATTTCACCAACCCTTACAAACACCTCGGGAACGGTAAATACTGGAGTAGAGGATACAGATGCCAATGGGAACCAATATACTGCAGGTCAAGACTTCCCAGCCATTAGCATGAAACCAGATTCCAGCTTCTCCTATCAAACGGGCGCTTATACCAAAACACGAATAGTTATGAATCCGAAAACGGCCGATGCCAGTGTGTATGCGAACTTCGTAGTAGAAGTAAGTATTAATGGTGAAGCGATTTATTCCCAAATGCCTTTTGCGATTCAAACGGGTACACTAGACGTCACGTTTGATGTGCCAGAGGGCGCTACTGTGGAAGTGAAAATAAGACAAAGTGGCTTTGCTTCTTTCTTTGAAGGCATTCTAGGACGTAACACAGTGTTTGCACAAATTTATCTAACCGCATAGATGGATTTGTTAAAATATAAGGAACATAAAGTAAAATAGTGTCTAATGGCTTGAAACGTTGGGCCAGCTTAGGTATTATAGGAATGATGGTTTGTTATTTATTTATCAAGCCTAGAGAGTAATTGAATTTTAGAAATTGTATAGGAGAGTTGTATGGCAAATTATAACAAGAAAACATTAACCGACATCGATGTAGCAGGTAAGCGCGTTATTGTTCGTGTGGACTTCAATGTTCCACTAGACAAGAAAACAGGAGAAATCACGGACGA
The DNA here is from genome assembly GCA_964392065.1 of uncultured Oscillospiraceae bacterium. GTDB lineage: Bacteria > Bacillota > Clostridia > Saccharofermentanales > Fastidiosipilaceae > JASBZA01. Next base: position 14,034 of record CAYMOG010000025.1, read on the forward strand.
CAAGAGAATCCAAGGTGCATTACCCACTATTAAACATCTCGTTGAGAACAAGGCGAAGGTCATTCTAGTATCCCACTTAGGTCGCCCAAAGGGAGTAGAAGAGAAGTTTTCTATGAAGCCTGCTGTTGAGCGTTTATCCGAACTGCTAGGTCAAGAAGTGACTTTGGCCAATGACGTGGTCGGCGAAGATGCTAAAGCCAAGGTAGAAGCTCTAGAAGACGGCCAAGTCGTCATGCTGGAAAATGTACGTTTCCATAAGGAAGAGACCAAGAATGTGCCCAGTTTCGTGAAAGAATTGGCAGCACTTGCAGATGTTTACGTGAATGATGCATTCGGTACTGCCCACAGAGCCCACGCTTCCACAGCTGGCCTAGCCAACTATCTACCAGCAGTTTCAGGTTTCCTCATTCAGAAGGAGATTGATGTTATGGGTAAAGCCCTTAACAATCCTGCACGCCCTTTCGTTGCCATTCTCGGTGGTGCCAAGGTTTCGGATAAGATCGGCGTAATTAACAACCTAATAAATAAGGTGGATACCCTCATCATTGGTGGTGGTATGGCCTATACCTTCAATGTGGCCAAAGGTTTAACCATTGGTAATTCCCTCCTCGAAGAAGATAAAGTGGAATTGGCCAAAGAACTCATGGCTAAAGCTGAAGAAAAAGGTGTAAAACTTCTCCTCCCAGTAGACAATGTTGTGGCCAATGCATTTGCAGCGGATGCCGAGCATAAAGTCGTAGAAGGTAACATCGAAGACGGCTGGATGGGTATGGACATCGGGCCTAAGACAATTGAACTTTTCACGGAAGCGATAAAAGACGCAAAAACCGTTGTTTGGAACGGTCCTATGGGCGTATTTGAATTCGAGAATTTCGCTCAAGGTACAGATAAACTTGCCGAAGCCGTTGCCGATTCAGACGCTGTTTCAATTATTGGTGGGGGCGACTCTGCAGCTGCCGTTGAGCAATTAGGCTATGCCGATCGTGTTACCCACATCTCCACAGGCGGAGGTGCTTCTCTAGAATTCCTCGAAGGAAAAGTTTTACCCGGTATTGATTGCTTGGAAAATAAAGACAGCCACAGAGCTTATATCTGTGGAAACTGGAAAATGAATAAGGGTACACCTGCAGAAGCAGAGAAATTCCTCACAGAATTAATCCCAGCAGTAGCCGAAGTGGATTCTGAAGTACTCGTTGCTGTTCCCTATACAGCATTGGACAAGGCGCTGACTCTCTGTGACGCGACGAACGTTCAGGTCGCAGCCCAGAATTGTCATTTCGAAGATGACGGTGCATTTACAGGTGAAATCAGTGCAAAATTCCTAGCAAATATGGGCATATCGCATGTGGTTTTAGGACACAGTGAACGTCGTGAATATTTCGCAGAAACAGACGAAATTGTTAATAAGAAAGTCCATGCTGCATTAAACTGGGGTGTTCGCCCAATTGTTTGTGTGGGAGAATCTCTAGAGCAAAGAGAAGCTGAAGAAACTTTCAACTTGGTGAAGAAGCAAGTGGAAGCTGCACTCCAAGGTGTAGATAAAAACCGAGTTGCAAACCATGTGACGATTGCCTATGAACCTATCTGGGCCATCGGTACAGGTAAAACCGCTTCTGCTGAGCAAGCAGAAGAAGTCTGTGCTTATGTTCGTAAGGTTGTAGCTGAACTATACGATGAAGAAGTAGCTAGCCGTACCCGTGTGCTCTATGGTGGTTCGATGAAAGCCGCCAATGCTGAAGAGCTCTTGGCACAAGAAAATATCGACGGCGGTTTAATTGGTGGTGCGTCTCTCAAGGTCGAAGAATTCACTACGATTGCCAAAGTCTACCAAGATCAATAAAATTTCTTGCTAATAGCAAACTTAAGTGGCTCTACGGAAGTAGGGCCATTTTTATTCAAGTTTTGCAAGCGATTGCAAGAAATTAGTAGAGAGTTTGAGCAGTTTGCACAAGTATTTTGCTTTTCTTTGGCCATTTCTTCAATTGCCCAGAGGATTTTTTCTATGCTAGCATGGAGGGAGTACATCCTTTGGAGGAGATATTAATGACGAAATCAAGACTTCTATTGAGAAGAGGGGGATTAAGAAGCGCCATTTTGCTAGCTTTCTCTTTTTTTCTCATAATTGCAAACGTTTGGATGCCACGGGCCTCGGTTCACGGGCAAGAACCTGTAATAGATGACTTCACGTATTGGTTTAACCAGGAGGGAGATACAGGGGTTCTAGCCGGCGTGCAAGAAAATTCCAATATCTATGTATTGGAAGATATGGCAGCCAAGGGGAACACTGTAGAGTACACAGATGGTTCCGTGCGCTATACCGTCCAGGGTTCCGTGAATCCTAGTCCGAATAAGGGAGCAATTCCAGAACTTGGTGCAGCGGTTCGTGTTACTGCACCTGCTAATGGAGAGCTTACGGTCTATGGAATTAATGGTGCGGGTAAAACCTTTTATGTAGTAAATGAAAGCACAGGAGAAGTCCTATTAGAAGATGCGAGCTTAACGACGGTTCAACAAACCCTAACCGTAGAAGCCGAAGAGCATTATTGGTTCTATTCTTCAGGATCTAAGTTTCAATTTGCTGGTTTCACCTTCGTTCAAAAAGAACCCCACATCCCTAGTGATTTCTCTTACTGGTTTAATCCTGATGGATCTACAGCAGTGGCGGTAGGTGCACAAGAGAACCCTAATATTTATGCTCTAGAAGACATGGCCGCAAAAGGCAATACCCTAACCCATGAGAATGGAACCGTTTATTATACCGTTCAGGGAGCAGGTAACCCTAGAACTGGAAGTTCAGGAGCTAAAGGGACCGTTCCGGACTCGGGCGCAGCCATGAGAGTCACCGCGCCAGCTGACGGTGCCCTTACGGTATATGGCCTAAATGGCGCAGGTAAAACTTTTTATGTAGTTAATGGCACAAGTGGGGACGTTTTGGTCGAGGATAGCTCGCTAACGACTGTCACGATGAGCCTAGATGTCCTAGCAGGAAACGACTATTGGTTCTACTCCAATGGATCGAAATTCCAGTTTGCAGGATTTGAATTTGTTGAAGGTGGCGTCGCAGTAGAGCCAGATCCTACTCCTACGCCTATCCCTGAACCTGTTGAAGGCGAGGATACGGGTGGTGAATGGGTATTCAAGCGCTTCGGAGCGTCGACCAATGATTCGGTCAATACCATTGGAGATGGAGCCGATATTCAAGGATCCGTTACATTAAACTCAGCTTCTTATCTAGAAGATGGCACCATAGATCGCAAAGGTGGGAAGTTCGTAGCAGATTCTCCTGCAGACGGCTTGTCCTTCTACTATCGAAGCTATAACCCACAGACAGAAAACTTCTATCTTCAAGCCGATGTCACCGTTGATTATCTAAATCCTACACCAGATGGTCAAGAAGGCTTCGCCCTAATGACAAGAGATAGTATATCGGGTTCTGGTAGCTATTTTTCTAACCTATTCTCTGTGACGGCCACGAAACTTCCTATAGATAATGTAGAAATTCGTGACGTTATTGGTGTAAGAAATTACACGGGTATTGTCAATAACGAAAATGCTTCACTAAATCAAGTACTAGCAACGCGTTATGGTTTCGATATCGATGATTCATTTATCGTGCAGGGAGAAACTTATCGTATAAGTTTAGAAAAAACTTCCTATGCTTATATTTCCACACAATACAATATACGTACAGGTGAAGTTATTGGTCAGCACGTGCATTATATTAATGCCCTAGATCCTAGTGCTCAATCAGTAAGTTCATATGCAGAACTTCAAGACCCTATGACGACACAAGAAGCAAATTTAGCTTATCTAGGTCTCGCGGTAGCCCGAGGGGTCAATGCGACATTCTCGAATATTCAGTTTGAAACGACTCCATGGCAAGCTTCTGAATGGATACCACAGCCGGAGAATACGGTAGATGTTAATCTCACCATTAACAGTCCTACAGAAATAGCTTTGGCAGAATATAATTTGTTATTCCGAGCAAATGCCAATGGTGTGGCAGATATTTATGTGAACGAGCGCTTGGCAGTGGAAGGAGTCCCGGCTTTGGCCAACACAGTGCTCAATCAGGTGCTCACTCTAGATGAAGGTGAGAATACCATCGAAGTGGTTTTCACCCCAGAAGAGGGTTACAAGCCTGACGATTATTCTGTATTAAGTGATTATTCACCGAAGTCGATAACCCATCAAGTCATCCGCAGATCCCTGACAGGAACAGATTTATATGTTCGTCAAGATGGTGTAGCGACAAATTCTGGAACTTCATATGAAGATGCACTCGATATGCAAACAGCTCTGTCCTATGCGAAACCAGGCCAGAGAATTCTCGTCTATCCTGGAGTCTATGATATGTCCAATAAGAGCCTATCACTGGCTAGAGGCAGTGGTGGTAATTCTGAAGCGAGAATCGTTGTAGAAGCAGACCCATCTCTAGGCGGATACGCAGAGTTCGATTTCGGTGGAACCGGAACAGGATTCACTAATTTCGGAAGTTATATGACTTTCCGTAACCTCGCCTTCTCTTATACAGCGCAAGGTGGCAAAGGCATGCAAGTAGGTGGTCACCATAATCTCTTAGAAAATTTGATTTTCTATAACAACGGTTCCACAGGCCTACAAATTTCCGGATCTTCTCTGGACAATCCTAGCGACTGGCCAAGTTATAATACAGTGCGAAATAGTACTTCTATAAATAACGCGGATCAGGCACTAGAAGATGCAGACGGTTTCGCACCCAAGCTCACCACCGGTCCAGGAAATATCTTCATCGGTTCAATCGCCGCATATAACGCGGACGACGGTTGGGATCTATTTGCCAAAGCAGGCACCGGTTCCATTGGCCAAGTCCTAATCGAAGATTCCTTAACCTACAGAAACGGCTACGTTTTACTAGACGCTAGCTCAACAGTACCCGCAGGTCTCGTGGAAACACGCTGGAACCAAGCAGGAGCCCTCAGTCCACAGGACGGACCCCTCAATATGATCTTCCCCGAATTCATCATCACGCCAGAGGGCGACCTCCAGCTTAAAGGAACCCTCGGTCTAGACGTTATCGTCATCCGAGCTGGTAACGGAAATGGATTCAAGATGGGTGGTACGAACATGCCAGGAAACCACGAAATCCATAACTCCATTGCCTATGAGAATCGGGCCAAAGGCTTCGACTCCAATTCCGGCCCAGACATCAAGGTATTCAACTCCACATCCTATAACAATGGCAGTTATAACCTAGCGTTTTATACCAATAATCGATCCGCTACAACGGATTACCAGGCTGAAGGCTTTCTCTCATATCGCCAAGTAAATGAAACCGTACCTTCAGTCGGAGAGCAATTGAGGACACAGAATCAAGACAATGCGCTCATCTATGGAGAAAATAACTATTATTGGAACCGTGACTTGCAAGTATCCGAGAATCAGGCCGGCGAGGTCGTAGACGATGGATGGTTTGTAAGCCTAGATACCAGCATTACTCCAAGCAGAAGAGCCGATGGTTCCATCGACATGCACGGCCTGTTACAGCTAACAGAGGAAGCGAGATCCTACAACTCAGGTGCTCGAACAGGGTTCTGGTTATATACCGAAGAAGTCGTCGAGCCAACAGAGCCAACGGAACCTGAGGTTGAACCATCGGAACCTGTGGTTGAGCCATCGGAGCCAACAGAACCTATCGTGGAGCCAACGGAACC
>CAYMOG010000026.1:0-19541 GCA_964392065.1 uncultured Oscillospiraceae bacterium
GCAAAAAAGGATACAAAAGCCACGTTGCAAAAACACTCCTAAGAAATCGCGAGATACAAATCGCCACCACTTCTGCGCCACTATTACTCCATTTATGCTATCCTAATACTAGATTATCAAATGTACGGGGGGCTATTAACCACTATGAAAAGAGATTTTAAGTTCAATGTATTTAACATTAAAGAATCGTTTGAGAAAGCATTCAACAGTGTACAAGAAAATAACACTAAACGAAGGAGGCGCCAGCCCTGGTGGGTTCTATTGCTGCTGACCCTTGTAATATTATTCGTATATTATTTTGTTCGCTTACCGTCCTTGAGTCCCATGTCCTATGACCTGTATTTTACAATTATCTTGGGCCTAGGTATTTATTGGGTATTGGCTCTATTTTTCGGACGTAGACCTAAACTTTTCTTCCCTCTAAGAATATCGGCCTTTATAGCCCTTGTATGTGTACTGTTTCCTGCAATCTTAACTTTTATAGGCTCACCTATTTTCATGTCGAGGTCCTACAATCGCATGATTGATGTTAAGCCCGGAGTCTTCGATGAAGAAGTAGAGCAAATCAATATCGCCCAAGTGCCAGTTGTCGATAGAGAAGCTGCTGCTGTTATTGGCGAGAAGGAAATGGGGGCGGTAGGAGACTTAGTGTCGCAATTCGATATTGCAGAGTACTATTCTCAGATTAACATAGCCGGTAAACCCATACGCGTCTCTCCTCTACAATATAATGATTTCTTTAAGTACCTCTGGAATTTCCGTGAAGGTATTCAGTACTACGTGAGTGTTGATATGACAACACAAGAGGGTGAATTAAATCAATTAGCAGAACCTATTTTCTACTCTAGTAGCGACTATCTTCTTAGAGATCTCAAACGCCACCTGCGCTTCCAGTACCCATTCTGGCTCCTCGGAGAAACAAACTTCGAAATTGACGACAACGGTAAGGCATACTATGTCACGCCTAAGCTGACTAATCGCATCGCATTATTCAATGCTCCAGACACAGCCGGTGTCATCATCACGGATGCAAATTCTGGAGAGAGTACCTATTACGACAATAGTAGCATCCCTGAATGGGTAGATCGTGCCTATCCATCCGAATATATCATCAATCAATTAAATTGGCATGGATTGTATGAACGCGGCTACTTCAACACAATTTTCGGCCAAAGAAACGTCCGGACTACTACAGAGGGCTACAATTACATCTCCCTAGGCACAGATATTTATCTCATTACTGGAGTGACATCTGTAAGATCCGACACATCGAATCTAGGCTTCTACTATGTAAACCTAAGGACGAAGGAAGCTTCTTTCTATCAACAACCATCCGCTACAGAGTATGCGGCAATGGAATCCGCAAGAGGTAAAGTTCAAGAGAAAAGTTACGTGCCCACCTTCCCTGTAATCCTTAACATTCAAGGAAGACCTGTATACTTCATGTCGCTGAAAGATCAGTCCAGAACTGCGAAAATGTTTGCACTCGTGGATGCAGAACAGTTCACCAATGTTGTCGTAGGAGATACGGTATCTGAAGTTATAGGTCAATACTATGAGCTAAATCCAGGACAAGAAATTCCACCGGATATCGATGCCCAATACGAAGAATTTACGATACAAGCGATACATAGCGTCGTAGAGGAAGGAAATACCGTACTTTACTTCACAACAATGGAAAACGATAAGATGTATCGTGTTGATCCACTCGTATCTGGCCCTAGAATCATCTTCACCCAAGAAGGCGACACACTCAAAGTTCTGACACAAGAGAGCAGCAGTTATGAAGTAGTTACCCATATACAGTTCCCGGAATAAGAAAATGCCTTCCACATCGGAAGGCATTTTTTAATCTTCTTGGTAGATGGCGCGTTCGCCGCCAATTCTCTTAAGTCGGCTCCTAGCCGCCGTGATGTGAGCAAAACCTAATTCGGTAATCCCTAAGCGAACAGGCACCGCAACAGGTCTCAGATGCATACCGATAAAACTGTCCCCTATATCAATACCCGCGACTGCTTGGATATGTTCTACTAAACAAGGTTCTTCTAAGTGATTCCAATACGCTGTGGCAAAAGATCCACCTGCATTAGGTCTAGGAATTGCATTCACCTCATGGATAAAATGCTCTTTGGCATAGCGCTTAGGAATTACAAGTGCTCGATTTAAATGTTCACAGCATTGGACTGCTAATACTACGTGCTTATTGGATAAATATTCTAATACAGCGGAAATTATTATTTCGCCTATTTCGGTACTAGAAGCCTTACCTATATGACCTCCCTGTACTTCACTCGATGACCCACCAAGAACGACAAGGTCGCCTTCATCTAGAGGGACTTTTTCGAGGAACGCTTCCATTACGAGATTTATTTCTGTTTTCAATTGTTCTCTATTCATTATTTCACCATCAATTTCAATATCTCAATATCGGTTTCTCGCATGCCACTTCGCGCTACGAAACCTACATTACGGATTGTTTCTTCTACGTCTTTACCTACAATACCTTCACCTGTACGATAAACCCTATGACGCCTCGCCATTTCCAAAGCGATAAATGCATCGTGGAGGGCAGCTGCAATTTTACCAGCACAAGAGCTCTTAGCACCATCACAAATCATACCACCCGTCGTCGCAATTGTATTAACAATTTGCATCGAAATTTCTTCGTAGGTTAAGCCTTTGACATAAGCTAAGCCTGCAGCGGCAGCGGCCGAAGCACTCACAACACCACAAAACGCAGACAGCTTACCTATAAATTGTTTCTGATGTACCGCTAGGAGGTTGGAGACAAGAAGGCCACGAAGTAGTAGATCCCGAGGCCAGTTTTGTTCTTTGGCAAAAATAATAAGTGGCACAGAAACGGTTAAGCCTTGATTGCCGGAACCAGAGTTTATCACCACCGGTAAACTCGACCCGCCCATGCGGGCATCAGAACCTGCGGCGGTATAAGCTTTTGCGCGATCGTAGGTGTCACAATTAAGGTTGGATTCTAGTATAGTTCGGCCCACCTGAGCACCATAGGGTCTGGCCAACCCTTCTTCTGAGACCGCAAAATTATACTGGATTTGCCGGTCAAGTAGTGCGCGTAATTCCTCATCTATAGTAACCGACCGTGCATAGTCTAGAATCTTCTCAACCGAAAGTTGGGATCGATCGACCACATGGTCGTCTACCGAAGTGATTGCATTATCTAATAGCACCTCTCCATTACGTATGATCTTGTTTATGCGCGTATGGTCGTATTGAATTTCCACGGAAGCATGATTTTCTAGTGTGTGTAACTCCGTTCGTAGGTACAAGTTTTCTTCGTTCTCAACGAGATGAACCTGAATTATTTGTTTCTGAAGTAGTGACATCGCATCCGCAAGATCAGCTTCAGTCACCGCATCGAGCACCTCTAAACCTAGCTCTTGATCGCCAGCCACAAGCCCTATCGCCGTCGCAACAGGTATCCCTCTCAAACCTCCAGAATTAGGTACGACAACACCTTTGACATTCTTGATAATATTCCCACTACAATAGACATCGACTTGCAAAATTTCGTGCCAAGCTTCACCTAAGACATCTCGAGCTTTCGCAGCAGCTAGGGCAATAGCAATAGGCTCCGTGCAGCCGAGAGCCGGAATCAACTCTTTTTGCAAAATTTCCTTACAACATTGTTCGAATTTCAAATCCACCATAGTATCTCTTCTCCACTTGTATTACTTCTATTATAGTACGCTTAGTAAGAAATATGCGAGGACAACATAGAGAATACTAAATAACGTGCCAATCAAATAATACTCAGCAAACTGCCGATTATTCTCAATTTGCTTGAACCGCGCAATAGACTTTGCCGTATAAATGAGTCCAATGGCAGCCACCTGTCCCCAAACCAAGAAAACCGCGGACAAAATACGCTCCATATTCCCAATTACAGCGCCTGCGCCTTCCACCGAATGTATTTCTGGATCCACATACTGATATTTTGCAAACATCACCTTGAAACTCACATTTGCCGGTTTCAAAATTAATACAATCAGCAAAACACCCTTAACCACATCTCGAGACAGCACACCGTAAGAGAACTGCGCCCCATCCGCCGCAAATACTAACTCACTGACACCTAGAATAAGCACAATATGTAGCGCTTGATCAATAAGGTATCCAATTCTCCCTCGAATTTTCAATAAATCCAGAAGCAAATGCCCTAATAAAATAAGCAATACAGGCAAAATTAACACTAAGCCCTGAACAAGTCCCCAGAAAACTACGCCTAACAATAAACCCCCATGAATCGCCATGTGTTGCCATAACCCTACACTGCTCTTCATCTTTCTATTGGCCAAAGCCTCCGACTGCAACGGATAATCCCCAAGAACATGGGCCAATAAGAGTACGAGTGATAAATTATTCAATATTCCCATAGTAGCTCTCCAATACTTCGGATAAAGTCTCTCTAAGCTGTAAGTAAACTTTAATATTACCCAAATTTAATCGCTTGCTCAGAGAACTGTTGGTAATACCTATAGCATCTGCAAAATCGTTTTGTTTGAAATCAGAAGTATAGATACCTGCATCTAACATCTGTGCAAAAGTCTGCTGTTGTAAATCTGTCCACTCAGATTTTAGAGTCTCTCCTGCTAATAATAAACTATTTAGAATATTATCCGTCCTATTATCAGGCCCTCGGAATAGGACATGTGATTTTCCATTCCAATTATTCTTATGAACGCGATCAATTGCGTCACGTGCATGCCAGAAGACATCACCGTCGGCCCCAATACTATATTCCGTATTAATATCCGTAAATATCTCTCCTAAACCAACCCCTATTCGGCAAGGTACAGGAATACTTATCTGTAAAGTATCCAAGAGTTCCCACAATCTTCCATCGACTTCTAACAGTACCTGAAATTCATCGCCTATCGTAAGCGTGAATGGCGATACAATAAAATCTTCATACTTATGATTAAGCATCTTAAGAACTTCTTGTAGCTCCTTTTGGATCGCCCGTCTATTCTTCAATTGTCTAGATTGGATAAGATCTCCAATTACTGCTATGTAAAGTGTCATGATTCCTCCTCTTGCCACAAACAAGGAAAATTTATAAAGTTTCCTTATTTAAGGAAATTAAAAATATTTTCCTTATATAAGGAAAATAACACAATGTGCTGGATTTATCAAGGAGCCTTCCTATATACTATGGAATAATTTATAAAAGAGGTGCATCCATGTCCTATATACTTTTGAATGAACAAGTTAAAAATATTTTATCGGTAGACGATGGCCTACTGTCTTCCGCCTGTAATGTGACGGCCTTGCTTTGGCATGCGTTAGAGGATATAAATTGGCTAGGGTTCTATTATGTGGATGAAACTTCAAATTGTTTACGTTTGGGACCATTTCAGGGACAAGTTGCCTGCACACAAATCGCTTATGGCAAAGGCGTCTGTGGTACCGCTTGGGAAACTGGAGAACTACAGAGGGTGGAGGATGTCCATGCCTTCCCGGGCCATATCGCTTGTGATCAAGCCTCGAATTCGGAGATTGTCTTACCTTTGAAGCGAAATGGTCAAGTGTTCGCTGTATTAGATATCGATAGTCCAAGTTATGGCCGTTTCCGGCCTGCTGACGAGGAAGGGCTGAAGAGAATTCAATCTACCATAGAAGACTTCTTACAAGAACTTATGGCACCGCTCTAGGGTCTAAGAGCTCTTCTATTCTCTTCTCATACGCTTGAATGGCTAGGGCATGATAGGGCATATGTAGTGATTCTCCTGGGAACAGATCGCCAAACCACCGTTCAGTGAACAATGGATTCATGATCAAGAATGGACCAAGTAAATAGGTGCCGATAAAATTTTTATAATGTACACCTTCTTCCTTGCTCTCCTGGTTTAAACCCATGCCCTTAATGGCAGGACAAAATGTTGGAAACGCTCCTGTTTTGAAAACTTGCGTAAATTGTGACTTCGAACCTACTATCCGCAAACCGTCTTTTTCCCCGAGAAATATAGCATTAATTCTTTTGAGCATTTGTTGTTTGGCATAAAAGGGGAAAATATTCAGTGCTTGTACTGTCTCATCCGAAGTTTCTATGTATTGGCCGAAAATTTCCACTGCATTTCCTATGGCCAAAAACGCCTGCCCATCCTCAATACGTTGACGTATGCGCTCGACATAAGGCATAAGTTTTTGAATCGCAAGGACTTGAGCTTGTTCAGACATGGGACCGAAATAAACAAGCTCCACATCGCCTTCGATGAAACGTGGAGTCTCTAGAATTTGCGTTCTTAAGATTTCAGCTTCTGGGAAAATCTTCTGTATATACTCCATATCGCCATTACTTCCAAAAAGATTGGCCACCTCAGCAAATAAAAACTCTATGCGCATTAGAATCCCTCCATAGTCTGCTTAATACTTGTTTTAACCTCTTCTGTTAAATCATCCGAAATGAAGTTTCTGAGAATCGCTACGGTGTCTATCCGTTTATAATCGATAGAAGATGCAATATCATCGTAGGATGCACTCAGAATAATCTTATCTTCAGGAATGCCAGCCATACGTAGACACATGGCAAAATCCAAGTATCGTCTACCACAGCAAATAATTTGGTCTATGGAAGGATCATTTAAATAGGAAAAATCGTTATCATAAATCCAACCCATATTCTCAATATTATATTTCGGTGCACGTTCCGTTCCGTTTAAGAGTACGATAGCCTTCTTACCAGGCTCTTCTCTCATATAGGCAAAGGTTCTAGATGATGCAATGGGATTACCACCTTTTGCCATAATCACCAAGAGACGATAACCGTTAATACGATTATCATCGAAGCGACTCTTGACGACTGCCACTTCTTCAGAATATTTAGAAATTTTCTCCAAAGGCATCCCCAGTTCCTGTAGGATGGCGGTAGCCGATAATACATTGTACAGATCCACGATATTAGACGTTGCCAAGTGGAAATGGCGCTCTTCTATTCCATTAGAAATTACCGCACGCTTATCTACTAGGTTGGACTCTAGAACAGTATACTGAGCATCTGGGCTCACATAATTACAGTTCGTACATCGATAGCGACCTATGTGATTATATCGGATAAAATCAATGGCCAAAGTATGGTGGCAAATAGGGCAATTGACCAAATCCTTGATCCGACTCTCTCTCTCCTCAACTTCATTCGTTTGCAAAGGCATACCATAATATGTCCTAGGATTGTCTAGGGCAAGGCGATTAGAAATCGGGTCTTCTGCATTTAAAATCATCTTCGTTTGACTAGGGATACTACCGTCTAGAATACTAAAAATAAATTCTGCATGGGCATTTCTTGCATAGGAATCTCTAAATAAATTCGTAACCAGCATAAAATCCGGTGTAAACATAGGAAACACACGAATCGCACTACGCTCATCGAGCTCAATAATGCCTAGCTCATGTTTAGCCTTACCTGTCAGGGTAGAACCTTCTAAGAAAGTTGCTGCGATACCTTCCTTCGTATTAGAGCCGAAGGAATTATTAAGCACTTTTCTATGATCTTTGCGAAGATAGTCGGTAACCATATTAGACACTGTAGTTTTACCGTTGGTACCACTCACGGCTACCGTCTTACTCGGCTTCCCTACATGTGCTAAATACAAAGGATCAATTTTCAAAACAATACTTCCTGGTAAATAGCTGCCTCTTCGTTTTAAAATACGCATCCCAAATTGCACCAGTTTCCCTACGCCATGGGCTACCCAGAATCGCCATGTTTTTCCCATCACAAACACCTTTATCTCTCTAGAATTTCTAATTTATTATAATCCACTTAGCATATAAAGTTAAATTGAAAAAGCCTCGGATTACTCCAAGGCTTCATGGTGATTCGTCAGGGATTCGAACCCTGGACCCTCTGATTAAAAGTCAGATGCTCTACCGGCTGAGCTAACGAATCTGGCTGGGATGGTAGGATTTGAACCTACGAATGCGGGAGTCAAAGTCCCGTGCCTTACCGCTTGGCGACACCCCAATATTAAATTGGTCAACCATTACTATAGAAATGGGGTGAGATATCGGAATCGAACCGACGGCCTCCAGAGCCACAATCTGGCGCTCTAACCAACTGAGCTAATCCCACCGTGAAATAACGGCACGTGCTATTATAACCATGACATTTTCTGATGTCAACGGTAAATCACGTTAATTTCATGAAACTTAGGTAAAAATCTTAATATTTCTTATATTTTATAGTAAAATACGTGAAAATTCACATTAGAACAGTAGGAGGAGTTCCCATGAAAATACTAGTAAGTGCCTTTGAACCTTTTGGCGGAGATACGCTAAACCCTGCGCAAGAGGTGCTCCATAGCCTTCAGAGTGCCTATGAGGATTTCACCATTGTTAAACTCCTACTTCCTACGGAGTTTCATGCTTCTCTAGAAAGTATGAAATCTGCAATTAACATGCATAAGCCGGACAAAATTCTAGCCATAGGACAAGCGGGTGGCCGAAGCGGTATTACTATTGAGCGTATTGGAATAAATATCGATGATGCTACTATAGAGGATAACGCTGGCTATGCACCTATTGACCAAGCCATACATCCACTAGGTCCTGCCGCCTATTTCTCTACACTTCCAATTAAATCTATGGTTCAAGGGCTACAAAATGCTGGCATACAGGCAAGGATTTCTAATACAGCTGGGACTTATGTATGTAACCATATTTTATATGGAACATTAGATTTTCTACATGAGACGCAACAAGAGGTTCAGGCGGGATTCGTTCATATTCCCTATTTACCCGAACAGATAGAACATTCAAGCCATCTGCCCACTATGCCACTAGAAGAGATGCTACGAAGTATTGAAATTTGCTTAGCCATTATTGCCCAGACGGATGAGGATATCGCGCTTCCTATGGGCGAAACCCATTAGAGCCTAGAATTCTTTGCTTCGCCCCATTATTTCTAAGGATAGCAGGTAATCTTTCTTCTTTACACCATAGGCATAACCTTGTAGTTTTCCGTCCTTGGCGATAACACGATGGCAAGGCGTAAATATAGGCAAAGGGTTTGCCCCACAAGCAGCGCCCACAACCCTCGTCAATTTCCGTCCTCTCTCTCTGTCTCCACCCGATACGATCGTCCCTATATCTTCATAACTTGCACTAGATCCATAAGGAATTTCGTCTATTGCACTCCAAACGGCTCTCTGGAAACTTGTGCCCGTTTTCGTCACCGTTGGCACCGTGAATACTTGTCTCTCACCCGCAAGATACTCCGCAAGCTCTTGTCTTGCTCTGACCAAAGCCCAAGGCATTTTCCGTTCTCCATCCACTCCTCGGAAAACTTCGTTACAATGCTCAAAAGTTTGTAAAATCCCAGAAGAATTGGCATATCCGGCCAATACACATAAATCTCTGACTAGTCCGTCCTCTATCTTCTTGTTATAGTCGAACCAATCCAGAAGTGTTACTTCCTGCTCATTACCATAGATAGCTAGAAGCCCCTGAACACTCGGTACAAATACCCATGTATATGGCCAATTCGTCAGTTTGTTAAATGTATGGACTTCAATCCAGGAATCATCTTCTTGTCGATTGGAGCTTATAGAATAACTTGCGACTTCTACTTCTTTAGAAATTTTAGAAATGGCTTGGTTTAGGGATTTATATGTCTTAGGGATATGGAAGTGAATGATTTTTGCTTCGTGGTCTTTGGCCAAAAGGGTGAGTATATTTTCAATTAGTTTATCGGGTTGATAATCTTCTTCAAGGGCTTGGGACAGGAGAAATTCAATTTGTACAGTGCCACTTCGTAGAGGTGTCTGACTCTTAAATATCAAGGCATAAGGTTTACGCTTAGGCTCTTCTCCCTCCCAAATAAACCCTTCGAACTGTGGAGAATTCTTCAACTGCCGTAGATAGTTCTCCATGCCTGAGAGAGTCTTCTTGCCTGAATAGGGACTAAGACTTGCTTCGGGTACATGATCTCCTAGAGATTCAAGAATGAAGCGGGCGTCGGATAAATTCACATCTCTTAAGTATGCATTGTTCATATGGACCTCTTCTAGGCTTTTTCTAATTATAACATTTTAAGGCTACTACTGAGATTTTCTCTACTCAAGAATTTGGAGATATGCTAAACTCATTGGTGACGAAAAAGGAAGGTACTCCCATGAAGTTTAATAATTTCTTGAACCGCTTAGGCATTAAGAAGATGTATGCATTATTGCTCTTGCTTCTTATACTCGTTATTTTATTCATCTATTTCCTAGTGCGTTTTATTTTTCATGTGGAAGAGCCTAAGCAACGGTTTGATCGCTATATGATAAGCTTACAAAATCAAAATTTTCACGACGCTGCCAGTTCTATTATTTCAGATGAACGTGCTACTTGGGCTGAAAAATTTTCTGAGTATGCCTTAGATGAGAGTGCCCTGAGAGCTCTCTATTTTCATTTCTGGTCTAAGAGTAGCTGGGAGCTCGTTTCGAGTTCTGCTCTCTCCGATGAACACCACGCCTTGAGGCTACAAATCACTGCACCTGA
This sequence comes from uncultured Oscillospiraceae bacterium, assembly GCA_964392065.1. GTDB lineage: Bacteria > Bacillota > Clostridia > Saccharofermentanales > Fastidiosipilaceae > JASBZA01. Next base: position 10,513 of record CAYMOG010000026.1, read on the forward strand.
TGCGGAAGCGATACTAAGAGAAGTTAGAGAAATGGCAGAGTCTGGGCGAATCGATATGACCGACCGTGAAATCGTACGTTCAGCTCCGGACCAAGCCTCTGCTCTCTATTACTATGTTATTGATCACTATGAGGACTTGGAGACACCGTACGTACAAGACCAAGTCATTGTAAACTTCCATCTAGAAGGGAGTTTCACCGCTAAGACTTGGAAACTACAGCCAACGGACGCTCTGCATGATCTATTTTCTGGTTATGTTCAAGAAAGTGCGGAAGAAGTTTTCCGTAGGCCACTTGATATTCCGAAATCCTAAACTTTAGCTACTGAGCCCAAACTAATATTCGCAATAAAAGCTGCAGCTCCTTTCTATGGAGCTGCAACTCTATATCGGTCTCTTATGTTCTTATACTTAGAGAGAAATCAATTCATCGAATAAATCTTTATGTTCTTTGATTACTTCACTATTACCTATTACACAGATCAGGTCTTCTTCCATGGCTTGATCTAATAAAGGTCTGTAAGCTTTGAGCGTGACTTCTGTTGCTGCAAGCGCTTCATTAAGCTTCGCTTCTTGTTCTTCTACCGTTCTACCGGTGAGATATCTTACATAGGCTAACTTCCCTAAACCACTAGGACTCATAGGTGGATCGAAACGGTTGATAGATCCAATAATATACTGCTCTACATCCGATTGTGTTAAGTCCTGGTCAGACAGCCATTGACCCATGTTGTCGTAAACCTCTAAACTTCTCTTCAAGTTAGGATCTCGGTAAGAAGAGGCTGCGATATTACCAGACTCTGTAATGCTTAATGATGTGCCATAGGCGCCACCTGCTGCACGAATTTGGTTATGAAGATAGGTTCTCGACAGAACAGTAGATAGGACTGCCATATCCCCTTTATATTCCACGTCTAAATCTTCATAGTTATATGCCTTTACAACATACTGAACACTAGAAGACGATTGAATACCTTCTTTAACCTTCTTCTTCGCGAATTCCCAAGTAGCGTCAACTTTTTCTTGTCCTGGCAGAGCTTCCAAAATCTTAACACTTGATGCCTTGAATTCAGATAAATCCTCTTCTGCAGTGGTCAGTGAGAGCACCACACCATTACGACTGAATACCTTGGTATAGACTTCTTCTAACTTCTGAATAAATTCTTCCTTACGCTCTTGGAAGTTTTTACTTAAATCTTTTAACTTCAGATAGTAATCTACACCAAGTAGACTATCGGCTATTTTTGCCCCTAGATCAATATGTGATAAGGCTCTCGTTGTTGCTGTTTGGTTACCAGAGGACAGTAATCCTTGTTCTTTGCTCACCAATTGCATACGGATAAGTTCTAGAAGCCTCTTATCATTCGTGAATTTTGTCTTGGTAAGAACCTCTTCAATTAGCTTAGGCCACGTGTCGCTTGCTTTGGCCAAAGTCTTCCAACTCACCTCGAATCGTAAGCGTAAAGCTTTCTCTTCTTCAGTACGATAGAGTCCAGTACTGAAACCGACTCCCCCAGTTTCTAGATAAATTTCTACGCCTAAATCCTTGAACGTATAATGCTCAGTATCAACTAATGTAAGTACTTCACTTAGGAACTGAACATAGAATAATTCATCTAAATCCAAGTGATTCAGTGGGAAGGACAATCTGCCGTAATGAATAGCGGAAGTAAAGACATCATGGGACAAGATCTCATCTTCATCAAGCACTTCTACATCTACTGGAGGATTTGGCAAGCTGGTTTCAATATCTTCTAGTGACAGTTGAGGCATGGTTGCCTTGATTTCATCCGTATCCTCTGAGTCTTGCCAAGCTTTCATTTCTTGATTAAATTGAACAAGCTTATCTATTTCTTCATCGCTCATAGAAGCTTTCTTCTCTTGAAGGGCTTCATGTACTTGTTTGTCCTTCTCATCATTCAAACCTGGGACAGGTTTCAAGTGTAAGAGTAACTTATGGTTGTTGTCTAGAATCTTCTCTTGTACAAACTTTTCCCATAAATCCGTATCTATACAATTTCTTAGGTCTGATAAGAGATCTTCATAACGCAACTGATCTAGAGGGTCGCCACCATAATTCCAAGTATCAAAGGCCTTCATGAAATACAAAATGCCTTTGGTCGGAAATGAGCCTCCTTCACGAAGCGCATATTCAAGACGGTTTAAAGACGCGGTGATAAGCTTCTTATCTATACCTTCTTCAATTAGTTTCTGAAGCGTATCTTCTACGATGCCTTGTAGTTTCTCACCTGCGTCGGGTTTAGCATTCTGAAGGATAACAGCAAGCAAGGATTGATTCATGCCATGAGCAAATCCTGAAACATCTTGGGCTAATTCTGCTTCTTCTAGTGCTAAACGTACGGGTGATGAAGCGGTTGTAAACAGTGCGTCTGCTAGAATTTCAAGAATCATGTTCTCTCTTACATCACTATACCGATTCATAACTACAGCATAAGTGAAGTAATCTTTCTCTTCCACTTCTTCATCCGCAGACAGAGAGTATTCACTTTCAACTTTACGAATATGGTCAAATGGCTTTTGTACCTTGATACTAGAATCAACATCTACAATATCGAAGTTTGCCAAGTACTCTGTGTCTAAATATTCTAAATAATGGTCGATATCCAAGTCCCCATAGAAGAATATTCTACTATTGGAAGGTGCATAGTACTTCTTATGGAAATCTTTGAAATATTCATACGTTAATTCAGGGATAGTATAGGGTTCACCACCAGAATCATTGGCATAATGGGTATCTGGGAAGAGATTTTGTATCATCTCTCTATAAACAATGGATTGTGGCGAAGAATAGGCTCCTCGCATCTCGTTATACACAACACCACTATAAGTCAGTGGGTCTGCCTTATCCATCAACTGATAGCGCCATCCCTCTTGGCGAAATACCATTTCATTTTCATGTAATACTGGAAAGAACACAGCATCGAGGTATACATCCATAAGATTTCTATAATCTTGCTCATTTCGAGAAGCAACAGGATATACGGTCATGTCCGAAGAAGTCATAGCATTTAGGAATGTCGCCATAGAACTTCTCGCCAAGTCCATAAATGGTTCCTTGGTCTTATACTTACGAGATCCATTAAGCACACAGTGCTCAATAATATGTGGAACACCAGTAGAATTTTCTTGTGGTGTTCTAAATCCAATACCAAATACACGGTTTGGATCTGAATTTTTCAGAAACAAGACATCCGCTCCTGACTTCTCATGGGTGAAGCGGTAGGCCGTAGCATCTAGCTCGGGCAGATCACTTACTTCAACCTGTCGAAATCCAAATTTCACTTCATTATTTTCCATTGTTTCACCTTACTTCCTTTGATTTTTCGTTTAACTTTTCACTAAGCTTTTCTGTGCCAGCACTCGCTCTTGATAAGAGGGATTGCTTACAGGAACTACAAGCACCTAGTGCCTGACTTAATGATTCTTTTGCTCGGAGAGAGAGTTCTTTTTCTCGCGTAGTTTGTAGATTTTCTAATCCTACGGGCTCATTTAGCTTGGCTGTAGAAATCATCAACTTAATGCGGTTTAGTTGATTCACTTCACTTGCACCTGGATCGTAATCTATTGGCGTAATATTGGCCGTTGGGAACTTCTGGCGTATGGTTTTAATCATACCTTTACCGGTTACATGATTAGGTAAACACGCAAAAGGTTGACACATAATAATATTAGGAGCACCACTATGGATCAGCTCAATCATTTCAGCCGTTAGGAACCAACCTTCTCCAGTTGAGTTACCTAGAGATAAAACCTCTTCCGCATATTCTGCTAATTTTGTAATTTCAACTGGCAATGGGAATTTACCTGTAGAAGCCATGCGGTTTTTTATCCTTCTTCTATACATCTCTAATAAGCCTATACCGGCCTTACCGGCCCATGCGGCAAATTTGGAATTACCATAATTCTCTGCCTTGAAACTAGGATTTAAGAAACAATATAAGAAGAAATCGAGTAATCCAGGTATAACAGCTTCACAACCCTCATCTTCAATTACTTGCACAACATTATTATTCGCATCTGGCTGGAACTTCACAAGTATCTCACCTACGACTCCTACTCTTGGCTTTCGTGGAATATCTTGCATCGGGAATTCATCAAACTCACGCACAATATGATCAACGAGCTGATTGAAACCATAACGATCACTTCCACCTGAGAAGTATTCCTTCGCTCTATCCATCCATGTCCTATATAGGAGATTCGCAGCCCCAGGGTAAAGTTCATAAGGTCTTACTCTTAGAAGACAAGTCGTGAGTAAATCGCCCAGAACAACTGCTTGCATAGCATGATGTAAGAGTGGCAAGGTGAATTTCATGCCAGGATTCTCTTCAATTCCTGTAACAGAAATCGCAATTACTGGCACTTGTGGCATGTTGGCGTCCTTAAGCGCTTTTCTCAAGAAGGCTACATAGTTTGTTGCACGGCAACCACCACCAGTTTGTGTAATAACTACAGCCGTCTTATTAATGTCATACGTACCACTTAAGAGGGCATGCATTAATTGGCCAACAACCATTATCGTAGGATAACAGGCGTCATTGTGTACGTACTTGAGCCCTACTTCTACATCTTCATTAGTTGCCTTATCCAAAACCTTGAAATTATAATTATGACGGTTCATGACTTGTTCCACCATTTCAAACGCTGGAGGAGCCATTTGCGGACATAAGATCGTATATTTTTCCCGCATATCTTCGGTGAACACCACTTTGTCTTGTGTATAAGAAGCATTTTCTTCCTCGACCAAAGCTTTCGCTCCTAGAAGATCTTCCCGTCTCTTGGCTTGCTTCTCACGCTCATCCATAGCAACTTTAAGCGAGCGCAAGCGAATACGAACGGCTCCTAAATTAGAAACTTCGTCAATTTTTAGGCATGTATAAATTTTCCCTTTTGCTTCTAGAATTTCTTGTGCTTGGTCCGTTGTAACCGCATCGATACCGCATCCGAAGGAAAAGAGCTGGACCATTTGAAGTCTTGGATTATCTGCCACCACAGCAGCCGCTTCATAGAGTCTCGTATGGTACATCCACTGATCCACGACACGAATAGGGCGCTCTAGAGTACCTGGTCTAGCAATCGCATCCTCTGATATAACGGCCATACCTAGAGTGTTGACAAGTTCCGGTATACCATGATTGATTTCAGGGTCTATATGGTATGGTCTACCCGCAAGTACAATAGCTTGTTGATTCTTCTCTTCTAGCCACTGGAGAATACGATCACCTTCTAAGCGGACATCCTCCTTATATTTCAAGTCTTCCGCATAGGCGGCTTCTACCGCAAGCTCCATTTCTTTTGCCGAAATATCTTCATAGCCCACACTGGCAAGGGCTTCACGTAATTTCTTAGCCAAGAATTTCGGATTATGTAAACCTAAGAATGGGTTAAGATACTTAATATTACCATCAATAATATCATCAATATTATTCTTAATAACTTCTGGGTATGAAGTAACAATAGGACAGTTGAAATGATTATTGGCACCGTCATTTTCCTTTTGTTCATAAGGAATATCAGGATAGAAAATAAAATCTACATTCTTTTCAATGAGATCCATAACGTGCCCATGCGAAAGTTTCGCGGGATAGCACACAGACTCTGAAGGAATGGAGTCAATACCTTTGTCAAACGTTTTATGACTCGATCTGGCCGAAAGTTGTACTCTGAAACCGAGCTTCGTAAATAACGTAAACCACAGAGGATAGTTCTCATAGATATTCAGTGCTCTAGGGATGCCGACAACGCCTCGCTTCATATCCTTATGGGCCAAAGGCTTATAATAATTGAAAATTCTCTTATATTTCCAATCATACATATTAGGAATCGCTTCCCCTGTACGCTCAACACCTGCTCCTCTCTCACAACGGTTACCAGAAACATGACGCTCGCCATTAGGGAACGAATTAATGGTTAACTTACATTGATTGGCACAGAGTTTACAATTCGTATTCTCGCTCTCCATTCGGAATAATGGAAGTTCCGCTTCTGTAATTATTGAAGACGCAGAAACTTCATCCCAGTTATTCTGGGCAATAAGTGCACAACCGAATGCGCCCATTAGTCCAGCAATATTAGGTCGAATAACTTCACGACCCGTAATATTTTCAAAGCATCGTAAGATAGAATCATTCAAGAACGTTCCGCCCTGCACCACGATATTTTTACCCATCTGTTCAGCGTCTCTAACTTTAATAACCTTATATAGAGCATTTCGAACTACAGAATAAGATAGTCCGGCAGAAATATCGCCAACTGAAGCACCTTCCTTCTGGGCTTGCTTCACTCTAGAATTCATGAACACTGTACAACGCGTCCCCAGATCCACAGGACTGGTCGCTTGAATCGCCGCAGTAGCAAAGGATGGAACATCCATACCTAAACCATGAGCAAAGGTTTGGATAAACGAACCACAACCCGAAGAACATGCTTCATTAAGCATGATATTATCGATGATACCATCACGAATACGCATGCATTTCATGTCCTGCCCACCGATATCCACGATGAAATCTACGCCAGGGAGGAAATGCTCCGCTGCCTTATAATGAGCCATCGTTTCAATTTCACCATCTTCTAAATTAAGAGCCGTTTTCAGAAGCGCTTCACCATACCCCGTTGCACACGCTCTCGCAATATAAGCCTCTTCAGGAAGTCTTGCATATATTTCACGCATAATTTTCAGTGAAGATTGCACAGGGCTTCCCTCATTACTATTGTAATAAGAATAGACTAAACGATTATCCTGATCCATAAGAACCGCTTTTGTTGTTGTAGAACCCGCATCCAAGCCGAAGAATAGTGGGCCTTTGGCCTGAGCTAGAGGATATTCTTCCACAGAAGCCTTCGCGTGACGCGTCTTAAACGCATCATATTCTGCTTCATTCTTAAATAAAGGCTTAATATGAGAAATATCTTCACCCAGAGTCTTAGCCGAATGAAAAGCCTTCTTTATCTCACGAATATTGGTCATTCTAGAATCCCTAGACAGAAGCGCTGCACCAATAGCAACGAAAAGCTGAGCATTCTCCGGAATCGTAAAATGATCCACTTGATTCTCCAACGTACGCTCAAACGCCTTACGTAACTCCGGCATGAAGTGTAACGGCCCTCCCAAGAAGATGACATTCCCCTTAATCTTACGCCCTTGAGACAAACCTGCAATCGTCTGAACCACAACCGCCTGAAGCACCGAAGCCGCCAAATCTTCTCGAGACGCCCCATCATTTAACAACGGCTGAATATCCGACTTCGCAAACACGCCACAACGAGACGCAATAGGATACAATTGCTTATAATCTTCGGCCAAAGCATTAAGCCCCGATGCGTCCGTCTGCAGTAGTTGGGCCATCTGGTCAATAAAAGACCCCGTCCCCCCCGCACACGTACCATTCATACGCTGCTCTGGACTAGGCTTCAAGAATGTCAACTTCGCATCTTCACCGCCCAGTTCAATAATGACATCAACTTCATCATGATATTTCTGAATCGCAAATGTCTGCGCTATAACCTCTTGAACAAAAGGCACATCTAACCATTGCGCTACAAGCACACCACCTGAACCTGTGATACTAATTTGAAGTTCAATACCTGGATATTTCTCTTCGATTTCATCGAAAACTTCTAATAATGTACCCTTAATATCTGAGCTATGACGCCGATACGTTTCATAAATAATGTCTTCACCTTTATACAAAACTGATTTAATGGTCGTCGAACCAATATCCAATCCCATATGATAAGCATTATCTTCGAAAATCATCTTATGATTTTTCACTTTGAATTCACTCATAAATATCCTCTTTCTATAGAAACCCGTGGTTTGGGATACTATGTGGATAGAATCTATGCGAATATAATGGTGGCAAATAACTAATAAATAATTATTCGATAACCAAAAATATTACCACATAGTTAGGTATTATAACAAGGAAAAGTAAAAAATCATGTGATTCTAAAAAACTCTCTGTTAAGAGAGTCTTAAAACATATATATTTTAGAATGATTTTAGACTAATTCTAAGATATTCTAGTTTAAAGCATAAAAAACCAGGCAGATGCCTGGTCCATTTGCTTAACGCTTGTCTGCTTCTGCTCCAAATAGATTGAGTCGGAACAACAAGGACTCATCTTGTGGATCTTCACAATAAATGCGGGCTTGTACTAAGTTACCACCCTCGATAAGCTTCACAAGACCTGTAATCTGACTGAGCTTACTCTTCAAGTTAAAACGGTCACCCTCATCTGTAACGAGAAATACATTCCCTTTACACATATCCAGAGCTTCCATAAATTTCTGTACATCTACATTATTCATTTCAAATGTACGATAATCACGATTTTCACTTCTTACGTTATCCATTTACTATCCCCCTTATGGAAATAATTTTATTGTATCTAGTATAACACTTTCGATCATTATGAGTCGAGATTTCTTTGCTGATAAGCCAAGATTAACAAAATGATTAAAAATGCAATTACTAGCTCAATACCGAATATAATCAAAAATAAGTCTAAGCGGTTTCCACTAATCAGTATATTCACAAGAAAAACCGCAATAAACAATAAGAACAAAAACAGCACACGTCCCCCACTCGTCCTCCAAAAATTCCTAGCAGCAGGTTTTCTCGTTTTTGTTGAAGATCTAGGGTTTGGTTTGGATGTCGATCTGGAATCCGACCTAGAAGAGCGTTTCGCGTTTGTTTTTGACTTACTAGTTGTACTTATTTTAGCCACTGTTACTCACCTCAATCTGACATATATTCTATCAGATTATGATACTAAGCGTGTCATTATCGCGAATTACCTAATGTATTTAAATTATGAAATCAGGCCTCAGGGTTTGTTCATTCGATAAGTTGCTAGGATATGGATCCCCTATATTCTCTCTAGGGAGAACACAAAACTTTCTATTTTGTAAGCAGTTTTCTTGTTTAAGGTAAATTGCAGGCGGAATTCAGAGTTTTGTACAGGTGATTTGAATACTAATAAAACTTCTGTATATAGGTGATATG
>CAYMOG010000027.1:0-19433 GCA_964392065.1 uncultured Oscillospiraceae bacterium
TTATAATTCGGCCGCTTGGGCACCTTCTACTGCATGGCTTAGTGCCATTGCTTATATTTTCCAAATTTACTTTGATTTCTCGGGGTATTCAGATATGGCCATTGGCCTGGGCTTGATGTTTGGATTTAAATTCCGAGAAAATTTCGACTATCCCTATATCTCTCAGAGTATTCGGGAGTTCTGGAGACGCTGGCATATCAGCTTATCTACCTGGTTTAAAGAATATTTGTATATTCCTCTAGGTGGTAGCCGGCGAGGTGAGAGACGGACGATTATAAATTACTTGATTGTGTTTTTCTTGACAGGACTCTGGCATGGAGCCAGTTGGAATTTCGTGCTCTGGGGGCTCTATCAGTGGCTTTTCATTGTGTTGGAGAGACGTGTGTTTTCGATGAATCGCTGGCCCCGCTTGCTGCGTCATATTTACACGCTCTTAGTGGTGATTACAGGTTTTGTGATTTTCCGAGTCGAGAATCTCGCGCAAATTCCTATGCTTTTCCGCTATATGTTTATGCCTTGGGTAACTGGCGGAGTAGAGGCGTCCATTGCTTGGCAAAACCTCTTAACTCCCTATTCCATTTTCATGTTAGTAGTTGCAGTACTTGTCTCAACAAGATTACCACGCCTCGTAGGGCGCCATCTGCCTCGGCTAATGGTGCCAGTGGCTTACATTTTCTTGTGGAGCTTAACGCTTATGGCTCTGTCGGCCGCGACCTATAATCCATTTATTTATTTCAGGTTCTAGGGAGGTTTCTATGAAGAAGAAAAACACAAAATTGAGCATAATCTTCAGGTCTAGCCTCTTCATACTTATTCTCCTTAGTATGTATATTCCTCTTATAGGTTTAGGATTCGGTCTGGATTCTCCCAATTATTCCAAGGAAAGTCTTGCAAACTATCCTAGTTTACCACCCGCATCAGACTTCGGCACCCAGTTCGATAATGCTTGGCAAGATCACTTTCCTTTTCGCAGTCTCTTGGTAACTGGGAATAATTGGATTATGGATAAAGGATTTAAGAGTTCGGGTAATGAACGCGTTATCGTAGGGAACGAAGGCTGGTATTTCTTCGAACAGACTATGCGTTCCTATCAACATGCTCCCGATATGCGTGAAGCGGATATAGCTAGAGTTGCTCAGAGTCTACAGATACAAGAAGCGTACGTGAAGTCGCTGAATAAGGACTTCCAAGTATTCATCATTCCCAATAAGAACAGTATCTATCCTGAGCATTTACCCTCGCGTTATGAACCCGTAGGAGAAGCTAGCGAATTGTCTAGACTGATGGCAAAACTTCCCCAGTTTGAGAATATGCATAATTACCTACTGGATCAGAAAGCCGCTTCACCTGCACCTATTTACCATCAGGAAGATTCCCACTGGAATGGACTAGGCGCGTATTACGCATATCTTAAGATTATGGAGCGCTTCGGCCAAAGCTCCAAGACCATCTCCTACACCGAACTTCAGCGTTCTCAGAATTGGGAAGGCGATCTTACTAATATGCTCTATCCTGCGATTCCGGCTCAAGATGAGCAGGTTCATTTTGCCGACTATGAGCAGGAGTTTGTCTTCACTAGGCCACTTCGAACTCGTGAAGATATAGAGATTCAATCTCGTTCTATGGAATCGGGTTCACTCTTATTATTCCGAGATAGCTTCGCCAATGCTCTCATGGATTATCTGTCGAATAGCTTCGGTCTCGTGCATTATTCGACCGCCCAGCCATACCGTTATAGTCTAGTAGAGTCTCTTGATGTAGAGCATGTGGGGGTTGTTTTGGCCGAGAGAAATATTAATTATTTGCATCAAGTTAGTCCTGAAATTTATGCTCCAGTAGCCGATGTAGTGGAAGTTTATGAGACTATGGATTTGTCTTCAACTATGCAACATATCGAGCGAAATCAAATGCAGTTTTATAATGCTCTGTACGATGATCAAGATTTGGGTCACACTATTAGTCAAGTGCGGGTCGAAACTTCTGATGGTATGCTCGAAGCATTTCCTATCTATCAAGATGAGAATATTCAAGACGATATGTGGAAGTATGGGTTCTCCTTCTATACAGAGGAGCCTGTAGAAATTAGAAACGTTTTTATGTATGATGATACCCGCGATGCGTGGTACCAGAGCACTTCCGTACCTGTACTAGAATAGGTACAGAAAGTAGAACGTCCATTGAACGCCTTCGCGTTTGACGGTAGAATAGATTTACTTATTCTATGCAACGTTGGATAGGAGGCAGGATTTGGCTAAACAAGAAATACGTATACTACATACCGCGGATTTACATATAGGAACACGTTTTTCGTCCTTCCCTGATAGAGAAGTGCGAGATGTTCTTCGTAGTGAGCAGTCCAAGATACTCTTGGAGCTTGCAGAAGCTGTGAATAGAGAAGCTATTGACTTAGTCCTCATTGCAGGTGACTTATTCGATCGCCCTGATGTAGAAGAGCAGATTGTGGAACGGGTGAAGAATCGCTTAGCTGAACTACCATGTAAAGTGCATATTTGTGCGGGTAACCACGATCCCTATCTTGAGGGAAGTTTCTGGGAAGGCCAATGGCCTAATAATGTCCATATTGTGCCCCAAACGGAAGTAGAAAGTTATTATTATGAGGATTTAGGTATCCTCGTAGATAGTATTAGTTTTGCTGATATCTATACAAGAGAAAGCCTCTATCGAACACCGGATTCTAAAGATGTGCCCAGCGATACTTTGCGCTTACTTATGCTCCATGGTGATTTTAATTTAGAATTAGGCACATCAGACTATAATCCTATTCCGCTTACATCGGTCAAGGCTAAGGGCTACGATTACATCGCTTTGGGGCACATCCATTTGGCTCAAAGTGGCGAGTTAGGCTATCGTGATGCTACATATGCCTATTCAGGTGCTCCTCAGGGAAGAGGTTTTGATGAACTGGGCCAAGGGCATTTCCGGATTGGTCGCTTCGTACATGATGAAGCTATGAATCGCTATGTGCAGGCGTGGAGTAAATATATTTTAAATACGAGACCGTTTTTCATCCGTACAATTCCTATATCGGATGCGGAGAACGAGGAAGAGATACAACAGGCGGTGGAGGAGGCTTTGGCCAAATGGGAAGAGGAGTTAGAAGTTGACCTCAAACGTGCTATATTGCGTTTAGTATTCGTAGGCACTCCTCGCTTGAAATTCAAGATTGATTTGCTTCATCACCAAGAAGTGCTTAAGAGCTTAGGTTATTTTTATGTGGAGATTAGAGACGAGACGAGGGCGCCTATAGATCTTGATCGCTTAAGTAAGTTAAGTGGTTTCGGTCAGGTTTTGGTACAACAAGTTGCAGAGCTTAAGGCCAATGCAAATTCGGATGAGGAGAGGGCTAGGGTCGATCGTGCCCTAGATCTCTTATTGCGAACTCATGAGAGGAGCAGTAATGAAACTTAAACGTATCTATATTGACCAGTTTGGTAAGCATAACGGTTTGCAGGTAAATCTTGAGGAGAATTTCAATCTCTTAATTGGTGCGAATGAGAGTGGGAAGAGTACGCTCTTGACTTTTATTTTGAGTGTTTTCTATGGTTTTAATAACTATGTGCAAAAGCGTGTAGAGCAAAATGAGAGGATGCGTTATACGCCTTGGAGTGGTAGCCGTTTCGGAGGCTATATTACTTTCGAACAGCAAGGTACGACGTACCGCCTGGAGAGAAGTTTCGGTGATACGAAGAGTAAGGACTTGCGCAAGTTAACGGATGAGGCTAGTGGCAAGGAAGTGCGTATTCCTAGAAGTGTCGAACCCGGAGAACATCTCTTCGGCTTGAAGCGAGAGGAATTTTTAAATACCGTTTTTATCGGTCAACTTTCTACAACAATTGAAAAAGATGAGAATATTCGGCAGAAGTTGATGGCGTTAAGTGGTGGCCAGGCGATGGACACTTCGATTCATAAGATTAAAGATGCTTTGGCCAAAGAACGTAGAGTGCTCTCACCGCCGAAAGCCCAAGGCCTCTTACAAGAAGCTGAGCTTCAGTTGAAAAGTTTAGAAGAAGAGCAAAGAACTGCTCGTGAAGTGGCCGACCAAGCAAAACTGAAGAGAAAAAGCTTAGTGCATGCACAAGCGGAATTAGAAGCATTAGAAGCAGAACTCGGTGTGTTACAAGCTGAGGAAAAAGTTCGCGACATGGAACTTGCAAAAGAAGAAGTGCAAGCGATTAAAGATTTAGATGTAGAAATCAGTAGGCTTCTCCATTCTTTGGCTTACGAATCGATTGAGGACATGCTAGAACATGACGATATAGGAAAAGGTGAAGCGTTTCTAGAGCGATGGGAGGAACTTGCAAACGAAAGTAGTAGTTTGGAAGAAAGGATTGGAGATTTACAAGAACGCGAAAAGCAATTGCCGAATCGTGAAGTGCTTAGTAATCAATTAAATGGATTAAAAAGTTTTGCTAGTGAACGCAGGAACTATATTAAGCATTTGGCGAGTTATGCGCAAAATGCTCAGGAGGAAGCGCGGCAGTTTCAAGAAGAGACGAATCGTCTAGAACAAGTATTCCAAGAAAAAAGCTTCGATTTGGAGAGAAGAACTCAACGCAATAAAGAAGAGGAAAACGCCTTTCATGAGAAAAAATCAGCGTTAGAAGCTAAACGCGCTCAGGATCAAGCAGCGGACGATGCACTGGTACGAGAAGCAAAAGATAAGCTTACGAAGCAAGAAGAAGTCTATAGCAGAGTTATAGAAGCACGAACCATTGCCGAATCAGAGGTAGAAAAAAAGAAGGCAGAAATAGCAAGCCTTAGAGAGCGACATGATTCTCTAATAGAAACACTTCATACTCTAGAAACATCACGTGTTAAGAACAAAGAAGCGCTTCGAGCGCTTGATACGGAAATGGATGGTCTACAAGAAGCTCATGCGTCACAACTTGCTGACTTAGAGGCTGAAGCATTCCAAGAGAAGCAGGGACTTCGAAATATTGAGAATACTGAAGTCAAGAAATATCCCATGCAAATCTTGTTTTATGTAGCTGTCTTGTTAGGTGTTGTGGGTATTATCTATGTCATAGGGGGCTCAGGACACTTAGGGATTGTACTACCACTATTCGGTGGTGCACTCTTACTATTTATTATTGCGTATTTCGATAAGTCTAGAAGAGATAGAAGCATGCAAGGGCCCGCTGATATTCTCCAGAGATTTACTGCGTTAGAAGAGCAATATCAAGAGCAACGTAATGAGCTTATTCGAAATTTCGGGACAAGGTCTGAGGCGATTGAGAAACAAGGCGAGGCGCTGGAAAATGTTTTATCTAACTTGCAAATGGACATTACTAGAGAGAAAACAAATGTAGAGCATCAAGCAAATCGCATACTTGAAGCAGAAGAGACTTATAGCGCACTTGGCTTGAAGCTAGAGACACTTCAAGATGAAGTAAGAGAGCAGAAGTCGAAACTTCAGAATGCTCAAGCCTATCAAGAGAATTTGAAGCGGATCGTAAATGCTGAATACCTAGAACGCTATGATGAAAATTTAGAGTCTCTTATTTCGGACCATGAGAAGCAGAAGGAAGAGAGTAGCAAGGAATTTCGAGAAGCAGAAGATGCTTTGGCCGAAGTTAAGAAGGCTCTGAATGAACGGACATATGTACCATCTAGCTCACTGGTAGAAGCGAAAAACCGTATCGATCAAGACCGGGAGAATTTACTAGAGGTTTTAGACACTTTATCTCTATCTGAGGAGTTGGAATCGGATGCATTAGAAGAAGCTTTGGCCCGACATATAAGTGAACGAGAGCGGCAACTTCATAATCTCGAGCAAATTGCTGTAGATAGGAAAGCATATATAGAGGCGCTGGAGGAGAAAAGACATGCCCTTGAGTCCCATCGAGTAGGCGTGCAAGATGCTTTTCTAGAGCGTTTAGCACAAGAAGAGAGCCTAGAGTTAGCGGTGCTTAGTTATAAGGACCGGGCACAAGATATTCGTGAGGTGAAAAATTTCTTAGGACGTAAAGAAGAGCGATTGAAAGTCTTGAAGAATCAAGACTTATCAAGTATTGAGAGGAAGGTTCAAGAACAAGAAGAGGAATTAGAAGTACTCCAAACTCTTAGAACCAATACGTCTATGGCCTATGATGTTGATACGCTTAGGTCGCGAATCCATACCCTTAGAAATCAAATTAATCAGCATATGACTACTATAGGTAATGTACAAGGCGAACTTAAGAATATTTATAGTCAAACACGTATGTTACAAGAGATTGAAGAAGACTTGGCTCTGGCCCACAAGAGGTGGGAGATACTTGGTGAAGAAGTAAAGGATTACGATCTTGCGATTCAGATGATCGACGCCATTGATGAAGAATTACAGAAGAGTTTCGGTCCTCTAATCAATGAGCGTACGGCAGAAATTCTTCAAGCCATTACAGGTGAAGACGATCAGAGTGTACTTATTGATAGTGAGTTCAAAGTGAAAATTGAAGATATAGATAGTAAAATGCTGAAGGAGTCTGCTTATTTTAGTGCAGGAAAGGTAGATCAGATTTACTTAGCCTTACGTCTAGCAATTGCTTTAACCTTATATAGTGGTGCAGATGGTGAAATTTTACCTTTTATATTTGATGATTCTCTCGTGCAATATGATGCAGCAAGGACTGAGCGCACTCTAGCTTATTTGAAAAATATTTCCGAAGAGGAAGGTAGACAAATGCTATTTACTACGTGTCATCCAAGTTATGAGGAGCTAATGGATTTCGCTTATGTGATTTCTCTTGAATAGAATTGATATACGTTCATGGAAGCTAGAGGGTATACTGTAAATAGTAATCGGAAAGGAGCTTTCCAATATGCGCGTTATAGCGATTAATATTCATTGGTTTATTCTAGTAGTTTATTTCCTTATGTTTCTAGCCTTCCGACTCCATGGGAGAAAACGAAATCATCGCATTTTACATGTGACATTCTCACCTGAACATATGGATGCGGATGAGGTAAAGCGTGGCCAAAAACGTATGGGCTGGTTGATGGCTTTGCTTTTTATAAGTGCTTCAGCGGTAGTGTTTGTCTTACGTTTTCTTTCTGAATTTAATTTATATTATTTACAATATGCCATTACTGCCGTTACTTATCTTTATGTCATTGGGAATATTCTTTTGCTACAGTATTTTCAAGAGTTTTTCTTGAATTTGAAACGTAGAAAAAATTGGATATATTCCGAAAATATGCTCCGATCATCTTCCACATCGAATCCTTCTAGACAGCAGTTTGGTCCGGATAGCCAATGGATATGGATTATTTGGTTATTTTCTTTTGTCCCTATGATTTCACACTTTTTCAATCCCGATACGCCATTGGGGCTCAATTTATTAGTAAGTTTCTTCCCCTTATTTCTGGCACTCTTACCCTTGCGTTATGGGCGGACGATTCAATTTCTAGAGGAATTATCTAGACAAGAAGGCAAGGAATCACCCGAGTATTCACGAGAGCTCGAGGTAGGTATTGGTAGAGCTTATGTCTTTTATTCTCTCTTATTTATTGGCTTATATGTTTTCTTGATGTGGAGACCCTGGCCTCATTATGCTAGTTATATTGGGATATACCGAGATTTTTACCTAGATTATTTCATTATCTCTATCCCTACTATTGGCGTTCATTTTCTCATATCAATTGTTTGTGTATTCTTCTTGTTTTCTCAAGAGAATACGTATCGAACCATGGAAACCCGCTATTATGGTTACCAAGATTGGATGAATCGTTATGGTGGTATGGTAGATAATTCAGGACGCTATCGTAGTGTCCATACGGGTAGTCCTAGTTACCATAATCGGGCATATGAAGAGGCGGATCGTCAAGCGCAATATACTCAGATCCACACAGGACCGGAACGAAACCATGCTAAACCTGTTAGGAGACAAAATGCCTATAGTACAAGGCAGGCTCTAAACACACCACAAGAAGATAGAGCTTCTAAAGTGCAGAAATCAGGGAATGCACCTAAGATGCATAATACACAAGACAGAAAAGCTGAATTTAGTAATCGCTTAAGTTCTGCAGATTTTCGCAAGATTGAGGAGAATATGCGGAGACAACAAAATCAGAGTAGTGCACAGTCACCAAAAGAGAACCCAGGCCTAAGTGAAGAAGAATACCGTGAGTATTTGCAGCGGAAGCCTGTGGCCAGTGGGTGTTTTAAGGTGATTTTTTGGCTGGTATTTATACTGATATTGGTTGTCTATATGATAGCTTCTGTTCGTTAGAAAAAATTACACTACTATTCACAATAAATTACTTGTATTTAGTATAAAATTAAACATATAGATAGGTAGAGTTCTACGCTCAACATGAACTTTTTTACATAAGAGTATTGTGGAAGAGTATTAAGAACTCATAGAAGTAGAGAATGAATTGGGGAATAATGGATTGCAAACGTTGTCATTAAACGCTATTATCTATAGAGAAGATTACTTTCTATTATTCTGAGAAACAATCTCACCTATGATCTGAGAATTTTAAGGAGGTTAGGATGGCAGAATTACATTTGAATCTTAATGCGATTCAAGAAAACAAGGATGACTGGGAGAAGCAAGGGTTTGAGCTTCCGAGTTATGCTATTGAGAAAGTGAGACAGCATACGATCTCGCATCCCCATTGGCTACATTTCGGAGCAGGGAATATATTCCGTGCTTTTCCAGCTAGAGTACAAGATGAGCTACTAGACCGTGGAGAAGATGATACAGGAATTCTTGTAGCAGAAACCTTTCGTGCAGGTAAATTAGATGCTATTTTCACTCCGTATGATAATTTAAGCACAGCAGTAACGCTGAAGTCGGATGGTACACTTGATATACGTGTAATTGGCGCTATTGCCGAAACCATTAAGGCAGATGGTACGTCCGCTGAAGACTGGGCGCGTTTAGAAGAAGTCTTTAAGAGTCAGTCTCTAGCTGTAGTAAGCTTCACGATAACAGAGAAGGGCTATAATATTAAAGACGGACTTGGTGCCTATCCAGAACGTGTATTAGCAGAATTCCAAGATTCTAATATGCAATCAACGAATACAATGGGCATCGTTGCTAAACTTCTTTATGCGCGTTATCAAGCGGGTGGTTTCCCCCTTACTCTTGTAAGTATGGATAATGTTTCCCATAACGGAGATTTATTGAGAGCCGCTGTGTTGGCTTATGCGGAAGCGTGGACAAAGAATGAATTCGCTGACGAAGGTTTCTATGCCTATGTCTCCAATCCTGAAGTGGTTAGTTTCCCATGGTCCATGATTGATAAGATTACTCCTGTAGCCGATCCGTCGATTGGCGCTCTGTTACGTGAGAAGGGCTATATGGATATTGAAGGTCAAGAGTGGGAAGGCGTTCCTCAGGCACCTTCATATGCCAATGCGGAAGAAACGGAATACTTAGTAATCGAAGATGCATTCCGGAATGGACGTCCTAAATGGGACCATGGTGGTGTGATATTTACAGACCGAGATACTGTGGATCGCGTGGAAACGATGAAGGTCACGACGTGTTTAAATCCTTTACATACAGCACTTGCAGTTTATGGATGCCTTCTTGATTATAATTATATCCACGAACAAATGAAAGACGATGACCTCGTGAATCTTATTAAGGGCGTAGGGTATGTAGAAGGGCTTCCTGTTGTAGTAAATCCAGGTATTCTTGATCCTAAGGCATTCATCGATACTGTCATAGAAGAAAGGTTACCGAATCCATTCTTACCGGATACGCCACAGAGAATTGCTACAGATACGTCTCAGAAAATCGCCATCCGTTATGGGAAAACCTTAACAAATTATCTCGCAGAAGATGCAAATAAGCTTCAAGACTTGGTATTTATTCCTTCTGTTCTGGCAGGGTGGCTTCGTTATCTACTAGGTGTAAATGACAAAGGAGAAACGATGACCTTATCGTCAGATCCTATGCTTGCAGATATGCAGGTGGCTTTGGCAGAAGTAGGTTTCGGAAATAATACGCATGTCGATGGCGTTTTGCGTGCTATCTTGGCGAATGAGAGCCTATTCGGAGTTGATCTAGAAGAAGCGGGTCTAGTTGAAAAAATCATTACTATATTTAAAAAGTTAAATGAGGGTCCAGGGGCAGTAAGAGAATATCTAGTGTCCTTACCCAGAGTATAAAGAATAGGAGGAAAGCATTATGAAAATGACGTTTCGTTGGTATGGCGAAGGAAATGATCCTGTAAGCTTGAAGTTTATTAAGCAAATTCCCGGTATGACTGGAATTATGGGGCTCTTAGACAACTATCCTGCAGGAGAAGTATGGCCTGATGAGGTCATCGCAGAATATGTGAAAATGGTAAACGATGCAGGGCTTGAAGTGGAAATTATTGAGTCGGTAAATGTCCATGAAGATATTAAAATGGGTTTACCTACAAGAGATCAGTATATTGAGAATTATAAGACCACAATTAGAAACCTTGCGAAGCATGGCATTAAGGTTATTATTTATAATTTCATGCCAGTATTCGATTGGCTGAAGACGGACTTAGGTAAAGAATTAGAAGATGGTTCTAATACTTTATATTATGATGAAGAAGATATTAAAGGTATGACCCCTCAGGAAATCGTGAAGCGTACCGCTGAGAAATCCGGTGGTTATACATTGCCAGGCTGGGAAGCCGATCGCTTAGATGAATTGGATAAAACCCTGGAGTTATATAAAGATATCGACGCTGATAAGTTAAGAGAAAATTATAAATACTTCTTGGAGCAAGTGGTTCCTGTATGTGAAGAGGTTGGCGTACGTATGGCCTGTCATCCTGATGATCCAGCATGGCCCGTATTCGGAATCCCTAGAATCGCCCACACAGTGGAACAGTTTGATCAAATTCTAGATCTTGTTGATAGTCCTGCAAACTCTCTATGCTTATGTACAGGTTCTCTAGGTTCTAATCCAGAACTTGACGTGGCCGCTGCAATCCGTCACTTCGGTGAAAGAGGAAGAATTGCTGCTATGCATGTACGTAATGTGAAGCACTTAGGCGACCGTAAGTTCTATGAGGCAGCCCACTTATCCAGTGCAGGGAGTTTGGATATGTATGAAATTATGAAGGCTGTTCATGATACGGCTCCAGACATCTATTTGCGTCCTGACCATGGTCGTATGATTTGGGATGAAAAGGGTAGAGCAGGTTACGGTCTATATGATCGTGCACTAGGAGCAACTTATATTAATGGATTATGGGAAGCAATTGAAAAAGCTTCAAAATAAGAAGGGAATGTTTATGTACGAATTGTTAGAGGGCCACGGTGTTGTGCCCGTCATTAAGTTTAGTGATAAGAAGGAAGTTTTACCTCTGGCCGATGCCTTGGCTGCAGGTGGAATTAAGATTATGGAAATCACCTTTCGCAGTGATGTTGCGGCAGAAGCCATTCGCATGGTAGCCGAAGAGCGTCCCGATATAGTGGTTGGTGCAGGTACAGTAACGACTATGGAGCAGTTAGAGCAGGCCCATACTGCGGGAGCGAAGTTTATTGTTTCACCTGGTTTAAATCCGGAAATTGTTCAAGCCGGTTTAGATAAGGGTTTGATCATGCTACCTGGTGTCATTACACCATCTGAAGTGATGCAAGGTATTAGCCTAGGCTTAAATGTTTTGAAGTATTTCCCAGCGTCAGACTTCAATGCGCTTAAGGTACTCAAATCCTATTCGGCTGTATTTGCTGACATTAAGTTCATGCCAACAGGTGGTGTGAATGCCGAAAATATGAGTGAATTCCTAGCACTCCCTAATATTTTTGCTATAGGGGGATCTTGGATGGTAAACGCAAAAATGATTCAGGGCGAAATGTGGGATGAGATTTCTAAGCTCAGCAAAGAAGCTACTGAAATATATCAACAAATGAAGAAATAAGGGGTTTAATAGAAAATGAAACTAGAACTAAGACCAAGAGAAGAATGTAAGTATGATGCGATTTCCCTCGGGGAAGTTATGCTTCGGTTAGATCCAGGTGAAGGAAGGGTTCGTAATGCGCGCCAGTTCACAGCTTGGGAAGGCGGCGGTGAGTATAACGTTACGCGTGGTTTGAGACGATGCTTCGGTTTGCGTACAGCGGTTGTAACGGCTTTGGCAAAAAATGACATCGGCTATCTCGTTGAGGACTTAATTCTTCAAGGTGGCGTGGCTACGGAATACATCCATTGGGCGGATTTTGACGGTATCGGTAGAGAGTCTCGTAATGGCTTGAACTTCACGGAACGTGGTTTCGGTGTACGTGGTGCGATTGGCGTTTCAGATCGTGCGAATACGGCTGTTAGTCAATTGAAACCTGGTATGATTGATTGGGAGAAAATCTTCGGTGAAGATGGTGTCCGTTGGTTCCATACGGGTGGTATTTTTGCTGCACTATCGGAATCTACTGCGGAAGTCGTGATCGAAGCAGTGAAGACTGCGAAAAAATACGGCACGATAGTTAGTTATGACTTAAATTATCGTCCATCACTCTGGGGTGCTATTGGTGGTCAGGAAAAAGCGCAAGAAGTAAATAAAGAAATTGCGAAATATATCGATGTCATGATTGGTAATGAAGAAGATTTCGGTGCTTGTTTAGGTTTCGATACGGGTAGTGACTTAGATACTTTAAACTTAGAAGGTTATAAGGCCATGCTCCATGAAGTATCGGAAACGTATCCGAATTTCCTAGTTATTGGTAACACGCTGCGTGAAGTGCACTCTGCTTCCGATAATGACTGGTCAGCGTTCTGTTATGCAGATGGTGAAATTTATAAAGCTAAACAATACGATCACTTGGAAATTTTAGATCGTGTAGGCGGAGGCGATAGTTTCGCTTCAGGTCTGATCTATGGGCTAATGGAACACGGTGATGCAGAATTGGCTGTTAACTACGGTGCGGCACACGGTGCACTAGCCATGACGACAGCGGGTGATACATCGACAGCACGTGTTGAAGAAGTAGAACGTCTCATGGGTGGCGGTAGCGCTCGAGTTGTCCGTTAGTAGAGAGTGTTTTATTACAGTTTGACTATTGTAGAATAAATATAAGAAGAGGTCGGTTAAGGATAAGCCGACCTCTTTTCTCTTTTTATAGACTCTTAGAGTAGAATTCTACGACGAGTTGTAAATCTAGATTTAATTGAAGTTCTTCAGGGATAGGTTCGTTGACCAGTTTGACTTGGTAGTCTTCCTTTTTCTCGATGAAAGAGTAGGAGGAGGGATAGAAATCTTGATAAATCTCTTTAAATTGCTCAGTTCTGGATTTCTCACGAAGGGCGATGGTCTGTCCAGGACTTACTTGATAAGAAGGGATGTTTACTTTATTCCCATCGACTTCGAAGTGGCTATGATTGACCATCTGTCTAGCCATTGCGAGTGTGGGAGCGAAACCTGATCTGAAAACGACATGATCTAGGCGACTGGCTAACATCGTGACCAGCACATCGGCAACCTTACGTTCGCCTGCTGTACGCTTAGCCTTGCGCATATAGTTTCGCATTTGTTTTTCCATTACGCCGAAGTGAGCAGCCAGCCGTTGTTTCTCTAGTAACTGCTTACCGTATTCACTTAATTTGCCGTCATCTCTTGCCATGCCTCTTTGCATTCTTTTCATTGCTTTGGGGTGGCCCGTATAGTTAATACCTAATCTTCTGGAGCGTTTGAAACGTGCTCCCATTTTCTTTGCCATATGTTAATTTCTCCTCGTGTGTATAAGGCATATATGCCCCTAGACCTACCTATCGCGGTAAGATAAAGAAGGTAATTTCGTGTTGGGTTCGTATTCTATTTTTAGCATCGGAGCAGCCTATTCCGAAGGTTTCTACATTTGAAGTGAAATTTACCGTTGCTAATTATAAGTTTTATGGTTTAGTTTCAAGTGATATTTGCTACGCTAGAAAAGTATTCTCTTACCGTTCGATAATTATCAAAAAATTAATACTGAGACGAGAATAATTCTAAGCATTTACAAGATGTTTTCTGGATTGCTATGGGAAATATACGCTATTATAATAATAAATAAATACTTTATACGAGATTCGAATTGAGATAAATGGAGCAATGTTATGAAAATTTTATTTCTAAAAACGCGCTATCTAGATTTCTATAAGGAAGATAGCGAGGATCAGAAGGTAGAGGCGATCTTAGAGGAATCTGCGCAGCCGGGCTTTGGCCAAGAAGAAGAATATTCTCATTAATTTAAAAGAAGAACCTTCAGGCTTCTTCCCAGAAAGATAAATCATTATATAAATTTAGTAGGCTTCTCTCACCATGGTTTCTGTCTGTGGTGAGAGAATTCTTATTTTGTTAAAAATTTCTTTCTCTATCCTTGCTATCATTTTAGCTCAGGAGGAATAAAATGAGTAAGAAATTATTAAATTTAGTAGTTGCTGGTGCTCTAGCCATAAGCATTACAGCGTGTACTACCCAGTCATCGGATACGACTACGACAGAGGCTACCGTAACGGGTACTAATACAAGTTCGAGTGCTGAAGTTACGACAAGCGTGGAAGGTTCAGAGTCTAGCATGAGTAGTGAAGAGACTACGTCAGAAGTGCGCTCAAGTACAGTAGAAGAAACCTCAACGGAAGTAAGTTCTTCTTCAGAAGAAACCTCAACGGAAGTAAGTTCTTCTTCAGAAGAAACTTCAATCGAGACAGAGCCAGCTACGTCTTCCATGGCTGCTGTAAATGGTGAGGAAACTCCAGTGCTTGACTCTGAGTTTGTATCGCCAGCGGCTATAGGAGATTGGCAGATAGGGAAGCGTTTAAGTACAGTAGATAACGCTATGCATGAAGTGTATTTCCGTGTTACGGGTGTGAATCGAAATGCAGAAGACGTTAAGTCTGTAGTGGACGCTTATAATGAAACTGCGGAATCGAAACTGGTTAACCTAAGTGACGAATTCTTAAATTATGGTTTAATTGAGTATGAAGTGTTCTTCCCCGAAGACTTTCCAGCAAGTGCCGAAGGCATTACCATGGCGAATTTGAATTTCAAGATTGCAGATGTTTCCGGTGAAGAGCTAGAGTATGAAGGGCAGACCTTCGCAGGTGTAGCGGATACCATTGATGTGACGGAAGAGTCAGAAACGGTGCGTACCCCCGGATCTTTATATGAAGGAAAGTCTGTATTTAAGATTTTCGATACAGTAGAAGAATTTAGTATCGTATTGCGTTATTTCTCAGATGGTGAGAATCAAGTGGCAGTGACTAGAGTACAAGTACCTGCTGGTGAAACGAGCGCAGAATAGATTATAAGATACAATCTAGTGCATGCTTAGAGAGCTACTCTTCAGTACAGTCTGAAGAGTAGCTTGTTTTATTTAAGGGCTAGGACAGAGATGAAGTCGTAAATCATTTTGTCCCGTTGAGGGCCAGACAGAAATTCATCCCAGTCATCGATTAGGCAATCGTGTTGTTTGTTTTTCAGATCTTTTATTGGTGAAAAGACGAGTCTCTCATATAGTGGAAGTTGTTCCAGCGCAAATGTTCCAATGCAGAGAAATAGTACATTGCAGGATTTTCGGTAATGGTTTGGATTTGTTCTTCTAGGGGGAGGGCATGGAGTTGAGCTTCCCAGGTTTGTAGGAGGTCTTCTACGGTTTGGTCTTTGGCCTCTGCTATCTTATGCAAAATTTCAAGTTTTGCAGGACGGTGGAGCGATTGAGCGATGCTCGATTCGCGTTTGAAATTACTGAGCATATTCCACTGTTCCTGTGGGGAGAGTGTGTTCATGGGTTCACTTAGCAATTCCGAAGCGGTTTGATTATAGTAAGCATTGAATCGAATCGCTTCTTGGAGGAGACGCTCATTAACAAGAACTTCGCTCGTCAGCATACTTCGATTTTCACCGAACGTGACAATCTGACCTCGCATGGTTTGTATAGCTTGTACCAACGCTTCTACAGAAATAGGGGAGGGCGTATAGATAGCAAGCTCCGCTTGTGGGAAATAAGGATTCAAACGGCTGGCACTGAGCATAGATTGCTTCTGGTTGTCCAGACAAAATACGACAGCAGTAATGGGATCTTCCGTGCTAAGCTTCTTAAGCGCTGGTCTAAGTGCTCGGCTCTCCAAACTATACTCAAGTAAGCTCACCTCGCAAACCTTCTCAAGCTCTGTAATATCATTGGCAAAATAATCGAACAACGTGCTGGCTTGCCGATCCAGAATTGTGATGTGAAGTTTATGCTCCGTATTAATACTCGCAAGATTGCTTGCTTCACGGAAAAACGCCCGGCCTAGTTGGCCAAAGCCCACGATAAGCAAATGCACATGCCCAATCTTCTCGGCAATATGCTTCTCGGACTGGATATCCTCCTTGGACCAGGGCGATCTTAAACCCTTGGTTTTATATAAGCAGAAGTCTGGATGATTAAATAGCGCGAGCGATCTAAGTTGGTAGAGGTTGAAAAACACACAGGAGAGATGTTCCCAACTGTCGACTTGGTGGGCGATGAGCTCCTTCACTTTTTCGTTATTACTCATGATATGGCTGCTGATGAGGCTGTCAGGGAAGTGAGAGAGCATAGAATTAAAAGCCCGTAGTACGCCGAAGTTTTCTGGCTCATCTAGAAAAGAGACTAGTGTTTTGGCTTGATGGATTCTATTGGTGCGGATTTTAAGTAGGTTTTCGGGATTATGTTGGTGTTCGAAGTCTAAGGAAATGACTTTAATGCCCTTTTTTTCTAGGAAGTCTTTTTTTGCCAATATTGTAGTTTCTTTCGTCATATAGAGCACTGCCAGTGACTTATCTTCCGCTAGCGTTTGAAGCATAAAGACTTGTGCAAGGGCTAAGTCCCCAATTACTAGAATATCGGTTTTACGGATATGTTTCCACCAGAGTTTTAGTTGATAGAAATATTTCTCGAAAATTGTAAAAAGCCTAATACGGTACTCAGAGGAGCAATCCAGGTAGCGATTTCGTATGCCCAGGGATTAGAAGCTTCCATGCCGGCAGTGGGCGCGAATAGGTATAACTTAACAACGCTATTGAGGACATTAGTTGTTAATTCCCATACACCGGAAACACGCGTACTATAGACTTGAATACTACCTATGACACTTAGGACAAAAGCTATTATGTACAGTAATATACGGGCACTTCGTTGCCACAAACCATTCCATTTTTTCATAAAACTCTCCTTATTTCTCGAGCCCTAAGTCTTGTATCTCTTCTGCTCGCATGTCTCGTCCTGCTCGGATGCG
Source organism: uncultured Oscillospiraceae bacterium (assembly GCA_964392065.1). Classification (GTDB taxonomy): domain Bacteria; phylum Bacillota; class Clostridia; order Saccharofermentanales; family Fastidiosipilaceae; genus JASBZA01. Next base: position 17,172 of record CAYMOG010000027.1, read on the forward strand.
CTCTGCATCGGCTAATAAGGCTTCATAGGTTAAGATTTCGTATTGTTCAATGGTATCGATGGCAACGGTATCGAAGATTTCTGGGTCTGTGAGATTTAGGTAATAAGCATCTGCTGAGCCAAGGTATAAGCGCTCACCCCCAGGACTCAAGAAACCTCGAATGCCTCTAGCGGATTTCGGGAAGGTTACAGAATGTATCAATTCACCTGTGGAGAAGTGAATAAGCACGGCACGTTTCTCCAGCTCGCTGTCTAAGATGGTGAGGAGTAAATCAGATTCAGGATCATAGTCATTTTGCGTTGTGCTATCATCACCGGCTTCTCGTTCTTGACTCAACGTGTGGTGTATGGCTTCTTGCCCTTCGGTCCAGCGGTTATTGGTATCAATAAGACTCTCGTAGTGTAAGTCATTGGCATAGAGGTTATCGCTTAAGATGTTATAGTGCCTTGCCTTCATTTGTTCATAAAGGGGCATTTCTGGGCTTGCTTGGTCCAGGGCTAGACCCGATACAAGAAGGGATCGTTGTAAATCACCTTCCTTGCCCATTGTTTCGGCCACGTTTAAGAGCATGGCGGAATTGGTTTCTTGAGCTTGTAGGCGAGCACGGTTCGTGCGTTGATATGCATCGAACATGAAAACACCGAAGATAAGGAGCAAAACAGAAGCAAGACCACTCAATTTCAGGAGACGGCGGGTGCGACGCTCCTTGTCTCTTTGTCTCAAGTCACCATAGCTTACGCCGAGCATAGTCGCGATAATACGATAACGTTCTGTACGCAGGAGCTGAAGAGAGGCTTGCGTGTACTTCGCGAGGTCTTTGGCCAAAGTATCAGCCGGCCGTAAATCAGCCGCCAACAGCTCTTGATCGACTTCGATGGAGTCGCCTTCGTCATTGGTAATAGTTTTCTTGAGTTGTCGGAGCGGTAGAGGGAAGGACTCGTAAGGTTCGCCTTCGGTCAGTACAGGGATGATACGGTCTGGTCCGTGAAGAGCGATGAAGCGCTCGACTTCCCTAGTACACCAGGGGGATAGTGGTGTTTGGCGGGAATAAATAACTATAAGATATTTAGAATTTTGCAAAGCTTCTTCTATGGAATCCGATAGTTCTCTTGCGGTCAGTTCTTCTCGATCCCGGAAGACGCGGTAATTAGGCTACTTGCCATTGATGTAGAAGCTTCTAGGGATAGGGAAGGTCTCAATTTCTTGGTGAAGATGCTTCGCTATAGTTTGATCAGGTTCTATATGACGATAACTGATAAAAGCTTGATATTTATATTCTTTGTTCTGCTCTGTATTCATAGCGGTAAGCTCCTTGTAAGAGGATTCTATTTACCTGATTATAATATATATGAATGACTTGAGCGTGATGGGATATGAAAAAACTGCCTCCAGGTGGAGGCAGTTCATATTAATAAGTTTCTTTGAATATTTCGAAATGGTCGATGGGGTGATCACAGGCGGGACAGACAGCGGGTGCTGCCTTACCTTCATGTAAATAACCACAGTTATTGCATTTCCAAATCACGACTTCGTCACGACGGAACACGGTTTTGTTCTTTACATTGTCTAGTAGCTTCTGGAAACGCTTCTCATGTGCTTCTTCAACTTCTGCAATTTCTTGCCAAACATACGCAATTTCATCGAAACCTTCTTCTCGTGCAATTTCTGCAAATTTGGGATACATATCCGAATGTTCTTCATGCTCACCATTTACAGCACCTTGTAAATTAGTCTCTGTATCTTGATAAACCACAGGATAATCCCAATTTACATTGATTGGAGCTTCCGCTTCGAAATCTTCGCGCAAAAATTTATAGAATCTCTTAGCATGCTCCCTTTCGTTGCGTGCTGTTTCCTCGAAGATGTTTTGAATCTGCACATAACCTTCCTTCTTAGCTTGAGAAGCCGCATAAGTATAGCGAAGATTCGCCTGCGCTTCACCCGCAAAAGAAGTCATAAGATTCTCCGCAGTTCTAGTACCTTTTAATGATTTCATTTCTTACCTCCATTAATTTATTGTAATGGATATTTATAGATGATTGGTTTGCTCGAGGCATTGTATTGTCTCAATCAATGAACCACTAAAATATTCATTACTAATTACTTATTGTAATTGAACCTCACGATTTGTTGTTACGACATTGTAAACTTTTAGATTTAGTCTAAGTTGAGTGGCGGTGGCTTGGGACATCGCATTGAATCTCCTACCTCCTTCAAAATCTTAGATAATCCACCGAATCATTGATTTTTCTCTCAAATTTT
>CAYMOG010000028.1:0-2077 GCA_964392065.1 uncultured Oscillospiraceae bacterium
CCAGAAAATGAAATGTATCAAATTACCTAATGACAGGAATTGTCGCTACAATGGCGGTGCCATGGCAAGTTTATATGCTTCCACAATACATTATGATTAATAAGCTTGAACTTGTAGACACGCATGCTTCCCTGATTCTACTGCATGCCTTCTCAGCATTTGGTGTATTTCTCATGAGACAATTTTACATGGGAATTCCTAATGAACTTCTGGAAGCTGCCCGTATAGATGGCTTAAGTGAGTTTGGAATATTTGCTAGAATCATGTTACCTCTCTCCAAACCTGCTATAGCGACGCTGACCATATTTACTTTCGTTGCCACTTGGAATGTTTTTATGGTTCCCATGATCTACCTAAACTCCACCCATCTAAAAACAATTCAACTTGGTATTCGTAAGTTTATCGGCCAATATTCTGCTGAATATGGTTTGATTATGGCCGCTAGTGTACTCGCTCTCATTCCTGTTATTGCGGTTTTTTTAGCCTTCCAACGTTTTTTCGTCGAAGGAGTCGCCTCAAGCGGGGTAAAAGGCTAAGCAAATTTCTTATCTTCATCAAACTATTCAAAAAAAGCACTCCTATTTAGGAGTGCTTTTTTAAATCTACAAATATAATTAAGATTAACGTTTTGAGAACTGAGAAGCCTTACGAGCCTTCTTCAGACCGTATTTCTTACGCTCTTTCATACGTGAATCACGAGTAAGTAGACCTGCTTGTTTCAAATTTTGACGATTCGCTTCAGAATCTGCAGCTAGTAGTGCATTGGCAATACCATGGCGCACCGCACCGGCTTGACCAGCGATACCGCCACCTTCAACGGATGCAATAACATCGTACTTACCTCTAGTATCCGTAACGTCAAAAGCTTGATTTACAATAATACGCAGAGTTGCTAGTGGAAAATAATCCTCTAATTCTCTACCATTTATTTCATACTTACCTTCACCTGGAAGAAGTCTAACCTTTGCAATTGCCTTCTTACGACGACCGGTACCATAAAAATACGTTTGACCCTTAGGGCCTTTCATTTCTAATGATTTCATATTTTACTCCTTCCTTAATGAATTTCTAGCACTTCTGCTTGTTGTGCTTGATGATTATGCTCAGGGCCTGCATATACCTTCAGCTTCTTATACATCTGACGCCCCAATGTGTTCTTAGGAAGCATACCCTTCACAGCCAATTCAAGAATCTTCTCAGGTTGACGCTTCACAAGATCCGAATATTTTCTTTCACGTAAGCCACCTGGATAGCCTGTATGATAACGATAATACTTCTGATCCCATTTCTTACCTGTCAAATGTATCTTCTCTGCATTGATAACAATAACATAGTCACCGGTATCAACGAAGGGAGTATATTCAGGTTTATTCTTACCCATAAGTACGCGGGCAATTTCGGTCGATAATCTACCAAGGGTCTTACCCTCAGCATCTACGACGTACCATTTACGTTCTAGTTCTGCTGGCTTAGCCATCGATGTACGCATATTTTCTCCTCCAAATTTATGATAAAGCCTATAAACTAAGGCTTTCAAACAAATGCTTGTCTATTTTAACACCGGAAATATACTTGTCAAGGACTTTTTCAGCCACCAAGCTAAATCTCTCGAATTCTCTCTTTTTCTCTTTTATTCTCAAGAATGCGTTTTTTTATTTTTGCCAAAGACCCACTACTTACATTAATCTCTAGTATGTAATACACCATCTACCATTTTATAGTGCGTTTTACATTTGCTGGCAACATAGGCATCATGGGTCACAATAAGAACTGTTTTATTGTATTCCGTATTTAAGATTTCAAACATATTCATGATGATTTCCCGATTCTCTGTATCTAAGGCACCAGTTGGTTCATCCGCAAGAATAATCTCTTGGTCTCCACAAGTCGCTCGAGCAATTGCAACACGTTGACTTTCTCCACCTGATAACTTCTCAGTATTTGTTCTAAGCAAATGTGTGATACCGCGAATCTCCGCGGTACGATGAATTCTTTGCTTATGCTCACGTTTTTCAATTTTTTTATTGTAAATTAGAGGAAGTCGAATATTTTCATAAACAGTTTCATGAGGTAATAG
>CAYMOG010000028.1:2177-3319 GCA_964392065.1 uncultured Oscillospiraceae bacterium
ACATATCCTATTTTTTCTGATCGCAATCTGGACTTTTCAATATCACTTTTGACGCTAACTTCTTCCTCATCTATGTATAGTTTCCCGCTTGTTAACTGTAAGGATGTAGAGATGGCTTTTAGCAATGTGCTTTTTCCCGATCCGGATGGACCTATGATTGAGAGGCAATCTCCTGTATTTACTTCTAATATTGCAATTATCTAATGCATGCACATTTTCGTTTCCTCGCTTATAAGTTTTCGTGGCAAATTCCAACCTAATTTTAATCATTCCACACTTCTCCTTTGTTAATAAATTCTGATTCTATCTTTTTCTCTTTTAAAAATGAAAATAATAATCCAGTTAAAAAACAAATTAAAACAATAGAAATGGCTGTAACATAGAATGAGGAGTCTAATTTCATATAACTGTGTTCTTTATATTTGTAATCAAAGTAGAAGAAATACGCACTAATGCAAACTAAGGTTGATAAAACATAGCCCATGCTATAGAAAAATAGAGATAAGAAAGTCTCTTTTCTTGTCGATCCATGCTGTCTAAATATTAGGCTCCTGGTTGGAAGAGAATAAACTGAAGTACCCGATCGATGACCTAATGTACCTTCTTTAGAAAAATGCTCTCTCCAGAATCAATTCACTTTCCCTTGCAGTTCGGATACTTTATCTTTATTATCTTCAACCTTTAAGTCGAAAAATTCCGGAAAATAGTTGATCCGAATCATGTGCAAATCCTCTTTCATCAATTTATTTGTATGATTAATTCTAGTAAATGTATCCTTTTGCCAACTTGCTGTGTACGAGAAAGCAAGAATAAACACAGAAAACAAAATCGCAAATATAATCTTCCAAAGCCAATCATCTAATAATGATGTCAAAAATCTTTTCTTATTCATTATTTGCTTTTCCTCCATATAATCTGTATCTGTAATAAGAATATAATAATTAATAATAAAAAGTTTAAAGCTAGTAAAAAGACATTCGCTTGGAAAATATAATGCATACTCGTGCTTAATAAAAATAAATAAGTCACTAATATGTTTATAAGGGTCGTAAGTAGTAACACCAATAGAAGAAAAACACTTAATCTTCCAACTAGGAGCCTAATACTAAGACCAAATAATCTACGCACAGATATTTCATAAT
>CAYMOG010000028.1:3419-18765 GCA_964392065.1 uncultured Oscillospiraceae bacterium
TTTGTTATAAATATAAATCCTTATACGAAAATTAGTTAGAACATAATAAGAACTGATGAACTTGGAGTATATTTTTAATAAGTTGAGATCTGCAAAACATAAAAAAACTCTAATCCTATAGACAGAATTAGAGCTTAAGATACTAAAATCAAACTCGGTATTACAAATATTCTATTGTGTAATCTGCATGAATCTTAATCTTCAGATGCTCTTCGATTTTTGTTTTCATCCCTACATGAGGGAGGCCTAGAATTTTCGTGAAGTAATAGTTCTGATTGATATCTAATCCAGAGAAACTATTAACTTCCACAACATCTGGACCATGCTCTGTAATGGCAATATCCCAACCACAAATGGACATATCTTCTAGTTCTTGGGCCATAGAGATCGCCTTCTCCATGCCTTCTTGGAAAAATGGAATTTTGATACCCAAGGGATTGGTACCTGTTACGGGATGTTCCTTTTCAATTAAGCTGTTATTTACTAATAACGGAATATTCTCTTGATAGAAACCCTCGAGTCCGATCTTGCCATCAGGCGTAATCAGCGTATAGAAACCTCCCGAACTAATATTATCCACGGGTTTTTCACTACCACCCACCCGAATAATAGAAGGCATAGTGATGATCTCACCAGACTTATTCCGACAAGTAACAATCCGTACGGTATTGATGCAATAGGGATTTAAGCGATTGATTTCCTCGTGTTGCGTAATGACTTCTTCTAGTACATAGAATCCACCTTCTCTTAATTCTTGTAGCAAGGCTTCTGAAGATTGGCCATTTTGTATGATATGCTGTACACCCTTGCCACCGTAGGCTTGTGTTCTTTTGGCAAAAAAGTGCTTATTTTGCGCCATAAATTCTTCCACTTCTTCTCGTGGAGATTCTTCGGTGTGAACTACCTTACGCAGGAAGTATGGTTTAAGTTTCTGATAAACAAGCCATTTGTTTTCCAAACCCATATTATTGACTTGTACGCTTAAATGGTAATTGTGATTCCTAGATAGGTAATGCTCTCTATATTCTTCAGGCAGTATGGACCAGCCGAAGGCCAGATAATCATTCACCGACGTTTTGTACTCGCGGCGGCAGGCTATCGTATCATGAATAATTTCATATCTTGACTTGCTAGAACGCTGTTGATCCGCTCCGGACATAGCGTATAATTCTAGCGCATTGTTAAGTAACTTCGGCATGATTTCTCCTTGCTCTTCATAACCATTCTACGGGGAAACCTGGCTCTAATTTGATACGCAAATTCAAGTGCTCCTCTATGCGTTTCTTAGCGCCCAAGCTCTCCACTCCTAAAATGTCGGTAAAATAATAATTCTGGTTGAAGTCAATACTTGGAAACGCATTGAATTCTACTAGAGCTGGACCGTCTGGTGTAATACATATATCCCATCCTACGATTGGCACCTGAGGCACTCTACGAGCCATCTCCTCAATCATTTCTATGCTTTCTTGGAAATATGGAATTTGGAATCCGAGAGGTTCTAAGCCTGTGACAGGGTGCTTTTTCACAATAAGCTCATCGTTTTGATAACTTTCTTGATAGTAACCATCCAGGGCTACCTTGCCTTCATTATCAAGAAGCGTATAGTACCCTCCAGAGCGTACATTATCAACTTTTGAAGCGCTTGCTCCAACACGCAGTACAAACGGAAGAAAAATACTTTCAAGCTTCTTATTCGTTATGGTGATGATGCGCAAGGTATTTACTGAACTGGGGTTAAAACAATTGAGGGCTTCATGTTGGACTAGAGTCTCTTCTAGGACATATAAACCTTTCTCTCGCAATGCTTCTGCAAGCGCCATACCATTTAGACCTTCGTATTCTCCTTGCTCGATGAACTTTACACCTTTGCCTCCGAAGCTGTCGGGCTCTTTGGCAAAAAAACTCTGATATTTACCCATGAAGGCTTGTACTTCTTCGTCAGATGATTCTATGAGATGTATCACATCACGTTTGAAAAATTCAGATAAAGCCTGATAGGCTAACCACTTGTTTTCGTAGCGCATATCATTAATTTGTTTCGAGGTTAAATAGTTCATATGTACAGTCAAGTAATCTTCTCTGTACTTCTTATCGAGCATAGAAAAGCCAAATGCCAAGTAATCATTTATCGAACAGTTATAACGTTTACGACACATAATAGCGTCTTGGATAATTTCTAGTCGTCCTCTCCCAGAACGCTTACTATCCACTCGGCTCATTTCCCATAAGTCCATTATGTTCTTTACTTGTCTCATATTTATATACCCTCTATTGATTAACTTTCTCTATTTTATAATCCTTATGGATTTTTATACCTAAATGCTCTTCTACGACTTTTTTTGCTCCTACACTTTCTTGGCCTAGAATCTTAGTGAAATAGTAATTCTGATTGAAATGGAGGTCTGGATATGCATTGAGCTCTACTAAATCCGGACCATCTTGACCTATCGCAATATCCCAGCCAACTAGTTTTAGTTCTGGCATAGCTTGGGCCATTTGTACCACCAACGCCTTACTCTCCTGGAAATATGGAAGCTTATGTCCATGAGGTTGGTAGCCGGTTCTAGGATGCTCAGGAACTATAAGTTGATCATTCTCTAAACCATAAGGGTTTTCATTGAAGAAACCATCGAGTTGCATGACACCTTCTTCATCGAACATAGTATAGAGTCCACCCGAAGCGATGTTATCAATTTTACTCTCATTGGAACTTACTCGCATAATAGCAGGTAAGAAGACCACTTCTAAATCATCATTCATAACCGTAGCTAAGCGAAGAGTATTGATGGAGGCGTCGTTAATCTTATTGACTTCGTCATGTTGGATAATGGGTTCTTCTAACATATCGAAACGGTCTCTAGCTAGATTTTCAATTAGATCTTCTCCATGCTTATCTTGTTCTATATATAATACGCCTTTTCCGCATGTACTATCTACTTGTTTAGCAAAAAAATTCGGATGCTTCTCCAGAAATGCTTCGATCTCTTCAGGACTCGATTCTTGTAAATGGACACAATCCCTACGAAAGTATTGTCCTAGGCGCTTATAAGCCGTCCACTTACTATCGAGCTCACGTTGATTAATCTGGTTAACCAGATTAATCAGGATATGGCTTGAGAGGTAGTCAGGTCGGTATTTGGGATCTAATAATGAGAAGCCGAAGCTCAGATAGCCTTTGGCTGTTGTGCCGAATTCTCGTCGGCATTGGATCATATCCCGCACAATTTCTAGGCGGCTCTTGCCGGAGCGCTTCTGCTCTATCCGACTTATAGCCCATATTTCATCTATTGTTTGTTTATTAATCATGGTCTCAAATTCACTTTCAATGCATTTTCTAATGTTTCGAGTCTACCTAAACCATTGGGTAATTGATTAATGGCTTGGAAGAGCTGAGGTGTGGGCGCTAAGTTTGCCTCGATTAAGACGGGTCCTTGTTGAGCTATGGCTACATCCCAGCCAATATAGTGGCCTTTGCATCGTGCACTCGCTATTTTACAGAGATCTATTGCTTCTTTGTAATAGGGAAACTGGAAGTTTTTAAATACGAAACCATTAATTGGGTTCTCACTATAAATCTTTACGACGGGTAGATGTGTGAAATAATCGTGTTTTACGCGCCCTTCTGCATCCAATATACAATAAGCCCCACCCATACTACCATTATCGACATATGCTTCCGTGACAGATATTCTCGATGCAACGAAGGGTACTTCCAGATTGCCTGACTTATCGCGACAGGTAACGACCCGAATCGTATTCACGGAATTTTTTGAGAGTTTTGCAACTTCCGTATGCTGTTGGATGGCTTCTTCAACAATCTGATAATTCGACTTCTGCAGTTGTTTGTATATCTCCTCGGCATTAGCACCGGCGAAATCTTCTAAAAGGAAACGTTTCACACCACTTCCACCCATGCCGTCTGGAGTTTTGGCAAAAAACATTTCATGTCTTGTTAAGAATTCTTGTAATGCCGAAACCGTATCAACGCGCAAGTCGAGGGTCTCAATTCCTTTTAAATCCTGGAAATTTCGGTTGAACAAACCCTTATCGTTGAAGAAATCATTGTCTTCTTGTGTCTGTCCGAAATGCTTCGTAATCAGTGGGTAGTGACGGTTGACGCAGATGAAGGACTCACGGTACGCTTCTTCTGGACGATTAGGGAAGTCATAGGCAAAATAATCTGCCCAAGTGTAGCCCTGCTTATAGCAAGCATAGAGATCTTGCAAGAGATGGAGCGTTGATCTCGACGAAGTGTGTCTTGCTTGCTGGAGAAGTGGCCAAATTTCGCCCCATTCCATTGACATAATTTTCTTAATTGCGTTCATTTTCTTCCTTGTCTTGCTCTATTTCGACTTTGCTAATATCTTGCACTTCAGACCTGTCTTCTACCGCTGATTTCGACACATGATAAACTCGGGCTTGTCCTGGTCTTCTTGGGTAGTTCGAGAAATCTCTTCGCCAGTTCTCTTCCGATTTAGATAGAGACTCTTCCAATTCTATAGCCTGAGCATCCTTCTGAGCCCATGACTTACTGAGTTTCTGATAACGTTTCTCTCTTCTCTTGTTGATTCTATTTGCCCGGAACTTCTTCTCATCAATAACGAAGAGAACTAGGAGAATGCTGCCTACAATAGTCAGTATTAGGCCTATATAGAATCCTCTTGGTACGAAACTCAACTCTAGTGTATGGGCACCTGCATCCGTTGGGATTGCTAGCAGGGCTTCATCACCAATATGAGAAATTTCCACTTCTTGTCCATCTATCTTAGCATTCCATGACGAATCATACGGGATAGATAGATAGAGTATACCCGCTTCAGGCGCTGTGTAATGCGCTAGGAAGCCATTAGCGGACCACTCGGTCACATCAATAGCTCTCTCTTGTAAAGATTCCATAGCTGAGCGATACGCATCCAATTTCATACCTGCAGCATATACTGTCACATCCGATGCCTTATCACTTGCTTGTTCGAAGCTTACTTCTACAATATCGCCCGGCAAAACATGCCCTGCATCAAACGTCTCGAAGAAATGCACATTGCGATTCACACTTAGAGGCACAGAAGATTCCGCCATTTCCTCAGTCGTTTCACTTGATACAGTGGCCGGCGATGTTTCGGTGGTTTCTTCCAAGTCATAGGGCTCACCGCTATTATTTTCATCTACTATTAGGTCATCTCCTCGCTTCACGCTCATCTGAACATTGGTAGATTGCGTTACATTAAATGCTAAGTAGAGATGCTGTGCCTCCTCAATGGGTATTTCCATACGCATGAGTGTTGATGAGTTTTGGTCTTCTGGTACAAAACGCTTACCAGTTTCACTATTTCCAGTACTGGGTTGGAAATTGGATCCTTCTGTCACTAGCATTTCTATAGGCTCGAATACAGGATCGATCCCTGCCATCGTACGCAACATATTATTCCAATTACGAAATGGATTGCCTGTTTGTGAATTCCAGCTTGCAAATTCTGGATTTGCTGCAGCACCCACTTCTAGAGCATAGGGATTTCTCATAAGTGTCATTTCCCCTGAACGGGCAACTTCTTCTAGAAGTGTGTCACGATTACTTGTGGTTGTGCTATTTTTCAAGATGAAATACTCTAAACCTAAGAGAGAGTCTCCGACAGCAGTAGACGCCACATGTTTATAACTATTGATGTTATTCCCATGATATGCAAACTTCCGGAAGAACTTAGCGGTGGGTTCTCTGCTTGTAGATGAGAACAATGTGAAACCAGGATAGCCATAGAGTGCTCCGTCGTTCGTAGTCTTCGCAGGTAAAACTTCCATTCGATAGAAGTCTCCGTCTTCTTCGGTCTGAACGACCTGTAGTAGTTCTTCAATTTCTTCCATGCCTGCTATGAAGTGGGTTCTAGAAGTATAAACTTCATTCTCCGCTATCTGAGCTACCGTGAGGATTCCATTGATCGTGACCTCTCCTACCATAACGACAGCGAGAAGCAACAAGACGGTACGGAAATAATTTCGCTTCCAAATCAACATAAATAAAAGCAGGTAAACCATGAAGAAGAAAATATTAATATAGGCATTTCCGTGGGTTATTAAATCATCATTGAAGCGCTCCGCCATAATGACAAAAAGAACACCTAATCCCGTAGTAAGCGCAAGACTCTTACTACTAAATTCCCTAATAACGGTGAGCGTTCTGAACACAATAATTAATAACAAGAAACTAAATAAGAAAGAATATCGGTAGGGCAACTGATTAGGGTAATGCATTCCATGCCAAATAAAGTCCAGATAATTCGAATTAAAACTAATGAACAAAAAGGCTAAGAGAATGAGATGGGGAAGTTTTTCCTTGATACGAATCCTCGTGGAGAAAATATAGAGCGGAACGAAGGTGAAGACTAGAATTCCACTATAAATATTAGGTAGGCCTCTACGAATGCTAGGTGGTATCGCCATTAATTGATGCGTTAGAAAATCGAAAGCACTGAAACGAAAGCTCCAGGCACTAGGGAAACTGTCTCCTGCAGCCGAGGTGTCGGCCAAAGACAAAAATGTAGGAAATAATAAGAAACTGCTTATCGCCACACCAATTAGAGTCACGATTCCGAATCGGAGTGCGATTGGCCAAAAAGAAATACGGTTTTCTTTTACTAAAAAACGTTCTTCATAACTCAATTCACTCAGTCGGCGGCCCTGACGGAGGTCTTCTTTATATTGGTCTTCGGCTGCTTGGGCCGAAAAATAGGCAACGAAGAAATAGAGCGCTGTAAATATACAAACGAAAAAAGCAATATAGTAATTTACAAACAAACAAAAGGCTAGACTTAAAGCATATAGAGCCGTCTTGCCTTCACGGATGAGCTTATGAACACCTAAAATAACTAGAGGAAGAGCGGCGGTTACATCTAGCCACATGACGTCCCACGAAAATGCTAAATTGAAACCACAGAGTGCGTAGGCTACAGAAACCGCAACAATCATTGCGTCTCCACCGAAATCTTCACTACCTACTTCTTCTACGCGTTCCTTGCTACGAATACTAAACAAGCCTTCTTTACCTATACTATTCATGAGCATATAGGCGAAGGACCAGGCAGCAAAACCGAGTTTCGTAACGGTTAGGAAGGCCACAGCTTCAGTAATATGTTGCATGGGAAATAACGGTAATAGTAAGTTCAGAGGAGACGCTGCATAATAAGCTAAGAGTGCGAAGAAGTTTGTTCCTAAGCCAATCCTCCAGCTATAGAACAGGCTCTCAAAATTCATAATCTTGCGTCGCATTTCACTTAAGAAGGAAACATATTGATGATACAAATCTATAGTCAACGGAGAACGCTCTCCAACTGGCCAAAACTGTAGAATTCCCCAGGCCAAAAGCATGATCACAATGGGAATTAGGAAGGATAAAAGCAGTACGGTTCGGCGAGGTGTTAGTATTTTGCGCCTAGACTGAAGTTTTTTCATAGCTCCTCCAAAATAATAGAATACTGCCCTGAATTTTAACATATTTCAGGGCAGTATTTTCGTAGTATCTTGAGTTAGGTGAGCTATTTACTTGTAACAGTGAGGTGAATCTCAAAGTCTATTGATTTTTCTCTTAATTGATACTTCTCAAGTAAGACTGGTCCACAGCTGTTTGAACCAATACCAGCTTGCCTATAATCTAAGCGTAAGATCTGCCCCTCTTCTTCTAATAAGAAGTTATGGGTTTTCTCTGTAAGCTGCTCTTGTGAATAGCTAGACAAATTAAATTGACTGCCCTTGGGCATCTGAGCATAGAGTGTAAAATCCTCGTTGTTTAGAAGAATCTCTCTTGCATCGTATCTACTCCCGTGCTCTTGTGGGAATATATAATCTTCATAGAGGTCCTCCGCCTTGACATGGAATAGACCCAAATGACTTGCTCTACGTTTGTCTATATAACTCTCATACGGTCCATAGGCGAAGTAATCGACATCATCGAACTGAGTATTTAAGAAGAGCCGTAAACCGAAACGTGGAATCTCAGCAAATCTTTCATCGAAGTCCACATGAGTCTTCACATGGATTGCACCAGACGCTTGAATCGTCCATAAGGTCTCCATTCTCCCTAATGGCTGAACAACAGGCGCAGCTAGGAGTTCTTGAACCTTGATAACAATCTGCTCTTGATTTGCTGTATATTCTACCGCGTTTACACGGCCTTTTACATAAGGAAATTCCGAACGTTCCCAGGCTGCTCTCACATTACGATCATTGTCCGTAGGTGCACGCCAAACCGTCCAGTCGCCAGGCTTAGCTAAGAGCTCTTTGCCTTCGACTTCAATAGAGATAGGCTGGCCTAAAACCTTATCGAAACTGAATTTTAGTAATGGACTTGTCATTTTTATATAGCGATAGTCTTCTTCTACGGGTTCAAAATGATTCTTAGTCGATTCATACTCAGGACTTAGCAAACCTTGTTCTACTTCCTGAAGAAGAACTTGCTCAGTACCTAGATTGAGGTCGCCTGCTTTGGAGAAGATTTCTACTAAGATATAAACGAGAGCATTGGCAGGATAGTCTTCTAATGCCACAGAAACTGTCTCTTCTCCTCTCGCTTGAATACTAAGTGTAGTAAATTCCTGTTTATGGACTACTTGATCATTAACATACTGACTAATTGTCAAGTAGTAATCTTTATCAAAAGGAATGAAATCGAGATGACTCTTAAAGGTTAGTTCCATTTTATCGGCATTTTGCTTGTGTTCACTTATACGCAAAGGACGTAAAACATTCTTATACTCAATAAGACCGGACTTCACTTGTCTGTCAGGGGTAACGAGTCCATCTACACAGAAATTACCATCGTGATGGGTTTCACCGAAGTCACCGCCATATAAGAAACGCTTTTCGCCGTCCACTTCTACTTGTATTGCATGGTCGGTCCATTCCCAAGCAAATCCACCCATTAGCTTGTCGTAGGCATAGAAGAGCTGCCAATAATCTTCAATATCTCCCGGGCCATTACCCATAGCATGAATATATTCCACTAGACACATAGGCTTATCCAACATGTCGGTAGATGCATACTCTTCTACAACCTTAACGCTAGGATACATCCGCGAATAGGTATCAATATTACTAATATCATTCGTATAATCATGAGCTTCGTAAATAGAACCCTCATAAGAAATAGGAATCGATGGGTCGAAACGCTTCAGCCATGCGGCAGCTCTCTCCATATTAGGACCATAACCTGCTTCATTACCTAGAGAATACAAACCGATACATGGACTATTTAACTCGCTCTTAGCCATTCTCTGAATTCTATCCATCACAGCTTCTTCAAACTGTGGATCATGCATCATATAGCCATAGTATGATGTTTTAAACGTAAGCTGATTTACATTCGTACGCTCATAATCCCATTTACCCTCGGGATCAATGTAGTGTACATTTCCATGGGCTTCTAGGTCCGCCTCTGTAATGCAGTAGAGTCCATATTTACTATAGAAATCATAGGCCCAGGGTGCACTGGGATAGTGACTTGTACGTACAGCATTAAGATTATGTTCTTTCATAATTTTTATGTCTGTAAGCAACTGTTCAGTGGAGATTGTTCTTCCCGTTACAGGATCTGAATCATGTCGATTCGTGCCCTTCATCTTCACCGGAACATGGTTCCAATAGTAAACACCATGCTCAATATGCACTTTTCTAAGGCCTAGAGGTCTAGTTATGGCCTCATCTTCGGTCTCAAGAATAATGGTATATAGCTGAGGGTCTTCTGCATTCCATAGAACAGGGTCTGCTAGGGAAATGCCTTTACCTTCTTCCCACTTCTCGTTATAGATCAGTTCACCTTTCGGATCTAATATTTTCACCTGAACCACTGGAGGCGTATTCTCACTATAGAAATCTATATCTAGAGATACATCAACATGACTTAGCTCCTGATTAAAATCCTGGTAGAAACGAAAGGACTGTATGTGATTTTTAGGTCTAAACGCAAGATAAACATCCCGGAAAATACCACTCATACGGAATTTATCTTGATCTTCTAAGAAGGTCCCGAAACTCCATTTCAAAACAATAAGTTGAATTTCATTCTCACCCGCCTGCAGATGAGGTGTTAAATTAATATGTTTAGAAGCATGAGAGACTTGTGAAAAAGCAATTTCTTTGCCATTAATATAGAGATAAAAAGCAGAATCCACACCATCTAATACGAGTTCCACATGCTCTTCCAACGCTTCTTCACTTATCTCAAAATATCTACGATAAATACCCGTTGGATTAAGCGCAGGCACATGGGGCGCGGCCATAGGAATAGGGTATCGCACATTGATATATTGGTTCGCATCATACCCTTGCAATTGCCAGCAAGATGGTACCGTAATCGTATCTTCTAACTTCTGATTCTTCCCTTTCGTTTCCATGAGAAAATTCAAGGCATCCTCATAAGATGGGAAAAATTGAAATTCCCATGTTCCATTTAATGATTTAATCCTAGAAGACTTAGACCATTCTTCCAAGTCCCATTCCTCTCCCACTGCATGGGGAATGTAGTAATTTCTGGGCTCCATGAGACCTTCGTGCAGTCTCTTCGGATTCTCGTGTTTTTTTAACATTATCCTTCTCCTATCGTTTTTATTTATTGCCAAAGGTCCACAACCTTGGTGTCTTCTACCATTTGCTTCAATCTTACGGTATATCGTAAGGGAATACTAGGCTACACTTTACAATCTCCTCATCTTAGAAATTAATCTGCAATTAGATTGATCTTATCCTCGAGCCCATATCGAAGATAGATTTCATGTGGTGCATGGTACTTATCAAATAAGCACTTAAGGGCGTGCTCTAACGTTTTTACTTTCTCTGGGTTCTCTAATGCATGTAATTGCTCTTAAATTTCTAAATAGCATCTCTCTATTAGGATAAGGAAAGTTCTTCTTTATAACAATTAACCACGTTAGATTGCATTAAGCAAACCCTTTTTTAGCAAATAAAAAACAGCACATTATCTAAAAAAGGCATACAGAATTATAGCAAAAAGATTAACTTACTAGTTCTCTCTACATTATGGACAAAATAAGCCTATATATTCAGAATTATTATTGTTCGTATTTAAATTCAAGTAAATCTTATAACTACTCTTCACGCCTAGCATGAACCGCGCCCGTTCTATGAAGAGCAAGCATAATAATTGGAATCAAGATAAGTTGTAGAATAATTCCAGGAATGGCAGTCGTAAAGGCTCCGGCAATAAAAGCTTGCCATGTAAAACTTCCGCCCCTTAAACCTAATAAAACAAGCATAGCAATCCCCCATACTATACGGCCTAGAATCATACTGGAAATGAGAGATTGATAGAGGGCCGACACATGACGAGAACGACTCTTATCATATATTATTCCTGCCACAAATCCATAGGTTGCCAATTCAAAAGCCATGGCAATCGCAACGGGATACAAGGGTGGCATCGAGAAAATCAAACTTCTCAGAAGAGGCGTTACGAGCCCAACCACGACGCCATATTTCCAACCGCATATCAATGCGCATAAGAAAACAGGCAGATGCATGGGCAAGAGCATATTACCTATACTAGGTACCTGGCCAGTAAGAAAAGGTAAAAGCAAGCCAAGTGCTACAAACATGGCTGACAAAGCAAGATTACGAATTGGACTATTTTTCATAGAGTGATTCTCCCTTCAGAAGTATCCTTATACTATCATGAAATCTCATTTTTCAAACGCTGAATTAAAGATTTCAGAGTATTTTTCGGGAGATTGGTGACTGGCCCCAGCACTTGGAGAATATCCTTGGCACTTGCTTCTTCGGCCAACATATCCTTGATACGTTCTTCTATTGCTTGATAATCTCGCTGAACGCCCATGGACAATTCTTCCTCTGAAGAAGGCCCTAGAATAAGCACAAATTCACCTCTTGGTTTATATGTTTGGAAATGTTCTAGTAGCGCGTTTACCGTTCCACGCAAGAGTTCTTCATATGTTTTCGTTAATTCTCTTGCAACAAACAATTGACGCTGCCCATAACCTAATAAACGAAAATCTTCCAAGGTCTTCTCCACACGATGGGGGGCTTCGTAGAATACGAAGTGGGAAGTGGAACTCTTCATACCTTCCAGTATATTCTCTCGCCTCTTACCCTTAAGCGGAAGAAAACCCAGGAACCGTAAATCGTCTATTTCCATTCCAGACATAGCCGCTGCGGAAGCGAAGGCGGTTGGACCAGGAACTAGCTTCAGAGGTAAGCCTTCTGTTAACGCCATGTCTATAACACCTTGCCCAGGATCTGAAATCCCAGGCATTCCTGCATCGGAAATCAGGGCTAAACTCTTACCTTCTAGAAGGAGTTCTTTAACTTCTTGCAAACGTTGTTGTTCATTAAATTTATGATAACTTAGATATTTCGGCTTAATAGCAAAATGCTGGAGCATTAAGCCAGACGTGCGGGTATCTTCGGCCAACACATAGTCAACCTGTTGTAGAACAGCAAGCGCTCTTATACTCATGTCAGCGATATTTCCTATGGGCGTCCCTACAATATAGAGCGTTCCTGCCTCCACGCCTTGTTCACGAAACAGACTTTCCAATAGCTCCAAGGTTTCTTCTCCCCACCTTGCAGGGTCTGTGCTATCCATTTATGCTTCCTCCGTATAAAATCCTTGTACTTCCAGAGTATAGGAGCCATCTTCTCTTCGCAAGACGAGGTCTTTTTCAAAGATAAATTGTTTCTGAATATTCTTTTCTAGAAGCACGAAAATTGCTGACGCCTTCTGACCCAACCGAGGAAGCACAGGACGAAGAGCGGTAGCTTGCAGTTTACATCTTTGGGCATCTAGGATAATGTCCGTTAAGCGTTCTGGTCTATGGAGTACAAAAACTTTCCCCCCGGGTGCTAGGAGCGAGGAAGCAAGCGATAAGAATTCTTCTAAGCTGGCCAAAGATTCTTCTCGAGCAACCATTCTCTCTAGGTCACCTGCATTCTCTTCTCTTCGTTCTGGCCCCCTGCCAGATAGAAAATATGGAGGATTTAAAACAATAAGATTGAAACGTTTTCTTCTATGTTCTTCAGGTACACCTTGTCTTACCCACGCCCTCACATCACCTTGAACCGCTTGAAATCTTCGATCAAGTGCATTGGTATATAAATTTGCTTGAAGTAAAGCAAAAGGTCTGTCCATAACTTCCAGCGCCATTCCGGTACTACCTGGTATCAACTGGGACAAGAGTAGCGTGAGAATTCCAGATCCACTTCCAATATCTAGTAGTTGGAGAGGAGATTCACCTCGAGCAGAACGGGCCTTGGGTCTTTGGCCGATGTGATTGGAGACCCAATGGGTGAAGCACACTTGCTCTTCTCCGAAACGAAAACTGTCTTCGATTTGATACATTGAGAGTCCGCCACGGCCTAGATTTTCTCGTCTTAGACCTGGATAGGATTCTATTAGCTTCAGGAGCTGAGGTTTCTGGGCAGGCTGATTAGGAATCATTTGCGGCGCTTCACTCTTCCTGCCACCCGTTGGACAATATTTAGCCAACTTCTGGCTTCTGGCATATCTAGAGCAATGGTCCCTAGGAAATAAGTACCGAAAATTACGACACCATAGAAAGCGTATTGCATGAGCTGAATGATTTTACTAGGAGAACTAGGCATGAGAAGCTTAGCCAGAGCAAGGAAGCCAACAGCAAATACGCCCGACGCAGCCACCTTTACCAGATATTGAGGCATATGTATGACTCGAATTTCTGGGACATTGCGTTTCATGAGTACATAAGAGATTAAGAAAATAATAAAACCACTAATGACAGAGGCCCAAGCAAGACCTAACAGGCTTTGGTTTAAGACATTGATTACGAAATAAAATAGAATTGGATTTAAACCCATAGTAATGACGGCTGTCACAAGAGCGATCCAGCTCTTCTGTTTTGCATAGAAGGTTTGATTGATGAAGAATACGAGCGTCTGAATAAGCATATCAATTGCATAAATCCTCAGAAGCCCAGCCGTAGCACGCACATTCTCATGTGTATAGGCCTGGACATTCCACTGATAAACCGCTTGAACCGTTTCTTCAGAAGCAACGAAGAAGAGAATCGACGCCGGCACCAAGATATAAATCGCCGTTTTCACCGATTTACTGAAGAATATAGACGCTTCCTTATTAGCTCCTCGCGCCAAGAAACCTGCAATATTAGGCAACATCAGAGGCCCTATAGAATTAATAGCAATCTGATAAGGCAAATTATATAACGTAGCCGCATTTCGTAAACTCGTAATCGCTCCTACAAATTGGTCCGCAAAAGTCTGACGAATAATTACCGTAATCTGCATGACAGAACCCGAAATAATAGGCGGAACGGCTAAAAATAGAATGCGCTTAAACAGTGGCTGCTTGACATCTAAATTCGGCCGGAAATTCCCTACGTAAGGTTTCGCAAAAAAAGCTATGTATAAGAAGTAGGCCAAAGCCGCAACCACAATACCCCAAGCAACGCGAACCGCTCCGTCCTTCGTCGCAACCCCTAAGAATGCAATACTTATCAAACTGATAAAATTATAAATAGAATCGCCAAACACCTGCAAGCCGAAGACCTTATTCGCCGATAATACAGCCGCAAGAATAGCAATTAAGATGAAGAAGAAGGTTTGTAAGAAGATGACTCTCGATACCGAACTGGCAATATCAATCACAAACGGATCTTTCCCAGGATTAATAAAACTCACCAGTGGCCCTGCAAAGATTTCTCCAAGAATCATAAACAAAGCAAAAAAGACAAAAATCAAAGTCAAGAAAGTCGATATAGGCCGCCAAGCTTCCTCTTCCTCATCTCTCTCAATCGCTGCCGACAAAATCGGAGTAATAGCAGCAGTTATAGCACCACCAACAAGAAGTGAATACACTAAATCAGGAATAGAAAATCCAAGAATATACCCATCAGAGATGGCACCGTAGCCAAACCGCTGCGTGATGAAAATCTCCCGGCCAAAACCCAGAATCTTCGTCAATATCGTGGCAAACATATAGAGAACCATAACTCCTGAGAATTTCTCAGCGGACTGGGCCTTACGGTTCTTCACTTTAGCTCTCGGATCCCGCAGAATTTTCTGAGGTTCCACTAGATTTTCATCTTTACGTTTAGACATGAACTTCCAAACCAAACTTTCCTTACCATTTGATATCCTGCAGGTAATTTTACCACAGTAAGCTTAGTATTTTATACGCTGAATGTATTTATGTAAATACAGTACCGCATTTCGTGATTTGAAAAATCAACGCTTAGCAGCTACCGTCAAAATGCAATTCTAGGTGACTGAGTGGCTGGGGTTTGCGATATAGTGGGCGCTGGCTGTACAAACTTAAATTTGTACCATGGGATAAAAT
>CAYMOG010000029.1:0-17576 GCA_964392065.1 uncultured Oscillospiraceae bacterium
CCTGCCACTAGATAACTTGATATGTTAAGCCCCTGCCACATCCTAATAACTAGACCAATCAACTACTGTATTCAGTGGCACGAAGCAATCTATTTAAGTGCTGTAAGATAAGAGCACTGTAATAGGAGATTAAGTATGAAAAAGAAAAATATTCTTATGATTATTCTTACGGCACTTGGAACGTTTGCTCTGTTTTTTGGTGCAAAATTTTTATTAGACAATGCGCAAGAAGAAGCTAGGCAGAATCGGCGTTTCGATCATGTGATGGGAAGTTCCGGAGAAACGGTTTCCATAACACACAGTACCGAAAGTTTAGAAACTAGCATGACATTGCAGGAAACTCAAACAACTGGGAAGCAATCCTCCGAAACGACTACGCCTGAGAAGTCACCTAAAGAAGTTCTCTACTCCATCAGATTAACTGATCAAGAGGGTAATGCGAGGAGTCTGGAGGAGTTTGAAGGGAAGCTCGTTTTTGTGAATTATTGGGCGAGTTGGTGTGGTCCATGCCGAAGAGAAATGCCAGCGCTAGAGACTTTTTATAACAAATATAAGGATGATGAAGATTTTGTATTTCTAAGTATTAACTCTACTGGTGGCCGCGAGACGAAAGCCGATGCGGATCGTTTTGTTGAGGAAGGTGGTTATACGTTCCCGTATTTCTATGATGAAGAAATGGCCTTCGTTTATGAGCTTTACTTCAATAGTATCCCTGTGACATTTACTGTTTTCCCAGATGGCACGCCGGGTTATTTGCATTTCGGTGAGGCTACTATGCAAGATTTCGAAGAAATTCTTGCGGATACAAGAACCGCGTATGAAGAGAGACAAGGGTGATTAATGCATGTCCTTTATTCTGACTTTTCTTGAAGGTATTATTGCATTTGTTTCTCCTTGCATTTTGCCGATGTTGCCCGTTTATTTAATTTATCTTGCTGGAGGCAAGCAAGGACAAGGGAAAAAATTAATACTCAATACTTTGGCATTTATTTTTGGCTTCACCACAATCTTTGTCCTTATGGGTGCTACGGCAACAGGTATTGGGCGGTTTCTTATTCGAGAACAGAGAACAATTCAAATTTTAGGTGGAATAATTATGGTTCTCCTGGGATTATGGTATCTTGACTTACCTTTCTTACAGAAATTTAAGATGAGATGGGCTAGGCCACAGAGTGATCGAGCTCGTGATAGGCATTTAGAGAAGGAAGTCCACATCGGTTCCGCCTATTTATTCGGTGCCGCCTATTCTCTCACTTGGGGGCCATGTCTCAGTACGTGGTTATCGGCTGCGTTAATTCTTGCAAGCCAGGAGCAGACTTTGGCCAGAGGAATGTTGTTACTCTTCTTGTTTTCTATGGGTTTGGGCCTGCCATTTCTCCTTACGGCTGTTTTATTCGAACAATTAAAAGGCGTTCTAGACAAAATCAAGAAGCACATGGATACGATTAAGAGGATTTCTGGTATTATTCTTATCCTGGTTGGGGTGATGCAAATCTTAGGTTTTTTCGTCTGGTTCCAGCGTTTGTTCAATTATTAAGAGGTAGCGGATCAATGCATTATAAGCATGTTGTAGAAGGTACCTTCATTAAACGGATAAATCGATTTCTTTGTGAGGTTGCATTTTGCCACGGACTAGAATTCTGCCATGTGCCGAATACTAGTCGTCTTCTAGAATTGTTCTTACCTGGAGTGCCATGTATTTGTGTGCGAAATGATAATCCGAAACGCAAAACACAATTTACAATTATTCAAGTAAAGAAAAAGGGGGTCTGGGTAAATATTGACTCTCAAGTCCCTAATTTACTCATGTCAGAGTACTTAGTCACAAATCCAGGTGCCATCGGTTTAAAACCATCACTAGAGCGTCAATGGAAACGGGAATACCGTTATAAGCATTCCCGCTTCGATATTGCATATAGAGATGAAGAGCAATGGGGTCTTATTGAAGTTAAGGGTGTGACCTTGGAAGAAAATACCATTGCTCAGTTTCCGGGCGCGCCAACAACGAGAGGTAGTAAACATATTCGCGAACTCATAGACGCTAAGGATTTAGGTTATGAAACCCATCTTATTTTCTGTGTGCAAGTGCCCTATGCGACGAAGTTTACCGTGGCTAGGCACATCGACCCTGTTTTCGCTGCACAATATGATTTAGCCCGCGCTTCAGGCGTTTTCATCCATGCCTTTCGATGCGGAGTTGACGCGGGAGAAATATGGATAGATCGGGCAATTCCTTGCGAGTGATACTCTAAATCCTACTCCTCATCTAGGAATTTTTCTAAATCAGCCTTGTGAATGCCGATACCACCTTCAGCATCGAGCTTCTTTCCATCCAAACGCAAGGCTGGTAAATACCATACTTCATTTTCTTCATAAGCATAATTATTCGCAGCCTCTTGAACTTCCTTGTAGGTACCTGCTTTTAACACATCACGAAATGCATCGGGGTTAATTAAGTCTTGAGCATATTCTACAAGGGTATCAATATCCTCCACGTCAATCCGGTCTGTATGAACCGCATCAAACATCAAGGTATTGTACTCTACAAGATCGATTCCCAATTCCTTGGCATAGAAGAAACCTTGAATGGCTAGATCTGTATGAGGTGGATGTTCTTCAGGTCTAGGGTGGGCTTCACATGGCCGCCAGATAACTGCCAAGTCTTCATGCTTGGGCCAAAGCTCCAAGAAATACTCTACCCCTCTCTTACAATGCGGACACTCATAGTCGAAAAATATTTCTAATTTACGCATAGACTTTCTCCTTCA
Source organism: uncultured Oscillospiraceae bacterium (assembly GCA_964392065.1). Classification (GTDB taxonomy): domain Bacteria; phylum Bacillota; class Clostridia; order Saccharofermentanales; family Fastidiosipilaceae; genus JASBZA01. The sequence continues at coordinate 2,769 of CAYMOG010000029.1, forward strand.
AATCTTTATTTTCTCTATTGTATAATAGTAAGAGAAAATATGTAGGTTCAGGAGTAAAGTATGAAAATTGCCATTGTAGGGATAGGTTTGTCCGGGTCTGTTGTGTTACGTTCCATCTTAGAACATAAGAACTTATCGAAGGATGATAAAATTTATCTGTTCGAACCACGTGCCAAGCTTGGCACAGGGATGCCCTATGAGGACGATTCGGCAGAGAAAAAATTAAATACGAGGGCCAATTATGTCTCTGTACACGAAGATAATCCACTAGATTTTATGCATTGGCTACAAGATAATGTAGACCACAGTTATAACTTGCACGAAGGAATGCCTTCTAGGAAGGATTACGGCCGCTACGTACATGAACGTTTTACTCCTTACTATAACCATGAACAAGTAGTTACCGTTAGATCGCATGTAGAAGATGTAAACATCCTACATACGCATCTTAATGATGAGAGAAATCATGGTCTCTATTCTTATCAGCTAAAAGCCGATGGTGAGTGGTTAGAACAAGTCTTTTCGGCGGTCTTTTTTTGCATCGGTCATCCTAATTATCAAGATTTTTATAAATTGAAGCAAGAAGAGGGCTATATCCATAATCCTTATCCGTTACGAGAAAAATTAGTAGGTTTAAAGACTTCGGATAAGGTCGCCGTAATTGGTGCAGGTTCTACAGGAGTGGACGTTTTCCGTTATTTAAAGAAACACTACACCTTCGAAACGCCTGTGCATTTTCTCGTGAGAGAATCAGCATTTAAAATTTCTGAAATCTTCTTACAGGAGGATGCTTATCCTTTTTCCATGTCACACACATGGATAGAGGAAACATCTCATAGAAATCATGGCCTCATTCCTTTACAAGAAATCTTGAATTTAATAGCTGAAGATTTCCAAGCCGCAAACAGAGATTTTCATACCATCCATAACCGTATACGAAATGTCGATCTGATGACACAAAAGCAAATCACCGATGTCGAAGATCAAGATATTGCTTACATTCAAGGTTACCTTTCTAAACTCTCACGATACTTTGCTGAGCTCTATGGAAAACTCTCAGCATTTGATCGAGAAGAATTTCTGAAAACATACGATAAGATCTTAGACTTTTATCTCGGTCCTACACCCTTTGAGACTACTTTGGCAATCCTAGAAGCTTATGAAGAAGGCCATCTTGCTTTACTATATAATATAGAAAGTATAGAAACAAGAGACGGAGAATTTATGGCCCAGGGCGATTTTAATATGACCTTCGATAAAATAATCAATGCAACAGGTTTCGACTTCAATTTGAAAAGTGGTACCGAAGACTTCTCGCTTATAAAAAACTTATACGAGAAAAATATTATCCTTCCTGACCAAGCAGGAGAGTACATTCTAGTAGATTGGCCAAGTCTTAATCTCTTAAACAAACGTTATGGGAAGATGTGCAACGCCTTGCTCATGGGCTTGTGGATTTCTGGTACACACTACCGAAATAATGATATCCCTTCCATTCTCCGGGTCGGTAGAAAGGCAAGTAACCTCTTCATGGATGAAGTTTATCCATTACTGTTAGCTTCAGAAAATAAAAAATCGCAGTAACAAACTCAAAACTCCTAGGATAGCAAGTACAATCCCCACAGGTTTCGAGTAGTCCATTATGCGTTTACCTCCCATTGCTTCGAAAGGATAGACAGGAAGAGCAAAGAAAAATAAATAAAGAGCAGAAAGTTCTGAGAGAAAAATAAAAACGTTGTGTTGCAAAATGATCCCTAGAATTAGCATAATCACGAGCAGAGAAAACCTTCCTAACTCCGCTATAAAATAAGGTTTCTCTTCTCTCCTATCGCGAGGATAGGCTTCTCTATAGGCATTTGCATTGAGAAAAAAGGGACCATTAAGCATTGAGGTCAGTAGTGTAAGCAGTAGGCCTCCATTGTTCAATCGGAAGAAACGATTCTGCAAGATCGTGCGTTCAGGCTTCTTCTGAATCTTAAAATATGCATAGAGAAGAAACCTCGGTAGGACCAAGAAAATTAAGAAGATCGTGTAGCTAAGTATTGGTAGCCAATAATTCTTATTCTGAAGTAAACGTATAAATACTACAGGTACTGTGAGGAATAAATTTATGATAATAAAACTTAATAACTGCCGAGCATCTTCATGTTTGGCTTCTAGTTCTTGATTGATATCTTTCACATAGAAATCCATTCCATTGGCGAAGAGAAAAGGTGTTTTCGCTAAGCTCTTGCCGAGAAAACCTATTCCCATCTTGTTAATCACTTCAGGGATACTACTTCGAACAAAACCATTATCTTGAAACAAATAGTAAGATGCGACATTATCGTCTTTTACTAGAGCACAAAAGCGTTCGGCGCCCTGCGCTATGAGCGTATCAATAGACGCTTTATAAAGATATTTACCATGGCCTTCTCCTGCAAAATGCGGATCAACACAAACAGTATTTACATAGACTTCCTTCTTCTCTTGGTCCAGAAATTTATAGTCAAACACTGCAACGAGTTTATCCTGAATTTCCATGACAAAACCTTCATGGACTGTACTCTGAAACAGACCTTCAAGCGTTTGGAAACTTCTTTTCTTCAGCGCTTGGACCCTCGGAATATCCTCGGTTTCCATTGTCCGAAATTTTACTTGTTTCTCTAACATATTTACCTCTTCCCAGTACTTTTGAAGCGTTTCTTAACCCACACACGAAGGACGTTGTCTTCAAAATGCAAATCATGCTCATCCACCAGCGTTCCTAATATAGATAAATCAGAAGGGTCTGCACTATCGAGTAGTTCACTATAGTAATATTCTATATCTGGACCTTTGGGCTGGTCAATACTATCATGCAACGCAAGGAAGCCTGCTTCGGATAGGGCAACCTCGCCCTTAACTTCAAGAGAGATTGCGCCTTCGACGCGATCAATTTTGATTTCTATCCCATGGGCATCTTGTTCTAGGAAGTATTGAGTCAGAGACCTCGTCATGCTGGAGATTAAATGTTCTGCACGTTTTCTACTCATAGATTTTCTCCTTTCTTTGGCGTAAGTATTCTAGCAAGGGTACCATAGCGCCTGCTACGAACCCTGAGGCAAATCCATTATTATATAAATTCACCCCTCCATGGGCCGGTAAAACTTGTGTAACGAGTGCGGCGTGGAGAAATCCAGCGACAATTCCTGCCAGCGGACCATATTCTCCTGCGACGGGTGCAAGGGTCGTTCCAAATAAAGCCGTTACTATTACGGGTGTGCTATTAGGCTCTAGGCTAGGGCTGATCCATGACGCAAGAAACACGCCCAACATAACGGGCAGCGCATTACGCGGATGCTTACCCATGGCGGCAAAAGCAGCCACCGATAGGATACCACCTATAACTGGCCCGTTAAAAGAACCACGCACCACAACGACATAGAGTATGGATACCAATCCCATAGTACCTATATTAAATAGGGTAAGACCTGTTCCGTATAAAACGTCATAATCGGCCAAGAGTCTTCCTGAGTTTAGTAATAACTTGTGGTATCCCACAAGTTTTCTATCATTTAAAAGAATTCCACAAATCATGGTAAAAAGAAAAATCACAGCAAGAATTAGAGCTAAAACCCATTGGCTCTCCTCAAAAATTCTAGAAACTGGATTAATTTCAAAGTGAAACATGCGAAAAACAGCTACCATAACCATGCCAATAATCCCTGCCACGAAACCAATATTATATAAAGTATAACCCTGGTGATAACGAAGAGTAGCAGGTGATAATGCTGGTATGATAAAGCCCACAAATAGCCCTAGAACGAAGGCTAGTGGAATCGATAGGAAATATGAAATGTCTAGCACAAATGCAAGAGTACTTAGCAAGGGACCCAAGGTAGTGGCCAAGAAAGCTTGCATTACAAATAACGCAAAATCTTCTCGGTTCAACTTAGCATACAGATAGGTTCCCAAAATAATGGGCATAGAATTCAAAAGATTTGTACCGAAAAACGCGAATCCACCTACTAATAAAACTGTTGCAACTAGTGTTCCAGGTAAATAATTACGATTCAGCTTCAGCACAAACAATTGACCCAGAATCACCAACGCACTATTCCAGAGCGTAGCGCCTATCCCTCCCACCACGAGATAATCTGTAGTAAGAACGGATGGATCAAGTTGAATAGCTAGAAGACCTCGTAGGATAGTCGAGAAAGAGTCGAAGAAGAACGCCAAAATCATGAAGAAAATGGATAGTCCAATGAGGAATGTCCACTTCGCCCAGGGTACTTGTCCTTGTGTTCTCTGGTTCATATTCTTCACCTATAATCAAAACCCCCTTAAACAAGGGGGTCCCATGAATTTACACTATTCAACCGTTTAGTTCAGTCCTGTACGGAAGAAATCTCCAACACCACCACCGATACCAGTAAGCTCAAGTTTTGCCTTGACCCCTTCTACGATAGTTTCCAATTGTTCGTCTGAAATCTCTACACCTAAGGTATTCCTGATGGTTGTGGCAGGATTTTGGAAGAAATCCTCCTTAAACTTAGGGTTATTCTCACAACGTTCAACAATTCCATCAATTTTCGCTTTAATATCCATACATGAAACCTCCATCGTTTTCATTATTATGACGTTTTATGATGAGAAGTTACGTATCTTTTGCCCTATGCACCATAGAGATTTCTGATCGCTATATGAAGAATGGATTTCTAGACAAAACCCTTATGCCTCCTGTCTATTTAATGACATAAGTTCCTTCAGAGTGGGTTCTAGATTATCTTTATGCCAATTATTTGAGGAAAAATAACTATCATTGTCCCAAGCAATCCATCCGCTAAATCTTACAGAACTTAACTCTCCTTACACATCAAGAAGAAGTCCTATCCTATCTTCTCCGTTGCGAAACCTGGGGAAAACATGAATACTTCATTGCAAAATATTTTGGTAATAAACTGAGTAAAAAACAAATCCTTAATTTTACAGATATCGCAAGAAATCAAGGCTTCCAGAATTCTGTAATCTTAGATCAAATTCTGGATTTTTGCTTCCAAATGACGGTTGAACTTATTCGTAAGGGACACTTAAGTGATGCTCAGAATCTGATCAAATTGACTATAGAACATAAAGATTTCAAAGACACATTACAATTCTTAACCTATACTTTATCATATAAATTCCTGAATACTGTCATCCAAAGTTTATATGGAGATCTAGAGGCCAAAGTGAAGTGTAATACCATAATAGACTTCTATCATGACACAGTACAATACAAAACGTACGCGCGTAAAATGCAGAACTTCTATTCTGAGATCACATCAAAATATCAGGATTCACCTTATTAATCCCCCTCCCAAACCGAATATAAAAAATATCTTGACATCTCATACGAATACTATAAAATAATCTGATAGTAATTAGCCTCCTAATCATTAGGGCCTTATTTAATTAGAAAATAGAGGAACATATGACAACGTCAAATTCAATAAATAATGATAGCGTGGAAGCCGTTCTTGCATGGCTTTTCCGAGATATTACACAGCTTACAAAAAAGAGCCTAGTCTTCTCGCTTAGCGAACTAGGTCTCTTCCTAGGTCAACCTATGATTCTACAGAGAATCCATGACAAACCAGGCTCGACACAAAAAGATATAGCGGACTTCTTACACATTTCTGGAGCTTCCCTATCCTCCTCTATAACTTATTTAACTAAGTCAAATTTTGTGGAGCAGGTGCAATCGAAGTCAGATCGACGCCAGAATGAACTCTACTTAACCGCTGAAGGAGAACAAGTACAAAAACAATGTGTCGATAATTTGCATCATGTTTATAGGAAAATGATTGAAGGCTTAGAAGTTGAGGAAGTGGACATACTAATTAAGAGTCTAAATAAAATCAGAACAAATTTACGCGATACCCAGGCGAAAACAGAAGGAGATTTCGAATGATAAAAACATTTTCCCCATATATTAAGGAATATCGTTGGCAGGCTATATTAAGTCCAATACTTATGCTCATTGAGGTACTCGCCGATGTTTATATTCCTTTTGTTATGCGAGACATCGTTAACATTGGAATTATGAATAATGATACCAGTGTCGTAATTAATCTCGGGATGCGCATGATTATTGCTGCCATGATTGCCATGGTCTGCGGCATGATTTCAGCCCGAGTAGGGGCGGTTGCAGGCTACGGATTCGGAGCGAATGTAAGAGCAGGATTGTTCGGTAAGATACAAGCCTTTTCCTTTGGCAATCTTGACACCTTTAGTGTGCCCAGCTTAATTACCAGGCTAACGAATGATTGTAATAATGTCTCCCAAGCCATGATGATGGCATTACGCATGGGCGTACGTGCACCTGCCATGTTTATCTTCGCATTAATAATGGCTTTTCAAGTAGACAGAGAACTCGTAAAAATTTTCCTGGTTGCTATTCCTATTCTCGTAGCAATAATCACGATAATTATTATCAAGGCGAATCCTCGTTTCCGAGATATGCAGGTAAAAGTAGACGATTTGAATGCCAATGTTCAAGAAGGCCTAACTAATATCAGAGAAATTAAATCCTTTGTAAGAGAAGATCATGAGAAACGTAAGTTCAAGAAATCCAATGACAATCTAATGCACTCAGCCTATCGAGCCATCTCTCTAGTTATTATTTCCATGCCTGTAGCACAACTGGTAATTTACGGTACCATTATCGCTTTGCTCTGGATTGGTGGACAAGACCTTATCACCGGTCGATTGGGCCCAGGAGACCTCATTAGTTTCTTAACCTATGTTGCTCAAATCATGATGAGTCTTATGATGGTGACTATGGTGTTCTTACAATTTGTTCGAGCAAAAGCATCGGCTGACCGAATCCAAGATGTACTTAACACAGAAGTTGATCTTGTGAACCCAGTCACTCCGATTACAGAAGTAGCAGACGGCTCAATTCAATTTAAGAATGTAAGTTTCTACTATCCCGGTAGCGAAAACGCCACGCTAAAGAATATTACATTTAATATTCAACCAGGAGAGGTTTTTGGTATTCTAGGTGCTACAGGCTCAGGGAAGTCCAGTCTCCTCTCTCTCATCCCAAGACTTTACGATGTTAGTGAAGGTCAAGTTCTAGTGGGAGGAAACGATGTCAGAGATTATGATTTAGAAACACTACGCGACGCAGTAAGTATCGTACTCCAACAGAATACGCTCTTCTCTGGTACGATCCGAGAAAACATGCATTGGGGCGATGAACAGGCGTCCGATGAAGAAATAATTGAAGCATTGAAACATGCACAAGCGTGGGAGTTCGTCAGCAAACTGGCAGATGGTTTAGATCATCACGTAGAGCAAGGCGGTAGTAACTTCTCAGGCGGACAGAAACAGCGTCTCTGCATTGCTAGATCACTTATTAAGCATCCCAAAGTTCTTATTCTTGACGATTCCACATCTGCAGTGGATATGGATACGGATGCAAAAATTCGTAGGTCTTTTGCCAATGACTATCCTAATATTACTAAGATAATCATTGCCCAAAGAATTGCGTCGATAGAAAATGCAGACCACATCCTAGTCCTAGACGAGGGTCAGGTAAATGCTATAGGAACCGCAGAAGAACTTCTCGAAACGAGCACCATTTACCAAGAAATCTATGAATCTCAGCAGAGAGGAGTTATCTCAGAATGAGTAAAGAAATAAAAAAGAAAAATCAAGTCTCAGAGCAAAAAGCGGGTTTCAATAAATTCGCCAAACCAGAAGACATTGGCTATGCCACCAACAAACTACTCCATTACATCGGACAGAATCGCTGGCTCCTGTTCTTCGGATTATTGTTAGCAGGCTTAGGGGCACTAGGCGGCGTTTTGGGTAATGCATTTCTTAAACCGATTATTAATATTTTCGTTTATGAAAAAAGCTTCACCAACGCTATCCCTGTTATTCTCGCCATGGCGGGCGTATTCCTCCTCACCGTCCTCGCGAATTACCTGGGCAATCGACTCATGGTGAAGGTTTCACAGAGTACAACGAATGTTATAAGAAGAGATCTTTATAATAAATTACAAGAAATGCCTCTAAGTTTCTTCGATACCCATACCCGCGGCGAACTGATGAGTACCTTTACCAATGACGTGGATAATATTAGTATGGCTCTAGACCAGACAATTATTAATCTACTTACCTCAGTAGTGACTTTCATCGGTACAATGGTCATGATGTTACTATTAAGTCCTCTTCTCACAGGACTCGTGTTTGTAACAGTATTTATGATATTATTTATCATCCGCTTCATTATGAAAAGAAGCCGCGCCTCCTTCCAGAAACAACAACAAGAACTTGCTAACGTAAACGGATATATCGAAGAAATGATGCAAGGGCAAAAAGTTATTAAAGTTTTCAACTATGAAGAGGATGCCATTGCGGACTTCCATACGAAAAACCAAGCCCTCCGTAAATCCTCTACAGATGCGCAAACCTATGCAGTAATCATCATGCCTATCATGGGAAACTTAGGTTTCGTCCAGTATGCTCTAACTGCAATGGTAGGAGCCTTTCGCATCATCAGTGGACAAATGGATATCGGTAGCCTGACCACTTTTCTACAATACACAAGAAACTTCACAAGACCTATGATGATGATATCAAACCAGATTAACATCCTCATTGCTGCGCTGGCTGGAGCAGAACGCGTATTTAATTTGATGGACAAACCATTAGAAGTAGACGATGGAAATGTGAGTCTAGTGCGCCTAGTCTCCACGCAAGAAGAAGCCGATGCTCAAGTAGGTATTTCCTATGACCGAGGGATAAAAGATGGCGTGCCTAAGCGTTATCTACCAGATGTGACACCAGGAATCAGAGACTTAGTCTGGGCCGTTCCATACGCGGATGGCAAGACTATGTACATGCCAGTCCAAGGTGATATCCGATTTAAGGACGTGGACTTCTCTTACGTGGAAGGCAAGCAAGTTCTCTACGATATTTCTCTCTACGCGAAACCAGGTCAGAGAATCGCTTTCGTAGGCTCAACCGGCGCAGGAAAAACTACAATAACAAATCTCATTAACCGATTCTATGATATTCAAGATGGTGAAATCACCTTCGACGGTATTAATATTAAAGCAATAAAAAAAGACGACTTACGTATGACTCTTGGCATGGTGCTCCAAGATGTACACCTATTCCGCGGTACTGTTGCCGATAATATCCGATACGGTAAACTGGATGCCACCGATGAAGAAGTACGAGAAGCCGCTAAATTCGCCAATGCCGACCATTTCATCAGTCACTTACCAGAAGGTTATGATACTCTCCTCGATAACGATGGTGGAGCACTCTCTCAGGGCCAGAGGCAGCTCATCTCTATAGCCCGAGCAGCCATTTCAGACCCACTCATCCTTATCTTGGACGAGGCAACGAGCTCCGTTGACACGCGAACGGAACGACTAATTGAACAAGGTATGGACAATATGATGGAAGGCAGAACCACCTTCGCCATTGCCCACCGCTTATCCACGGTACGCCACTCGAACGCTATCATGGTCATGGAGCAAGGTGAGATTGTCGAACGTGGAGACCACGACCAACTCATGGAAATGCAAGGCCGGTACTACGATCTGAACATGGGTACACTAGAATTGAGTTAAGGCACTTAACCGTCGCACGAAGAATTTACTTGTGCGACGGTCTTATGCATTGTGGGGTTATTTCTCCCATTGATTCCTTCGCCCATATTTTATTATCCATTTCGCAGAATCACTTAGTCCTTCGTCTTCCCATTTAGATATAATGCCATCGGCTAATGCTGGGTCATATTTGTATAAATCATTGAGATTATTGCCAATACTCTTTTGTATAAATTTCGAGGGGTCATCTTTAAGATTCGTAAGGATTTGAGTAAACAATTCTATGTATTCTAGAGCTACTGTAGTGCGCTTCGTCCAGGGTAGATATAGCCGTAATCCTTCACTAGAAAGACGCCTTACATGGACATTTTCATCCCTACTCCATTCAAGCATCTTATGCATTGTACGTTCAGTATGTTCAATTAATATAGGACGAATGGCGTATTCTCCAGTTTGACGCTTGGTAAATTCTTTTATAAAACGCATCGAGGCTTCAACATCTTCTAATGCATGCCTTTCGACATATCTACCAATAGGCCACAACCACCAACCGACTTTAAACATGCCCGTCTCAGTTTCTAATTCCTCTCCCCAGATGGCTTCAAATATTCTTAAATTCGCACGGTAATCTTCGTCTAAATATCTCTCCAGAGCATCAACATAAATATCTTGACGTTCTAGGAATTTCTCATTACCCAAATGTTTTTCTATATACATTACAAAAGCTTTCTCATCGAAATCAGATCTAACTTCTTTAAATCTTGAAGCGATGTCTCTAGCATATACAACGTCATAATAATCAAGCAATTTTTTCGCCATAATAATCAAGTACTCCTTATCACAGAGGATTCCGTAATTAATCTAGAATTGCTTCGCGCCAGAATTCCAACTTCTGCTTATAGGACATGGCCGCATTTGCTGGAGATGAGGACGGCAAATACTGTCCATCTAAATCGGAATGGTATTGCTCGAATATCTGCTGAGCTTTCCTACCATTAAGAAAAATTTTCTTAATCTTATACGCTCTAACTAGTGAGCCAATATCCGTCGGCACCACATTACGAATGGACTGATCTGAACTCCCTACAATTTCACATGAATAAATCACATCATAAACTGCGATATTATGCCGACTTAAGAACGCTTTTTTCTCATCCAATCTCTTAGGCACTACGTCCTCAAACACATCTGCCAGTAATCTCCAGAAATTATTCTGTGGATGCCCATAGAAGAACGCTTGCTCGCGACTCTTCACAGAAGGAAATGTACCTAGGAAGAGATACTTCGGAGACTTAGGCAGAAACGGTCCGAAGCCGTGTGTGAGTTTCTGATAATCTGCCATTAACGATTAATCCTAAACATTTCACTACCAGACCTAGGAGAACCTTCAAGCCATTCTAGAACCATATCACTAGCGATGGCAGAATAAACTGTCCCGTTACCACCCAAACCGCAGATAATAAACACATTTTGATTATCCGGATCAACCCCTATGTAGGGCAAATCGTCTTTACTTTCGCCAAAGAACGCGGCATACGTATAAGGTTTATGGCCATCTTCTTCAATCCCTTCAATCCACTTGGATGCGTTCTTAGCGAGCTTACTCACTTGTTCAGGTAACTTATCTAGTAGAAGCTCCTTTTCCTTCAAATCTTTACCGCCTAACATAATGGCTTTTTTAAAAGTTTGGCGAAGATAGGTATAAGGATCCTTGCGTTCCCAAATTAATTTTTTAGGAATAATCGTTTCTTCTAGAGGATCAGTCACATACACATAACTGACGAAGAGCTCGAGATTCTTCAATTTCTCTGCAATGTCTAATGGAGGCATATAACCACACGCAATAACCACTTTAGGAACAGTTAAGTTAAATGTACCCTCTGCTGAACTTAAACGCACGGCGCCTGTCTCATCCATGCCTTCATAACATACATGTTCTGCTACCGTTAGACTGAAATGTTCCTGTGCATAGCGCACAATGCGTTGTACAAAAGAAAAGGGGTTAAGAAAAATATCAGGACCTGTTTCCAAACCTGCATATCCCTTAATACCCATTTCCTCTAGCTGACCCTTGTCAATCAGGGAGCTACCGAAGCCTTGTGTCTCATGGGCAAGAAACTCTTCGTCGAGATAACTCTTAGCTTTTCTCTTAGTTGCAACCAAGACGCTATTCACGACTTGGAAGTCCTCCGCTTCAAAATCTTCAGTCGCCACTTCATCAATACGACGTAAGGTTTCAACGCCTTGCCTAGACCAAGCATAGAAGAGCTGAGCTTCCGTCTCACCTAAGCTCTCACTATACTCACTAAGTCCCTTATCACTCATGAATTGAATTAAGCCGGTATTGGCAGCCGTAGAACCTGAGCCAATTGTGTTTTTTTCCACCAAGAGAACTTGCTTCCCTTCCTCACTTAAACGAAATGCGGCCAAAGCACCCGACATGCCTCCTCCTACAACCACCACCTCGTAGGTTCCATCCATCCAATCCGACCTTGGGAATGTACGTTCTGGACTAGCTCCAGGCCAATAGAGTCGACCAATATGTAAAGACATTGTTATATTTCCTTTCTATTTCATCCGAATTATTTCTATCATTGTAGCGTAAACTTGTGTCAATAGTTTCGAATACTTGAGCATAACCTGTACAATTTCCCTTATAATAAATCTAGGAGGTACCTACGATGGTTGAAATAAAGAACTATGAAATATTTCTAGAAGCTCAAAATGCTAATGCTATTCTGTTGGCCTCTTTCAGTACAAAAGGCTGTAGTGTCTGCCATGCAATAGGACCTAGAGTGAAGGAATTAGCAGATGAGCTCGAAATACCTCTAATTAAAGTGGACATCGAAGATGCTCCAATGATATCTGGTCAATTCAATGTGTTCACAGTGCCCACAGTTCTCCTCTTCTTCCGTGGTCGAGAATACCATCGCCAAAGCCGCTTCATCGATCTCTACGAAATCCGAAGGAGAGGCCTCGAACTGATAGAAGGTATGGAGCCATCGACAAAATAATGTGCTAGAATCTAAGTAAACTAATATTATATTGGAGTCATGCCTTATGGTGAAAAAATATTGAAATGTTATCTGTATGATTATTAGCTGCATTCTGCTGTAGTTTACTGCTCCTAAATGGATGTCAAGATTCTACGAGCAAGGAAACACTCGACAGTGAACGTGTTTCTATGGAACGTGAAAATTATCCTACATTACCTCTATTTCCTATCGATGATTCCAATGTTCATTATTCACCTGTACCTTACGAGAACTGGTTAGGAATCATTGATAATTTCGTCCATGTCAAAGTACTCAGCAAGCAGGACACTATCTTCGTAGACAGCACAGAATTTGCTGGCATGAAGGATAGACTCTTATCCTTTAGGGTAGAGGTTATTGCAGATAGTGCTGGAGAACTACAGAAAGGTGAGGAAATAGTCATCGCTTCAAAAGAATTGGATGAAAACCTAATACCAACCGTTGAAGTGCAAGATGAATTCATCTTTCCTCTCATCACATCGGACAGTGAAGCAAATGAAAAACACTATTGGCAAGAAAGCCAAGGAAGTTTCTATGTGAATAATGATGGCTATGTTCTCTCAGTTTACGAAGACTTGTTCACTGAATTTAGCGGTATGCAAGCTTCTGCTCTTCTCGAGAAGCTTGGTGAAGATTCAAATAAATGATAGTCATAAGAAGATTTCGGCATGAGATCATGTCCGAAGTACACACATGAGAGTAATTCTTTAGTATGAAAATTCAGATACTACCTACAAATCCAAATGGTATAGAGCACCAGGATTATTAAAATTAAAAAAGGCTAGCACTAGAGGCTAGCCTTCTTCATGTCATGTAAATTCAAAACTAGAATAGACGCTTTCTCTTGCGATTTACTTTTTTTGCATCCTTGATAAACAAGTCCAAATCAAAATAATTGATTAGCAAGTTAATTCCTGTAATGACTAAGAATGTTTTCAAAAATATACGAATTGATTTCATAGTGTTCTCTCCTTTTATATTCACTTACTTATTTTTATTGTATAGGAATTTCGAATCTGGATAAAGAAAATAAAGTGAACAATCCTATTAATGTAAAAGTTATTCTAGCAACTAATTTAGAGGCAGAGAAGTTTTGCCTGTTAATAGTATTATTATCGCAATGACACTACCTATAAAAAGCAAAATCCCAAATATTCTCAATGCCATTAGAAGCGTCTTATTCGTAGAGTATTTCTGTAATGCAAAGGAAGGGAATATCATCCCTAGGATACTTACGAGTAAAACTGCAATGAAGATAATCAAATACATATCTAAACCTCCATGACTTCGTGCTTTTTTATTGTAGCAAATTAAAATATATAACAGAGAGAGGAAAATCTTCCCCTATCATGTTTGCCGTATGCATTAGTTACTTCTTATAATAAAACTAATTAGTTCTCAAGGTCTATCGTTATATGACTTTCACGTAAAACTACATGTAACACAGTGGATCTAGTTAAATTTAATCTTAGTAGAAGTATGGATTCTTCACCTTAAATACGTTTCGCCATCCAAATATCGGGTTTACCCACACCATTAGCATCTGGAAGAACCCCAACGATTTTATATCCCAACTTCTGATAAAATTCATAAGGATGATTTTTATAATTAATAATATTTTCTATTTTCTCATAAGTATTAGCATACAAATCAATCCCTGCAAGTGAAGTTTGAAAATCTTCATCATCTGTTCCTAAGTAAATAGTTACAGCGCCTCTTCTCCGAAGTTCATCTTCAAGTGCCAAGCAAAGTTTTCTTCCTATGCCCAAGCCTCGTCTACCTACTCGAACCACCAGAGGATGAAGCTCCCAACCGGTCACCCCATACTGAGGAATTGCGCCAATAAAACCTAAGAGCTCATCTTTTTCCATAGCAGCTAGGAGCACGCGCTCCGCTCCTAAGCAGTTTACAACTTCTGCTTCTGCGCTTTCACTATAGGCTTGTGGAAAAGCATTTCTAAGTAAATACGCAGCCTGTGCTTCGAAATTTGTATCCTTTTTTACAATCTTGTATATTTCCATATCCTGATTATAACGCAAGAAATGTAAAGAAAACTCCTCTCACGAATAAATCCGTGAAAGGAGTTCTGCATAAATTACTGAGGAAGTTAATTCTTTCTATTAGAAGTCTTCTCTCTATTTCCTAAGCACATAAAGTATTGTAGATTTACAGAGTGTCATGATTGCAATTAATGGTGC
>CAYMOG010000030.1:0-17366 GCA_964392065.1 uncultured Oscillospiraceae bacterium
CGTAGACATACCGTGCACCCAGTACGTACATAATAAGTCTTTCTCCTGTGAACTATCCATCGTATAACGACAAATTCCATTTCCTAAATACAAATCTTATATTTCACTAAGCCGACTACATGTCACGGAAATTGCAGAAGCTATACAAGTTGGTAATATTTGTAATAATTCTAAATTTTAGAAATCCCTTTACATTAAGACAAACACATTGTAAGATTACAACTATATTACTGTAATGATTCTGTAATAGCTTTCCGTCTGTAATATTACGTATTTCAGTTCATAGCTTGCGGACTGGCATGCACGGTACAAATACATAGATGTTCCTGATGCGTACATAAGTTCGCAGCAGAAAAACCCTTGTGTGCACTTCAATTGCACGGATGTATCAGCCAGGCACTACGATCTATTACCTGTATACATTTTCTTATACAACACACCGTGAACGTGTGGACAGTCTGTGGATAAGTTTTCCACAGAGTATCCCCAATCGCTTCTACTCACATGAACAAAATTATTATTTTGTTCATGTGGATAAATTGTGGAAATACGACCTGTTTCCGCTAAACCCTCTTCTCTAACAAAATAAAACCTCCACTAGCTTAGCTAGCAGAGGTCTCATTTCTAACTCTATTAACCTGTGTTATTAATCTAGATAGCCTAAACGATATAATAGTTCAGCCGACAGTACAGCCCCTCCAGCAGCTCCACGTAAAGTATTGTTACTTAGACAGGTGAACTTATAATCCAGGATATGGTCAGGTCGTAATCTGGAAATCATTACACCCATACCTTTGTCGTTTTGTGCATCTAATTTGGATTGAGGCCGATCTTGAGCTTCCATATAATGTAAGAACTTTTGTGGTGCATGAGGTAAGTTCAAATGTTGAGCCTGACTACTATAAGTCTCCCATGCTTGAAGAATTTCTTCTGGTGAAGGTTTATTTGTGAATTTTACAGTTACTGCTGCCATATGACCTTCTTCCACACCTACACGGTAGCAATGTGCAGAGATTTTAGGATTAGTAGCAGATTCAATTTTCTTGCCCTGTACCTTCCCCCATATTTTCATGGGTTCACGTTCACTTTTTTCTTCCTCACCCGATATAAATGGTATAACATTGTCTCTCGCTTCTGGCCACGTTTCAAAGGTTTTACCGGCGCCAGAAATTGCTTGATAAGTACTAACAAAAACTTCCTCAATACCAAATTCACGTAATGCATGTAGTGCAGGAACATAGCTCTGGATAGAGCAATTAGGTTTACAGAGAATAAAACCTTTTTCTGATCCCAAGCGTTCTCGCTGGCTCTCGATAATTTCTAAATGGTCTATATTAATCTCAGGAATTAGCATCGGGACATCTTCGGTCATACGGTTCGCAGAATTATTAGAAATCACTACAAGCTCTGCTCTGGCCAAAGCTTCTTCCAATGCAATTATATCTTCTTTTGCCATATCCACCGCACAGAACACTAAGCGAATGTCTTGAGCAAAAGCTTCCGCTGTTTCAGGTGTAACTTCTTCTACTCTTATACTTGCAATACTATCTATAAGCTTCAGGAAGTGCATTTGACGACCTTCGAGGGTTTCTCGATACGTTTTACCCGCTGAGGATTTCGATGCGGCCAATTTAACCAATTCAAAATAAGGGTGATCTTGTAACAGTTGGACAAATCTTTGGCCCACATATCCTGTTGCGCCTATAACACCAATTGGTATTTTATTCATAATAGTTCTCCTCTATTAATTGATAAATAAGTTATTATAACACTCTCTGGATGAACTCCCAGATATGGTTGATTACTAAATGCAAACCGAAACTATAAGCAGCTATGGCAACCGGCTTACCAAGAAGTATAATTCCGATAAAACGCTTGGCTTGCATCGTTGTTAATCCCGCAATATAACACAAGGCGTCATCTGGAGCTACAGGCATAAAAATAAGAATTGCAAAAATCCACTCAAATTTCTTATTGTCCGAAGTCCAGCCAATATACTTATTATAGTTCTTCTTCCCTAAGATTCTAAGTACCAAGGGTTTACCATAATATCTTGACAGGAAAAACACAATGATAGAACCGAGCGAAATACCTATATAATTGTACAAGAATCCTAGCCATGGTCCAAACATTAATACACCTGCAACAAGGCTTACTGCTCCTGGTATGATCGGAATAATAACCTGTATCATTTGAATTAAGATGAAGATAAATGGTCCCGCCCAACCCATACTCTCTACAAATTGCGTTAACGTTTCTTGACTTGTAAAGATACCACGCTTATACGCTAGTATTGTTAGTACTATAATAGCTGTGATGCTGATAAACGTTGTGATGTTCAAGAACCAGTGGAATGCTTTGGATTTATCTTTAAGTTCCACTTCTTCATCTTTAATTTTTAATGCTTCAGGTGGTTCTAACTTCTGAGGTCGGACAAGTTCTTTTGCCAAATCCTTCTTCTCTTCCCTTGTCAGAGAACGAAATGTTTTTTCTTCCACAACCGCTTCTGGATCCTGAATCGCTTCAGGACTTACATCAAATGTTGTGTTTATAATTTCTTCTTGCTTTTCATTTCGTTTCATTTTAAACCATCGTTCTTTCTCTCGTTTCCTGATACGATAATATTCTACTATGTTCAGACTGAAATAGCGATAACGAAAGTTGGTGTATAATGTTTAACAAATAAGGGATCAAGAACAATTTGTTAAATGAGGTGGATTGTGTCACAAGAAAATCATTCTAATGCGATTTTTCCAATAATGGATGAATATCTCGCTTATATGGAGGCCATACTAGGAAGGTCACCATTAACTATGAAAGAATACCGCTATGACTTGACCCTTTTCTTTCGTTTCTTGAAGTTACATCGTGGAGAAGTAAGAAAGGATATACCATTAGATGAAATATCTATTGAAAGTATCCACGCCAACTATTTAAGTAGTATAAAACTAACTGATTTTTATGCTTTTCTCTCGTGGTTAACTAGAGAAAGAAACGCCTCAGCACAAAATCGTTCGCGTAAGGTATCCGCATTGCGCTCCTTTTTTAAATGGGCGCATAATAAAAGACAATATATTTCCCTAGATCCCACAAGCGAATTGGAATCTCCGAAGATACCTAAACGTCAACCTAAATATTTAACTTTAGAAGATAGTAGAAACTTGTTACAACAAGTACACCCTTCCCAGGATGAATTCGCCTCTAGAAACTATTGTATACTGACGCTTTTCTTAAATTGTGGCTTACGTCTCGCTGAACTATGCTCCATTGATGTTGAAGATTTAAATCTCAAAGAAAAAACTTTACGTGTTATTGGTAAAGGTGGAAAAGAAAGAACCATTTATCTAAACCAAGCCTGCATTGCTGCAATTGACAATTATTTGCCCGAGAGGCCCAAGCAAGCAAAGGAAAGAAAAGCCCTTTTCATCTCAAGACAAGGGAATCGACTTGCAAGAACGTCTGTTCAACGCATGATTCATAAATACTTATCTCAAGCCGGTATAGACCCAAGTAAATATTCAACCCATAAGCTAAGACATACGGCTGCAACACTGATGTATCAATATGGTGATGTCGACATACGTATGCTACAACAAATTCTAGGCCATGAATCGGTTGCCACAACTGAAATTTATACCCATGTCGACCAGAAACAACTCCATCAAGCCGTAGAAAAAAATCCTCTTGCACAAGAACTTCCTGCAACAGAGGACAATTAATTTACATGTAATAATTTATATGCCAAATAATTCCATTAGTCTCTGAATACGATCGATAGGATTGATCCAATAGAATAGAATCAAGAAAATAACAATTAATACAATCCAAAATGAAATATTGACAAATGTCTTCGTACGTTTTTCTTTTGCACGGACTTGGTTCGCATACTCTTCATTCGCAAACCCTTTTAGGCGATAACGTTTAGATGGCGTTTTACGCTGTAAGCGCCTTAATAGTGGTAAATAAAACTTCTTCTTAGAAACCTCTGTCATGCGTGCTTCATTTCGAATAACTTGTTGACTTCTCTTAACATTTTGATCTCGTACACGAACGGACTTGCCTGAAGATGAAGAACGTTTTCTCTCTACTGGATCATAGGCAGAAGATACCTTAACCGAGTCGCGTTCTATACTCTGGTTTTTCATCTGTGCATTGGACGAACTGGGACTAGACACTCTATGTTTCACCATTTCTCTAGCTAGAACACCTCGCAAGGTGTCGTCCCATTCACTTGATTTTGCAAGAGGCCCCTTATTCGTAGATTCCTTTTGCTTCTCAACCGCGGAGATATAAGGCAATTCATGCCTGGTAGTACTGCGTAGATTACTCGATGGATTCTGGATAGGGAGCTCTTCATTTCTCACATCTTTACGCTTAAATGGATCACCAATGTTATCCACAGGCTTCAGAGGCTTAGAAGACTTCATTGGAGTAAGCGGCTTAAGCCTTCTCGTTTGATCAAGATTGTTTATTTTATCATTATCGTTCAAAGCATATTCCCCACTTAATTTACTACCTACAAATTATAATGAATTCCCAGAGATTGAGCAAGAAGAAGCATCTGGGTTAATTAGCACGAGTCGTTTGAGTACTTCTAATGGAAATTTTATATATGTGAACCGTACATACAGAATAACGAACATTTGTTTGATTTATTAACCAGTACATACTATAATAAAAAAAAACAAAGGAGATAAGCAATGCCTAGACCCGTGCCAAAAGAAAGCAAGAGAGATGTCAATAAGAAAAACATTCTCCATTACTTAGAGTCTTATATTCATTCCAATGGTTTTTCTCCTTCTGTAAGAGATATATGTGCGGCTGTTGGTTTCAAATCAACTTCCACGGTCCATTCTTATTTGACAGAACTTCAAGAAGAAGGATTAATTTCTTATGCAGATGGTAAACGAAGAGCAATATCGCTTGTCGATGAAAATCCAGAAACAGAAGAAACCTCATATGCAGATGTGACCGCCTTCCCACTCGTCGGTTTAGTGACCGCTGGCCAACCTATACTTGCTCAAGAGAATATTGAATATAATATTCATGTGGATGATAAACTCTTCCCTTCCGCTGGAAATGGTAATTATATTCTGAGAGTACGTGGTGACTCTATGATGGATGCTGGAATCTTCAATAATGATTTAATTATCGTAACCCCAGCACAAACAGCAGAAAGAAATGAGATTGTAGTCGCTATGATTGGTGATGAAGCCACAGTAAAGAGATTTTCATACATTGATGGTGAACCCTATTTATTACCAGAAAATGATGCTTTCTCACCTATCCCCTTCCATGCGGAAGATTGCCACATCATTGGTAGAGTTCAAGGTTTAATTAGAACCAGAATCTAATAGTAATAGAAAACCTATAGAATGAAGAGCGAATTTATATCGCTCTTTTTTTCGTCTAATTTTTGTATCCTAGTGCATTTTATATTTATCCTTAAACATGTGCTTGACATACCACCAATAAACTTATTATAATTCTATTGTATTATTCTATTAATACAATAATCAATCTGACTTATTCTATAGAAAAGGAGGATAGGCTTTTGTCTTATGACTTTAATGATCACCAACCTATATATCTACAGCTGCTAGAAATATTTAAAATTGCTATTGCAAATGCAAGCTGGACCTCAGGTAGCAAAGTAGACAGTGTGAGAAATTTAGCTTTGCAGTATGGAGTAAATCCTAATACTGTACAACGTGCTCTCCAAGAACTTGAACGGGAGGGCCTTGCCTACACAGAGCGTACAGCCGGAAGATATATCACAGAAGATAATGAACGTATTAGAAGCTTGAGACAGACACTGGGCGAACTGGAAACTCAACGATTTGTCCAACATATGCAAGAACTGAACATGACAGAAGATTCATCCATTGAAATGATAAGAAAACATTGGGAACGAAATAAGGAGGATAAAAATGATTAAGATAAGAGGGCTTAATAAGTCGTTCGGTAAGAAACAAGTACTCTATGACTTAAACTTAGAAATCGGTGGTGGCCGTATAATTGGTTTGGTTGGACCCAATGGCTCAGGTAAAACAACTTTACTTAAGATTCTAGGTGGTTTCGATCAACTGTTTACAGGGGATATAGAAATTATCGGAGAACCAATTGGTATCAAGACGAAAAACTATACTTCCTACCTACCAGATAGGCCATCACTTTCCACTTGGATGACGGCTAGACAGTGTCTTATCCAATACGATAACTTCTTCCCTGATTTCAATCTCAATAAGGCAGAAAAGATGCTAGAGCATTTCAAACTTTCGTCCACACAAGTGCTAAATACAATGTCAAAGGGTATGCAAGAAAAACTACAAATCGTTTTGACTATGTCCAGAGAAGCAAAAGTTTATCTCTTGGATGAACCTATATCTGGTGTAGATCCTGCTGCTAGGAAAATAATCTTACAAAGTATATTACAAAACTTTACAGAAGATTCTCTCATGATTATTTCAACCCATTTATTAGATGATATTGAGACTATTATTGATGAAGTCATCTTCTTAGAAAATGGTCGTGTGAAGTTTTATGAATTAGCAGATAACTTAAGAGGTTTAGAAGGTAAGAGTTTAAGTAGAATTTTTGAGGAGGCCTATTAATGATTATTAATCTATTTAAAACACAGTTTCGTGACACGTGGAGGATATCCAAATGGACCCTATTTGCTTTGCTGACATTAGTGGGAGTTAATACTCTTTTTGGATTTTTAAAGTTAACAATAATAAATATAATCTTTACATTTATAAATGTACTCGCCATTATTGCCGTTATATATGCAAATCAAATTCTAATCGTCATCAATGATTATAAGAATTTCCATGGCCAAAGAAGCTATTTCTATCAAGCTATACCCGCAAATACCAAAGATTTATTCTGGTCAAGATTTCTTCACTATTCAGCGATTACTCTAATCGTTGGGTTGCTTACTATCCTAACTGCGTTTATTATGCTTGTTTCTATCCTGAGCGTTTCGGATTTACCTGTTATGAATATCTTAAGATCAGCATGGGCATTTATTACATCGTCTTTTAATATTTACTGGGTACTAATCATCGGATTGTTTATATTGGATTTTTTCACATCTGTATTTACACTAATGTTTTCCGTTACCATTGGGTCCGATCAGAGATTACAAAGACTAAGCTTCGCTGGACCCATCCTTGTCTACATTGTTATTAGTTTTCTAATACAAATTGTAAGTCTTATCTTTATATTCCTATTTCCCTTCTATATTCTCTTCTCTATGGATCCTAGTCAAAATTTCCATATTACTACCAGTCTACATACAGCATCATTTTTACAAATGGTTGAAAGCATAGGAAGTACTAGCAATCAGAATATTCTGCCTCTCGGTGTATATTTTAGCTTCCTACCTACATTAATTGTTCTACCAATCGTAACCTATCGCTTTATGAAAAATCGCGTAAGTATTCGTTAATCTATGCTAATAAGGCTTCGGTTTCCCGAAGCCTTTAATTATTGATATTTATAATAGGTCGATTTCGTATCGGCAACCTTCGTATATTGACTAGGTAAGTTCTCGTCGAAGAGTACATACGTTTTCGGAATAATTCCCATAATAGCGGACTTAAACATTAAATACTGCTTACTCTGTGAGTCACTTATTAACACACTCCAATTATCATATGCCAGAACTTTTCCTGCTCGAACACTCTCGTTTCTTAAGAAAATATCGACTTCTATTTCTTCCATAATACATTGTGTTAGGAACTCATCTTGAAGACTCTTACGCTTGTCGGAACGATGATCCATACGATAATCCGCACGACTTATTCTTCTGCCTATAAAACTATTATCCATATATAAACCTCACTATAATTAAGTTGCACCTAGTATAGGATTTTTCTATATGAAATAGAAATGGATATATGCGTAGTTCTGTAAGTTTAAAAATTTTCTATGAGATAATTTATAGCTTCAGGAAGAGTATCAGGACTAAACCAATGCACTGGCATTTTTCTATACCAGGTTAATTGACGTTTGGCGTAGCGTCTAGTACTCTGCTTCAATTGTGCTATACAATCTTCTAAAGACATTTCTCCACGAAAGTATGGGAAAAATTCTTTGTAACCTATCGCTTGACGGGCAGTATTCTCTTTCGTTAAATGCATATCATATACTGTTTTGGCCTCATCTAGAATACCTTCTTCGAGCATTCTATCTACTCTTAAATTAATGCGTTCATAGAGTACAGGACGCTCCCATTGGATACCATATGCGTAGAAATCATAAGGCAAAGATTCGCGACTCTCCTCCGTATCCCACTGACTCTGTTTAAGCCCGACAGTATAATAAATTTCCAGAGCTCTAGCGATGCGTTTCGTATCGTTAGAATGAAGTAAGCTGGCACGTTTGGGGTCTACCTGTCGTAATAATTCGAGGGATTTCTCACCCCCTTCGTTTTCAATTTTTCTCTCAATCGATTGACGTAAGGCTTGATTCGAACTGTCTGGAATATAACGAATGCCCTCGAGTAGGGCTGTAATATACTGAGGTGTGCCACCAACAATAATAAGTTTTTTACCTGAAGTTATTAATTCTTCCAATACAAATTTCACATGCTCTATAAAATTTGCCACACTGAAGCGCTCCGTAGGATCAACAATATCAATAAGATAATGGGGAATTTCTTCGCGTTCTGCTAAGCTAGGCTTCGCAGTCCCTATGTCTAATCCACGATAGACTTGCATGGAATCCGCATTAATAATAGCGGCATCAGTAGCTCTAGCATAGGCCATGGCAAGGGCAGACTTGCCACTACCCGTGGGACCACAAACGATGGGAATCTTAGGTTTCATTCTATTACACAATCCTCTTAAACAATTTTTCTAAGCTCTTCTCTTCAAGTTCTAGGAGGATAGGCCGACCATGGGGACAATGAAATGGATTCTCAAGTGCCAGCAAATCTTTCAGAAGTGCTTCCACTTCTAGGTTATGAAGACGGTCATGTGCCTTGACCGCAGCCTTACATGAAGAGGTTGCTAACATATGGTAGATAAAATCCGTTTCGCCCTTAACGCCTTCGACCCCATGTTCAATAATTTCGTCTATAAGATAGCGAAGCGCTCTACTAGGGTCTAGAACTTCGTGTCCTACAGGAACAGCACGGATCAAAATTTTCTGTTTCCCTATAAATGAAAAGTCAAATCCATAAGCTTGTATAAAAGCCTCTTCCTCTTCCAAGACGAAGACATCCGAAGGTCTTATTTCCATTTCAACGGCATCTAGAAGTGTCTGTGACGCGATCATATGTTTACTCTTAAACTCTTTCACAGCCTTCTCGAACAAAATCTTTTCATGGGCAGCATGCTGGTCAATAAGATAGACGAAATTCTGATATTCAAATAATAAATAGGTCCGAAACAGTTCTCCTGCAAAACGTGCTTGCTTTAAACCCATAAGTCTTTCATCGTCTACTGGTTCTTTTTCGCTACTGACAAAAGTAAGTTGTTCCGTGGGCTGGCTAGGCTGGGTGGTAGCTTCTACCTCCGAAGCAGGTGTGTACGTTTCTTGAGCGTCTTGAATTTTAGCGTAACCGTCTAGGTTAAAATGTAAAAATTCCTTAGGCTTCGGTACTATCGTGGGAACAATCTCAGGTTCTATTTCCTGATGCGTATCCTCTTCTACTTGATTTGGCTTAAGAGCCGAAAATAATGAATTCTGGACTTGATGATAGATTTGTTTATAGACTTCACTTTCATTCCAGAAACGCACTTCTAACTTCCGTGGATGCACATTCACATCCACGAGATTTCCAGGAATTTGTATATGTAGAATACACGCAGGAAATTTCCCCACCATCACGGTGGACTTATAAGCATCTTCCACCGCACGAATTAGAATGGGCGACTTAATCGGACGATGATTGACATAGAACAACTGCCATGTACGAGACTTCTTAGAAAATTCAGGTAAAGAAATAAACCCACTGGCTTGAATCATCGAATCTGCACCATCCAATATCGGGACCATCTGTTTCGCTATATCTTGGCCAAAGACCGCATAAATCGCACTAATCAAGCGATTATCTCCTGGAGTATGGAGGATTTCTCTACCTTGATTCTCTAAACGAAAGGAAACATCGGGCCGGCTTAGCGCCATTTCCTGAACAACTTCCGTGACCTTCGCTGCTTCTGTCTTATCTTGCTTTAAGAACTTAAACCGTGCCGGAGTATTGTAGAACACATCTCGGATTTCTACGTAGGTGCCTGGATTTACAGCAATAAGTTCATGGCGAAGTAATTTTCCACCTTCGATTTCAACGAAACTCCCTAATTCCGCGTCTCTTGTCTTCGTTCGTAAACGTACCTTCGATACAGCAGAAATAGTAGGCAAAGCTTCACCACGAAACCCGAAGGATTGAATCGCATCTAAGTCTCCTATCTTCTGTATCTTACTAGTCGCATGGTCCGCAAACGCAAGGATACTATCTTCGTGTGACATACCATGTCCATTATCAATCACTTGAATTAATTTAATTCCACCTTGTTCCATACGTACTTGAATACGATCAGCTCCAGCGTCTAGAGCATTCTCAAGTAATTCTTTGACAATCGAAGCTGGTCTCTCAACCACTTCCCCTGCCGCAATACTTTGAGCCGTTTGCGCATCTAATACAGTGATTTTAGACATGGGCATCTCCTTTATGTTTTTCAATTTTCTTAGCTTGCATCGATAAGTCATATAATTCTCGAAGCGCATCGAGTGGAGTCATATTCTGAACATCCAAATTTTTTAGAGTTTCAATAAGGTCATCATGGGCTCTTAGAGCAAGTGAAGAACTAAATAGATCCATTTGTCCTTCCATAATTTTCTGATCTTTACGCTGTTTATGTCTCGCCTGCCCCTGACCTTCTAACTCCAATTTATATAATATCTCATTGGCTCTATCCACAACCGCCAGATTTACTCCAGCAAGCCTGGCAACCTCCACACCATAACTTTCGTCCGCAGCACCAGGTGCGATTTTATGCAAAAATTGAATCTCTTCTTCCCCATCACGTTTTTTCACTTCCACATGATAATTCTTCACCCCTGTGACGACACCCTCGAGATCCGTTAGTTCATGATAATGAGTAGCGAACAAGGTTCTAGCCCCTAGAATTCTCTTGTTGGCCACGTGTTCTACGACCGCCCAAGCAATCGACAATCCATCATAAGTAGACGTACCGCGGCCGATCTCATCAAGAATTAATAAACTCTGACTTGTAGCGTGATTCAATATGTAAGCTACTTCATTCATTTCCACCATAAATGTAGATTGTCCAGACGCCAAGTCGTCAGACGCACCTATACGGGTGAAAATCTGATCACAAATTCCGACAGTGGCACGCGTTGCTGGTACAAATGAGCCTATCTGAGCCATTATACAAATCTGGGCAATTTGTCTCATATAAGTTGACTTACCGGACATATTCGGTCCCGTGAGGATAATCATACGACTAGCGTCAACATCTAAATATGCATCATTCGAAACAAACGCTCCATTAGGTAAAACCTTCTCTACTACCGGATGACGCCCTTGTTCAATATCTAGAATAGGCTCCAATACAACCTCGGGTTTAACATATTGGTTTCGATCCGCAACTTCGCCCAAACTCAAATAACAGTCCAGCTCCGCCAGTACATGGGCATTTTGGGCAATGTGTTTTTCCTTTTCTTTGGCCAAAGCCCTAAGCTCTACAAACAGCACATACTCCTTCTCCAATAAGTTCTTCTCTGCATGGAGAATTTTTTCTTCCATTTCCTTAAGTTCCGGCAAAATATAACGTTCTGCATTGGCAAGTGTTTGCTTTCTCGTATAATGTTCTGGAACTAAATTCAAATTGGATTTCGAGACTTCAATATAATAACCAAATACCTTGTTGAAACCGACTTTAAGATTCTTGATATTATGCTTTTCTTTTTCTTGCTTCTCTAATTCTAGAATCCATGTGGAACCCTTCGCCAGTATTTCGCGGTAATAATCTACTTCTTCATTGAAACCCTCACGAATAAGACCTCCCTCATGAAGCAAAATTGGGAGGTTATCCCCTAATCCATGGGTAAGGGTTTCGACAAGATCTTCTAAGGTATCCAATTGTTTTGCGAGTTGTAGAAGTTGAGGGTTCGTACTATTCTCGAGTAAGGTTTTGGTGGCGGGGACTTTGGCCAGAGATAGGCGCAAAGCATCTAATTCTCTTGCATTCATCTGGCCCATAGAGAGTTTGGACAATAATCTTTCGATATCGTTCATCCCCTGGAGAACATCTCGTAACTCTTGGCGGAGGATGAAATTCTCCACCATAGCTTCTACGGATTTCTGGCGTTCCATAATCTCCACGGGATGGAGTAAGGGCTGCTCTAACCAGCGCCTGAGCATACGTGAACCCATAGCCGTCTTACATTGGTCTAGAACCCAGAGTAAAGAGCCTCTTTTCTTGCGCTCTCTAATGGTTTCACTAAGTTCAAGATTCGTTCTAGCACTTGCACCAATTTTCATATAATGATTAAGTTCATACACATTCAGAGGCTTAATATGGCTAGGAAGTTGTTTCTGGGTATCTTCTACATAGTACAAGAGGCCAGAAGCCGCGGCTTGCAGCAAATCTTGGTTTAATGGTGTCTCATCGAAATATTCCTTATAGCGTGCAGTTTCAAAATGCTCATCTTCTAATTTCGTCAAGTAAAAATGTTCTTCTTCTAAAACGGTTTTCAATTTTGAGTGTAAGAAGGCGTCATTTGCTAATACCTCCGCAGGCTTAAGCCGATGAATTTCGTCATATACATGGACCCAACTCACTCCTGTAATTAATGAAGTAGCAGAGAAATCTCCTGTAGATAAATCAAGCGCGGCTAGACCATAACTCTTACCTATTTGAAAAACTGAAACTAAATAATGGTTTTGCTTCTCATCCGTTTGCCCTTGCCCCATAGCGGTGCCTGGGGTAATAATTTTCACCACTTCACGACGTACAATACCTTTTGCCAGGGCAGGATCTTCCATTTGCTCACAGATAGCAATTTTGTAGCCCTTATCAACTAAGCGTGTGATGTAGGTCTCGGCTGCATGATGAGGTACTCCGGCCATAGGTGCTCTAGATTGCAGACCACAATCTCTAGAAGTTAATGTAAGCTCTAGTTCCTTACTTACTAAGATTGCATCATCGAAGAAAAGCTCATAGAAATCTCCGAGACGAAAGAATAATACACAATCCGGTCTCTTCCTCTTCTCACCCACATACTGTTGCATCATAGGGCTTAGATCTTCAATATTTATAGCATCAATTTGTAAGGACATCATCCATTCTTTCTTAATTTAATTCTGTCAGCGTTCCTTCTAGTGAGAAAGTTTTAGCCTCGTCGATATGCACTTGAGCAAATCGTCCTTCTAATTGCAGACCTCTATCATCCCATGACTTGTCGGCTAAATCATAGCGTAACAATAAATTTTCGGGAATCGTAAAGTTTATGAGGTGATTGGCAGAGTCTCTACCTGTGAAATGATCTGAGGTATGGTCGGACAAACCTTCTATAAGGACTTCCACCGTTTTGCCTACAATACGCTCGTTCGATTCCAGCGTATTCTGGTTCATTAATTTCACCAAACGATTAAAGCGTTCAGTCATCACTTCTTTAGGAATTTCTTCTAACTTCGCCGCTTTCGTTCCAGGTCTAGGCGAAAACTGAAAGGTAAAGGCCTGGTCAAATTTCGCTTCTTCTACAACCCGCATAGTCTCTTCGAAGTCTTCATCTGTTTCTCCTGGGTAACCTACGATTATATCCGTACTAATTGAAATCCCCGGAACTGTCTCTCTAGCATAACGTACGATGTCTAAGAAATCTTCTGCAGTATACTTTCTATTCATAGCTTGTAAGACTTCATCACTACCCGATTGTAACGCCAGATGTATATGGCGCTCAATATTGGGATATTTAGCTATGGTGTCAATAAGCTCCTTAGATATATCCTTGGGGTGAGAAGACATGAAGCGAATTCTCTGAATCCCCGTCGTCTCTGCTGCTTCTTCTAGAAGTGAGAGGAAATCTCCTTGCTCCGCATTATGTTCCAAGTCATTACCATAGGAGTTTACATTTTGGCCTAAGAGCATGACTTCACTATAACCTTCTCTCGCGAGTTCCTTCAGTTCTTCAATAACTTCTCTCTGATGTCTAGATCGCTCCCTACCTCTAGCATAGGGCACAATACAATAGGAGCAGAAGTTATTACATCCATACATAATCGTGGACAAAGCTCTGAACTTTCTCTCGCGTCTTATAGGGACATCTTCTGCCACGGTGTCTATCGTACCGACATCATATACACGTCTGGACCCAGACAAGCGTCGATTAAGTAGCTCTGGGAAACGATAAATATCTTGGGGACCGAATACTAAGTCAACAAAAGGATAGGATTCCTTAATCTTATCGACATGCTCAACTTGCTTCATCATACAGCCACAAACACCAATAATCATATTAGGATTATCATGACGATAGTTCTTAATATTACCTAGGTTCCCGAAAAATCTCCCCGCTGCATTCTCTCGAACCGAACACGTATTTACGAGAATAACGTCTGCTTCTTCAATTTTATCCGCCCACGTAAGCCCCATTCGTTCAAGTTGTCCCGCTAACTTCTCTGAATCGTTATCATTTAATTGACAACCAAAAGTCATAATAAAATAACGCTTATTGTTGTGAAGAAGGGTCTTATTTTCTTCAATAAACCCTTCTTGTCTCAATCGTTCTTCTGTATTTATATATTGTGTTGCCAAATTCTTCGCACCTTTCTATTTTTCCAACTAATAGGGAAACCACTTACTCTTCTTCCCTAGGTTTGTTAATATTTAAATCTTCTAGCATAATAAATCCGCCAAAGGATCGAATCCACTGACCATCGAGCGCCATCTTCTTAATCCCTTCTTGAATAGGGTTCATAGCAGGCCAATCCTTGATATTCGCACTCTTAAATGCATTAGGGAAAACATATTGTAGCACCTGATCTCTATCATCGGGCAAGGAAAAGAGACGGAATAATGAAATAACCTCTTCAATTTCTTGACTATTTTCTAAATACTTTGGAAGCATAGGGTCTAAGAGAAAAGAATCCCAGAATAGCGCTACCGATTCTTGACCATCTACATGAAGTTGACGAAAAGCCTGCTCTACAGCTACTCGAAATTGTTCTCTCGTGAGTTCTCTCTCATCCGGAATGAATAATTCCAGTATAGGCGTATCATCATTTACAATTTCCTTCCACTGCCCAGAATCAAAAATGCGCACAGTGTTTCGAGCCTTACCATTTTTCTCGAATACATTACCAATGAAGCCTCCACTATCCGTAGTAAAACGTTTAGTCTCCCAGATACCATTCGGCAAAATAGACGACGTCTTCAATTTATCTGGATTCTGATCACTAGCATCCTCTACACTACTCTCCTCTACCATCAGCTTAGATTTTGCTAATTGACTTAAGAGCGCAACTTCTTCTGACGTATTAAGACGATGACCTTCCTCATCGTAGAGTTTTCCTTCATCTGCCACCATAAGAACTTCACCCGATCGATTATTCTTATAAACTTTACCAGGTAAATCTCTACTCTTAAACTCAAATCCCAATCCTTCAAATACATACAAACTAGACCAAGCCAAACGCGGTAAAAACACAGTAGTCGGCGTCCCATAATATCCAATTCTATTTTTATGGGCATTCATCAAACCGGCTACTATAGAAAAATTACGTTTAATCTGCCCTTCCTCTAGTTTCTTATCCTTATATCCTTGAACCGATTGATCGATATTAGAAACCATAGTAACGGCAATAAACAAAGCCGAGGACTTACCCATGTATAAAGCAGGAATCAACTGCTCAAGAATCTTCTCATTCTCCCGAACAATAATTGTATCGTAAATTAAATAACGTACAAAACCTGACCATTGATAGAGCGCTTCATCTTCTACAATTTGCTTCGCAGCAAGAAGCATACTATTCATCCCCGCAAGATCAAGATTCAACCAGAAATTATGCTCCCTGTACCAGTTCTGAGCAAAACGCTGCTTATTACGCTCACGAAAGGAATACTTATGTAACGATGCAATGAAATACGCTTCCCATTCTTCAGGAACCGTACCTCCTCTAATATATAGCTTCTGTATGACATCGTGCATTCTAGCCAAAGCCCAAGTCCTCCTCTGTCAGAATAGTATAATTGTAACAAAAAACCGCTTAACTAGCCGTGTAAGAAACCACCATCGGCAACAATACATTGCCCTGTAATAAAAGACGCCTCATTCGACAACAAGAATCGTACAACCGAAGCAATCTCCTCTGCTCTTCCCACTCGGCCCAAAGCCGCTCCCCCCGCCAATTCCTCCAAAACTTCCTCGCCCAATTGCCGATTCATCTTGCCATCCACCACCCCAGGTGCAACCGTGTTAACACGAATATGCGATGGCCCCAGTTCTTGCGCAAGAGCCTTTGTAAAAGCAATAACGCCACCTTTGGCCGCAGAATAAGCCGATTCCATACAACTTCCAGACACCCCCCACATCGAAGACACATTCACAATTGCCCCCGACTGCTGACGGATAAACCGTCCTAACAAGGCTCTAGAAGTATAGAAGAAACTATTAAGATTAACGCCAATAATATCATCCCACTGCGCATTACTCATAAGCTGACATAGACCGAAGAAACTCTTCCCTTGTGCATTCACCAAATAGATTTCATGTTCAGGGAAAAGCTCATCCACCAAACGCGAAATCCTCCAAGCACTCTCAGATTGCGCTAAATCCAAATTACGTTCCATATGAACATTAATAGGATAAGCAGTCAGATTCTCCAGAAGAATGTCAAGCGCTTCACCATTACTATAAGCATGCAAGAATAAATCATAACCCTCTTCTGCTAACTTAAGAGCGATCGCTTGACCAATATCACCCGAGGCACCACAGACAATGGCAAGTTTACTTTCTTTCTTACTATTCATATTATAAGCATTCTCCTACATAAAAAAGCCACACTGTTCAGTAAAGGCAGTATGGCTATCTGGTCGGAATGACAAGACTTGAACTTGCGACCTCGTGCACCCCAAGCACGCACTCTACCACCTGAGCTACATCCCGAAATATAAAAAAAGACTTCCATTATTTTATCACAGGAAAATGTCCTGTCAATTATCTAAAAATTCTAGATAGAATACTCACAAACTTGGAGCCTTAACTATACATGTATACGAAATTAAGACTTAAAGATTTGATTAAATCCTTCTGATGAACTAATTATAACAGATATAATAACAATGATTACAATGTTAGAGTATATATATAAATTATTTAAAAATAAAATC
>CAYMOG010000031.1:0-17166 GCA_964392065.1 uncultured Oscillospiraceae bacterium
TTTTAGCCGCCGCAGAAGTCGTGCCTTCTGGGCAGCTTAAAACGTTTTGACTATTATGATCTCTTAACTTCTAAGGCTTAGATTTCATCCTCTTCTTCAGTAGAAGAACTATTGGCAGGGTTTGAGCTATCGTCCTCTTCTTTGACTTCCTCTATTTCATCAAGCTCTTCAATTACAGAGAAATCTCTCACAAGTCCATCTCGAGTTCTCATAATGCGTACACCCTGTGTATTTCTTCCTATAACAGGAACTTCTTCACCCAATATACGAATCAAGAGACCAGAATCATTCATAATCATTATATGCTGATTATCTTCTAGGAGACTTGCTCCTACTACCAAGCCGGTCTTATCTGTAACATTATAGGATATAGTTCCTTTGCCTCCTCGTGTTTGTGAGCGGAATTCGCTAGCCTTTGTTGTCTTACCATAACCATTCTCGGTGATCATCAGGAGTCTACTCTTCTCATCATCAACTTCCATAACACCAACTACTGAATCTTCTGGATTAAGACGTATGCCTCGGACCCCTTGCGTACTGCGGCCCATAATGCGCATACTCTTAGGTCCGAATCGAATCGCTTTACCTTGGGCTGTAATTAACATGAGATCGGATTTTTCACTTAAATGAAGGACAGAGACTAAACTATCTCCCTCTAATAATTTAATAGCTATAATCCCACGCTTATTAATGTTCTTAAACTCTTCTAAATTCGTGAGTTTCACTTGTCCGAATTTCGTTGCGAAGAATAAGGCACCTGTTAAATCAATATCACCTGGAAGACTTAGAACCGTTTCAATCTTTTCTTCAGCCTCTAATTGTAAGAGGTTTACAATCGCAGTTCCTCTTGCATTTCTTCCTGCTTCAGGAATTTCATAGCCTTTTAAGCGGAAGACTTTTCCAAAGCTGGTAAAGAACAATAAATAGTCATGGGTAGAATTTACGAAAACATTTTCTACATAGTCTTCTTCTCGTGTTTGAGCCCCCGCGATGCCACGACCTCCTCTGTGCTGGACAGAATATGTACTTAATGGTGTTCTTTTTACATAACCAAAATGCGTTAAGGTTATGACAACATTTTCTTCTTTAATTAAAGATTCATCTTCAATACCATATACACCAAAAGGATCAATCGTAGAACGTCTCTCATCGCCAAATCTTCTTTTAATTTCAAGGAGTTCTTCTTCAATTACAGCGAAGAGTTCTAATTCATCCGACAAGACAAGATTGAAATAATTAATACGCTCGGTAAGTTCGTCATATTCTGCTTGAAGCTTTTCTCTTTCTAATGCAGTTAAACGCCCTAACCTCATGTCAACAATATGCTGTGCTTGACGATCACTAAATCCAAAACGTTCACTAAGTGATTCTTTTGCTCTATCTTCGTTTTCTGACGCACGAATGATACGAATGACTTCATCGATATTATCTATAGCAATACGTAAGCCTTCTACAATATGACGTCTCGCCTCAGCTTTCTCTAAATCGAATTTAGTACGACGAATCGTTACATCTTTAATATGTGCATTAAAATGCGATAGAGCCGACTTTAAAGTAAGAAGCTCTGGACGAAATGACCCATCTTCTCCTGGGACTAGCGCCAGCATATTGGCATTAAAATTATCTTGCAACTGAGAATACTTGTACAATTGATTTAGAACTAAGTTTGCATTTGCATCTCTTCTCAGTTCAATAACGATACGAACCGCATCATCTCGAGCAGATTCATCGCGAATATTCGTAATCCCATCCACTCTTCTATCTTTTACAAGTTCTGCAATGCGTTCGATAAGACGTGCTTTATTAACAGCGAAAGGCAGACTCTTAACGATAATGCGTTGTCGGCCTTTGGCCTGTTCTTCTATTTCTGCTGCAGCTCGTACTACAATTTTCCCTCGGCCCGTCTCATAAGCTTCTCTTATTCCTGCCGTTCCCATAATAGTCCCTGCTGTTGGGAAATCTGGTCCCTGAACATATTCCATCAACTCATCGACAGAAGCTTCAGGATGTCTTAATAAATGTAATGTACCATCGATTACTTCACCTAAATTGTGCGAAGGGATATTGGTCGCCATACCTACTGCAATACCCATTGAACCATTGACAAGCAAGTTTGGGAAATGTGCAGGAAGAACGCTCGGTTCCATTTCATGATCATCGTAATTCGGTTTGAAATCCACCGTGTTTTTATTAATATCAGCCATCATCTCCACGGCCAAGCGTGTGAGACGTGCTTCAGTATAACGGTATGCAGCAGGAGGGTCTCCATCTCTAGATCCGAAATTACCATGACCATCTACAAGAATATGTCGCATAGACCAATCTTGCGCTAAGCGCACCATGGCATCGTAAACTGAAGCATCGCCATGTGGATGATAGTGACCTAATACTTCACCAACCACGTTAGCTGACTTACGGAATGGTTTGTCTGGTGTGAGTCCCTGGGTTTGCATAGCATAGAGAATTCTTCTATGTACCGGTTTCAAACCATCTCTTACATCAGGTAAGGCACGATCCGTAATAACGCTCATTGCATAATCAATAAACGATTTACGCATTTCGTCTTCCAAAACCACAGGAATTACATTATTTACATTGTCTTGAAAAAGCTGATCGGCTTCTTGTTCTGGTGTAATTATCTTATCATTAGATTCATCTAAATCCGCCATCCGATACCTCCGAATTTCCTCTCTAAATTATATCATATTAGGGGGTTTTTGTTGGGAATTCCTGCCTTACGCGGATAGTTAAGCGGAGTCATTTTGACTTTTCGATAGCGTAATAAGTTTCTTGAGCCTCCACCCTCTGGCAAATCCAACTGTAGCTCTTCTTCCAAAACAACACCTAGGAGTTTACAAGCTTTCTCGGCTTCAGAACTCTCATCTTTTGAGCCTTTCATGGCGATAAACTCTCCGCCTATCTTCATAAAAGGAACCCCTAATTCTAATAAAATAGGCAAAGAAGCCACCGCACGTGCTGTCACCACATCAAACTGTTCTCTATACTCCTTATCAGCACCAGCATCCTCCGCCCTACTATGCAAGGTTTGAATTCCTGTAAGCTTTAGTTCCCGTATGACGCCATCAATAAATTTCAAACGTTTCAGCAAGGAATCCAGAAGAGTAAAGTCTAGATCTTTACGCATAATCTTAAGAGGGATACCCGGTAATCCTGCCCCAGAACCAATATCCAAGACTTTCTGTCCAGGTTCTAACGTCTTCAAAATAGGTAAGAGACTTAGACTATCGATGAGATGCTTCACATAAAATTCGTTTCCTTCTGTAATCGCGGTCAAGTTCATATACTGATTCTTGTCTAGTAGCATTTCGGCATAGCGGGCCAATTCTTCGCGTTCATGAATTGAAAAATCAGAATTTCGTTCTAAGGCCTTCTGAATTTTTTCCATCTCTAGCTGCAGATTAATTTCCTTTGCCATCCTACTTCTCCTTCTTGCTCTCTAGGTACACCAAGAGAACCGTTATATCTGCCGGAGAAACGCCAGAAATGCGGCTTGCTTGTCCTACAGACAATGGCCTAATCTGATCAAGCTTTTGTCTAGCTTCTAAACGTAATCCAGAAATCCTATGATAATCGATATCTTCAGGCAAACTTCGCTGTTCCATACGTTGAAACTTCTCGATTCGTCTCTCTTCAATTTTTATATAACCCTCATATTTAATTTCATTCTCCACAGACTCTGCTAAGATATAGTTATTTTTTTGAATAAAATTATCAATCACAGCTAAATCAAGATATGTAATCTCAGGGCGTTTCAATAAATCAGCAAGCGATACACCGCCTTCAAGCGCTGCTGTACCTCGTGCCAATAGAAACGCATTCACTTCATCCGAAGGCTTGATTCTGGTGTTTCGCAATCGCTCAATTTCTAGAGTTAATGCTTCTTTGCGCTTCGTAAACCCATGATACTGTTCTTCACTGAGTAAACCTAATGTGTAGCCCAAATCCGAAAGACGCAAGTCTGCATTATCCTGGCGCAAGAGTAATCGATATTCCGCACGAGCAGACATCATGCGATAGGGTTCATTGGTACCTTCAGTTACTAAATCGTCAATAAGAACTCCTATATATGCTTGCGAACGATCGAGAACAAATGGTTCTAAACCATCAATACTTCGTGCAGCATTGATACCAGCGATTAGTCCTTGCCCTGCAGCTTCTTCATAACCCGATGTCCCATTCATTTGACCTGCACTGTATAAATTCTTAATATCTTTCAGTGCCAAGTCTGGGGTCAGGGAAGTTGGGTCTAAACATTCATATTCAATAGCATAACCAATACGCTGGACTTGAGCATGCTCCAGTCCAGGAATAGTATGTAGAAATTTCATTTGCACTTCCTCTGGCATACTACTCGATAAGCCCTGTACATACATCTCCATACTTTCTGCTTCCATAGGTTCAATAAACAGTTGGTGGCGTTCACGGTTGGGGAACTTAACAATTTTATCTTCAAAACTCGGACAGTATCTCGGGCCTATGCCTTCAATTTCTCCAGAATAAAGAGGAGAACGCTCTAGATTTTCTTGAACGATACGTGCGGTATCTTCATTCGTCCAAGTAATATAGCAGGGTAGTTGATGCTCTCTGATAATAGGTTCGTTATTGTACCTAAATGAGAAAGTCCAGGGTTCTTCATCACCTTCTTGCACTTCCAATTTATCCAAGTCAATACTGCGTAAATTGATACGCACTGGAGTACCTGTTTTAAACCTACGCATCGGTAATCCCAGTTCCTTAAGACAATCTCCTAGGCCAACAGCACTTTGCTGGTGATCTGGCCCACCATCTTCCATATATTCTCCAATAATAATAGTTGAATCTAAATATGTGCCTGTTGCTATAATAGTGCGCTTAACTTCATAAACCGCATGGGTTTTCGTAACAACACCTTCAACCACAGTCACGCCTTCATCACTGCGAACAAGAAGCTCAACTATCTCTGCTTGATGAATGAGAAGATTGTCCACCCTTTCTAAGAAGTTTTTCATTTCAACCTGATACTTCCTTCTGTCCATCTGTGCTCTTGGTGCTCGCACAGCAGGACCTTTGGAACGATTAAGCATACGAAATTGTATGCCTACCTTATCTGCAATCTCAGGCATAATGCCACCTAATGCAGCAATTTCTCGGGTCAGTTGCCCTTTTGCCGAGCCACCAATATTCGGATTACACGGTAAGTTTGCCAAAGCATCTAAACTCAGAGTAAAAAGAATCACTTTTTTCCCTAATTTACTCGCAGCATAAGCCGCTTCAATGCCGGCATGCCCCGCGCCTATTACCGCCACATCATAGTGCCCTGCAAGAAAATACTTTTTATTTTCTAAAATCGTCTCAATACTACGCATGTATCATCACTTTCCAATACAAAATCTAGCGAAAATTTCTTCTACCATTTGTTCCGAGACATCTTCGCCTGTTATCTCGCCTAAGAACTCTGCTAATTGTCGCACGCTACTGGCTAAAATATCTAGAGGCAAATGTTCAATATCCTGTAACACCTGCATTACAAGATTCTCCCCATTCTCAATCAGTTTCTCTTGTCGTATACTGCTTACAATTATATCTCCACCACCACTAGATGCTAAGGATTCGTAGTAACGTACAATTTCTGATTTCAACTGCTCTAAACCCCAACTTCTACTGGCACTCATAGGAATTAAAGCTAAGAACCCCCCATACATTTCTCTGGCTCTCGCTTCAACTGAGATGAGAAAATCTTGATCGGAGATTAAATCCATCTTATTTACCAGTAATAAAAATGGCTTAGTTCTATTATTTTCTAATACCTGCTCAATTTGAGAAAACATACTTTCTTGTTCATCTGCCGGAACAACCATTAAGAGTAAATCTGCATTTTCTCTGTAATTTGCGGATCTTTCGACACCAAGTCTTTCTACAACATCATCACTTTCTCGAATCCCAGCTGTATCCACGAGCGTGACCGGTATGCCATCCATATCCATATGAATTTCAATCGCATCTCTTGTAGTACCTGCAATCTCTGTAACAATAGCCCGTTCTTCTCCTGCCAAAGCATTCAACAACGATGATTTTCCTACATTCGGCTCACCTAGTAAGACAACTTGAAGCCCTTCTCTGAGAATTTGGCCTTGCGCTTTTCTAGAACTAAGACTTTTTAAATCTATTAATATTTTTTTCAATGCTTCTATAGAAGCCTCATGAGTATATTCAAAATCCTCATATTCGGGATATTCAATATCTACTTCTAAAGAAGCTAATAGTTGATAGGTATCTTCTCTTATCCTATTTACATAAGATAAGGTTTCTCCCTGGAGATGCTGCATGGCTGCACGTTGTTGTCTATAAGTCTGAGCCTGAATTAAATCCATAACAGATTCCGCTTGCGTCAAATCCATTTTACCGTTCAGGAATGCACGCTTGGTAAACTCACCTGCCTCAGCTAGTGTAGCGCCCGCTCTAAGCACCTCTTCTAGTAGAGCTCGCCTAAGTGCCGCTCCCCCATGGATTTGCAACTCAACTTGTTCTTCTCCTGTATAAGAATAGGGCGCAATAAATCGTAGTAGTATACACTGGTCAATAGGTTCTTCTGGATGATCAAGGACATGTACATAGCCGAAAGCCGCCTTATAGCCAGGCATAGAGGTCACTGTACGTTTTGAATTTGCATCCACCACATTTTTATTGATTGTACCGAAGGAAAATACTCGGTCTGCCAAAGCAGCCGACCCTTCTCCTGAAATTCTTAAAACACTTAACCCTGCACTACCTGGTGCAGTAGCAAATGCTGCGATAATATCTGCCAAAGTTAATACCTCATAAAAAAAGCTTCTCGCTAAGAAGCAAGAAGCTCATCTGTAAAATTAGTGGAGAGTTCTTAAATCTCTTCGTCACTAAACTCCTCATCTTCATACGCTAAATCTATCACAACATAACGATTGGGTTCGTCGCCTTCGCTATATGTTGTAATTCCTTCGAAATCTTGAAGACTCTCATGGACTATGCGTCTCTCCGCAGCAGACATAGGCGTGAGCTCATATGCTTGACCTGTGCTAATGGCACGTTCAGCCGTACGTTTGGCTAAA
Organism: uncultured Oscillospiraceae bacterium; assembly: GCA_964392065.1. Classification (GTDB taxonomy): domain Bacteria; phylum Bacillota; class Clostridia; order Saccharofermentanales; family Fastidiosipilaceae; genus JASBZA01. The sequence continues at coordinate 7,086 of CAYMOG010000031.1, forward strand.
TCCGCAACCGAATCTTGTCTTTTTTCTCTATATGCTCCAATATCAAGTGTAAAACGCACTCTTGAACGGGTTGTACGATTGGCTACAAGAGAAGACAAATATTGAATTGAACGTAAAGTCATCCCTTTACGGCCAATTAGAATACCACAATCTTCTCCTTGGATCCTAGCTATAAGACGACCGTCTTCTACATCCATTGTTAACTCATTTACGTCATCAATATGGAAAGATTTCAAGATATCACTAAGGAATTTTTCCACAGCATCAGAAGCTAGAGCAAGCTTCTCTTCTTCACTTAACTCTTCTTCCTCATCAGTGGTTTCCACAACATTTTGAGCCGCCTCTTGATTGGCTGTCTCATCTTCTGGCAAAACAACATTGCTAGTCTCTACTGTCACTTCTTCAACAGGCGTTTGAGCATTATAGTCCAGATAATTACTAGGTTCTTCTTCAACGTTTTCGCTAATTGGTAAGCCAGTGTCTATTACTTGTTCGAGTTTGCTTACACGAACCGTAGCACTCTTACCTAGGCCCAGAAAACCACCTGGATTTTCTTCTAATATAGCGACTTCCACTTGATCTCTAGTCGTTTGAAGTTCTTCTAGTGCTAGGGCTATTGCCTCATCAACTGTCTTCGCATTTTTTTCAACGGATTGTTTCATTCGTTAACCTCCATAACAGAATTATTTTTTTCTGCGTCTTTTCTTTTTTGTATCTTCTTGAGATTGGGCTCTAAGTCTTGCATCTTCCGCTTTCGCCTTCTGTAGAATGCTCGCTTCGTATTCTGCATCGGATGCCGCTTGACGTTCTGCCATAGGATTCGTATAGATGGTGTTAAACAACCAGACTTGGAAAATGGCGAGTACGTTACCGATAATCCAATATAAGGACATCGCCGCGGGCATAGTAAAAGTGAAGAACAAGGTCATTATAGGCATCATATAGCGCATAGACTTCATCGAAGCTTGAGTAGCATCTGCTGGGTTTTGGTTTTGGCCTTGAAGTGCTGGATTCTTCTTCTCTGCTTCGGTCATCTTCGATTTATCAGTACTTGGAGCCATTGTCTTCTGAGCATACCAAGATTGTACCACCGTAGTTGCTGTAGCTAGAAGGGGCATAATAAGTAATGGTAGATAAGTAGTCATCTGCTCACCGAAAAGAAGACTAGGATTAATAGTAGGTGTTTCTCCTAAGTTGAGACCTAAGAAACCTAAATCCATGAGATCTCTTGCCCTCATCAATCCACTGCTTACAGCTTCTGCAAAAATAGCTGGAGCATCATGCAAGGCTTTCATAATAGGAATATTAAACTGCACGACATTGTTGATTTGTGCTTCGGCTAAGCGTCCAGCATTAACTAGAAGCTGACCAATTTCTTGAAGATTGGCTTCAGGAACTTGCATGATATAAAACAATGGACCTGAAATAATACGATATACAGGCCAAATGAGAACGAGCTGCAAAATCATTGGCAGACATCCTCCAAACATAGAAATGTTATGTTTCTTATACAGTTCCATTTGGGCTTGGGAATAGCCTTGTTTATCGTCACCATAATAGCGCTGCAATTCCTGCAGCTGAGGGCTAAGAGCCCTCTGTTGTAAACTGGATTTATGTTGTTTAACGTTAAAAGGTAAGAGTACTAATCGAATCAATATCGTAAAAATAATAATAGCTAAGCCATAGTTATTAAATACTTGATAAATAAAACGAATAATAATACCAAATAAGGAATACAAGGGATCCAATAGGGACAAACCAATTAAAGCTTGATTCATTGAGTAAAATATCCTCTCTATTGTTTCTCTACGGGATCATAGCCACCCTTTTTATTAAAAGGGTTACACCGTAGTATGCGCCATGTGGCTTTGGCCATTCCTTTGATAAAACCATATTTTTCCAGTGCTTCTACCGCGTATTGTGAACAAGTTGGCTGGAAAATACATTTGTTCGAGCCCAAGTAAGGAGAGATTCCTTTCTGATAGAGGCGAATCAAAAAAATCATAATTTTCTTCACGATTTACGACTCTCCATTATTATCCGAAAGTATTTTCGCTCGTAACAATTGTGTTTTAAGTTCTGCTCGAATCGCATGATAGTTCGTGTGGGCATCGAGCCGTCTTCCCATCAAGATAATATCATAACCAGTGGATAGGAAGGGTGCCAAAGAGCGTAAGGCTTCTCGCATAAGCCTGCGCATGTGATTTCTCGTAACTGCATTGCCAAAGTGTTTTCTAGTGGTGAAGCCATACCGATTGTGATCTAGTGTATTACGTCGGTAATGGATGGAAATGTCCTTTCCTACATAACGTTTGCCATGTCGGAAAACTCTAGCAAATTCATAATTCTTCTTAAGCCTAACAAGCAATCTACACCTCCATTGCCTGAAAAAAGACCGATTTCAAGTCGGTCTTCTACTTAGGCCGATAAAACTTTTCTGCCTTTTGCTCTACGTCTTCTCAATACTTTACGTCCAGCGCTTGTTGCCATTCTCTTACGGAAGCCGTGTTCACGGGAGCGTTGACGCTTCTTAGGTTGATAGGTTCTCTTCATATGATTTCACCTCCCATATTTTTGCCATAATGCAAGATATTATAATGCCCGCGGGTCTTTCCTGTCAACTCATTTCAAAAAATCTAAGAATCCGCTAAGGCATCCGCTCGATAAACTAAATAGTCACGTGACAAGGAATCCCAAGCATGCTCTCTAACCGCTTCATCTTCAAACACACCGAAAAAAGCGGCTCCACTTCCTGTCATTGTTGCAAATGCTGCACCACTTGTTATAAGACGGTCTCTCACTTGTTGTAATTCTGGCATACTTTCTTTCATTAAGTTATAAAAAGCGTTTTGTCCCAAGGATTCTAGTTCTGTATAGTCTCCGTGATCTAGAGCGTCTAAAAATCTTTCCGGATTAGATGTCTTCCTAAGTGCCCCCCTAAGAGATTGGGACTTAGCGAACGCTTGAAAAGCGTCTTTAGTAGAAACATGAAACTTAGGCATTAGCAACAATAACTTATGATACTTTACACTTGGTTTCGCTGTAATAATATCGCCTATTCCTTCACAATATGCACGCATATAACCTTGAGTTAAAAAGGGAACATCCGCACCTATACTTCGTGCAAGATTAATTAGGGTCTGCTCACTTAATGGTGTTTCGCCTAGATCTTTAACGATCGCGTTCATGATATTAAGTACCGTGGCACCATTGCTAGAGCCTCCACCCATTCCAGCTTGCACAGGAATATTTTTACTTAAATGTAGATATATGGTAGATGGTAGAAGCTTTTCAATTTGTGGCGCTTTGGCCAAAAAAGCTGCTAATGCAAGTATCATTGTATTATCGGCACTAGGTGCTAAATCAAAGGGAGAGTCCATGGAAAAAAGCACCCGTATAGCTCCAATTTGAAAACTACTCGCGGTGCTTGTTAAATACTCATTACCAAACGCTAACGTAATCGTATCAGTCAAACTAACTTTCTGCATCAAAGTAGAAAGATTATGATACCCATCTTCTCTACGTTCAAGAATATCGAGATACCAATTGATTTTCCCATGAGATGATTCAATATAACTTGTCTTCAACATAGATTGTATTCAGATTAACTATGCTTCTATTCCTGTAGAAACTTCTGTATATTCTGTTATTTCTTCATAAGAATCAGGCTCTTCTGTTTCCAGGGTTTCATCAATCTCTGGTGCTACTGCTACTTCAACCGTATCAGTTAAGACATCGACATAGCTATAGGAAACCATTTCGGGATCTTCATGATTTTCTCTAATACAACGCACGGTAAAAACCTTAGGATAGCAGTGTTCAACAATACCTTCTCTAATTATGGTACGTTTACGGCCTCCATTGGACTTCAAGCGAACCTTCCTACCTACACAAGCTTCCATATCCCGCTTGCACAACTCTAGTTCACTCTTAATAATCATACATAACCCTCCAAATGGACAATCTAAGTAGTAGTATATCACATTTGAACAATATTATCCTGGAGAAATTCAATACTATCTCGTTATTATCACGATTTTCATTCTATATTGCAGATGGTAAATGACATATTCTATTGTGTTTAGCTTACTCTTGGTTTTCTCTGTAACTTCTACGATAGTCCATGGGTGTTAAATTTTTAAATTTTTTAAAAGCGGAATTAAAGCGCTGAGGACTGGTAAATCCAACCCGTTTGGAAATCGTTGATATTTTCACATCACTTTGTTCCAAAAGCACGCAAGCATTTTCTACTCTGACTTTCAATAGATAAGTCATAGGGCTGTCACCTATAGTCTCCCTAAAGGCTCGAGCAAAATAACCTGGACTTAAGTAGACATGATTTGCCAATTCGGCCATCGAAATATTACGATCGTAATTATTATCTAGATAATCTTTTGCTATCCTCACAAGTTCTTTTGCCTTACCGGTTCGAATATTTTTTCGTTCTTCGTATTCGGCTTTAAGAGCTCTACTAAATTGGATGAGAAGTTGTAGTGTAAGGGCCTGGAGCATGAGGATATTTCCGAATTCTTCTTGATTATCTTCTAGAAGAATTTGTTCTACAATGGCAGCGATTTCTCTACGACCTTTCCCTTCTAGCATCATGGCATAACGGAAAGGATTTTCTTCATCATCATGTTCTTTTGTATCTTTCTGATCAGAATAACTAAGGAAATCAATATATGGATCGATATTGATTCCACTACTATTTCCATTTTCTTTATCCTCTTTAGATTCCTGGCTATTATAGGCTAGATATACACAGGCAATCTCACATTCTTCAACTACTACGTAGCTATGAGGAACATTGGGTTTCACAACTATCGTGCTTCCTGCAACTAATGTGTATCGCTTGCCTTTAATAATATAATCTAACTGGCCACTGCGTACATACGTTAGCTCATGGTACTCATGCACACTTGATTTGGAAACATCATTTGCTTCAGTGAAAGCCTGGAGAATCCCTTTGAGCATAATAGGAAGTTGATCCAAATATTCATCATCCGCATGCATATTAATATTAATATCTTTTATATCCATAATTGCCTCATTAATGTATTGGTAGAGTTTATCCTAACTAAAAAGTTCGTTTTCGTTGTATTTTTTGAACATTTTAGCACATAACTTGAAAAAATTCATCTTCTAAGAAAATCCAGCCCCTATTGCCTGGCTGAAAAGACACTTAAATTACAAGAAGAAATTTCAATTACGGAATGGAAACTACAATTGTAGGTATTTGTAGGTTTTTCTCAGTAAACCTAATTGAATTTACAATTAAACTAATAGTAGTCCTAGGATAAAGTTCTTGAAATACAAAAGGAGTTATTATGAACAATCAAAACAACAATAGTAATACAGCTAGAAAAAACAGCCAGGTTACCTATAAAATCGATCATCATCTTGGTGTATTAAGCACCAGTGAAACAGGTTGGACATGTGAAGTAAATCTCGTGTCTTGGAATGACAGACCTAAGAAACTCGATATTAGAGACTGGAATCCAAACCATACGAAAATGGGTAGAGGCGTAACCTTAAATGGACCAGAAGTTGCCCAACTAAACACTATTTTAAGTACGTTCAACGTGGCAGAATCTGGTATATAAGTAGTCTTAATCTAATGAAATAAAATCCGAATGTTTCTGAACCATTGGAATAATATTGCATGCTCATTCCATACCATAGGTTCTTGATGTGGAAATAATAGAATCAAGCGAAGTGTCCAGGTCCCCAGAAACAGAGCGATAAAGGAGACTAGAAGAATATTGGCCAATTTCTTATTATTTTTTGCTATTTTGAAATAAAAAAATAAAAACAATAAGAAGAATGGAACTAAGAGAAAAAGTGGATGCATAGTAAAAGCTTCTCTTAATTCACCTTTAAACAAATGTACCCATGCCCTCGTAGCTCCACATGTAGGGCAGGGTATTCCTGTGGTTCTGTAGATAGGACAAAGTATGATTCCTAAATGATTAAAAGCCAAAATTAGAGTCCCTGTTGCTCCTAGAATAAGGGCAGCAGTGCCTAAGGCTTTTTTATTAAGTAGATTCTCAATTCTATCTCGTAATAACATATATTACTCTTCCCTATATATCACTAGAAATTCTTATGACTGTACTTCCTGACTCCAGTCGAATCTCTAGACCCTTTTATTCTAGAATAATCATATTCCATCATTCTGGCAATATGTAGGTTAACCGTATTCTCTTCGCATGAGTTGCAAAAATACCTCAAGAGTAAAAATACCCCATGAGTAAAGTAACCCATGAGGTACATTCTAATGTACTTTTCGAGTTAAGTAAAAACCTATGCGGATTCTTGATCTTCTGAATCTTCCTTCGTCTGAAACTCTTCTCTCAAGACTAGATTCGGTTTTCCTTCCCCTAATATCACATCTTTATTGATAATACATTCTTTCACATCACTTCTGGACGGAATATCAAACATTAAATCCAACATAATTTCCTCAAGAACGGCTCTCAAGCCTCTCGCTCCAGTTAAGCGTTCTAATGCTACTTTTGCAATAGCTTCAATAGCATCGTCCGTAAAGTGTAATTTCACATCATCATACATGAAGAGTTTTTTGTATTGCTTAAGCAATGCATTACGAGGCTCTTTTAATATTCTAATGAGGTCTTCTTCCTTGAGGCTATTTAAGCTTACCAAGACAGGTACACGACCTATTAATTCCGGAATAATACCAAATTTCTGGAGATCTTGAGGCGAAACTTCCATCATAAGCTTATCATCTTGTCGATCGGCGGTTTCCACATTGGCTCCGAAGCCAATAGACTTTCGATTCGTTCTATTTTCAATAATCTTCTCTAGACCATCGAAACTTCCTCCAAGAATAAAGAGAATATTATTCGTATCCACTTGAATATATTCTTGTTGTGGGTGCTTACGCCCTCCTTGTGGAGGTACATTCGCTATCGTACCTTCTAAAATTTTAAGCAAGGCTTGTTGTACACCTTCGCCACTTACGTCTCTTGTTATCGAAGGGTTCTCAGATTTCCTCGTTATTTTGTCAATTTCATCGATATAGATAATTCCCTTCTCCGCGCGACTCACATCATAATCTGCATTTTGTACAAGTTTCAAAACGATGTTTTCTACGTCTTCCCCAACGTATCCAGCTTCTGTCAATACAGTCGCATCTGCAACTGCAAAGGGGACGTCAAGAATTCTAGCCATGGTTTGAGCCAGCAATGTTTTACCCGAGCCCGTCGGCCCAATCAGCATGATGTTACTCTTGCTCAATTCAATTGCATTAAGTTCTTCATCCTGTAGTTCTTCACGCAGAATTCTCTTGTAATGATTGTAAACGGCTACCGAGAGAGCACGCTTAGCTTTCTCCTGCCCAATTACAAATAGATCAAGCTGATCTTTCATGTCTTTGGGTGAAGACAACCTATTTTCGGCCAAAGCAGTCGACGCTCTTCGTTCCATAGCTGTATCGCTAATCAAGACATCATAGCCTATTGCAATACATTCACTACAAATATAAGCATCGTTCCCCTTAAGTAGGGTATTCACCATATTTTCGTCCTTACCACAGAAGGAACATTGTTTATAGCCGTGATTATTACTTGTCATTCTCTCTCCTTATATCTTAGCTCTAGCGTTTATCCATAATATGGTCTACTACACCATACTCGAGGGCTTCTTCCGCTGTAAGCCAATAATCCCTATCCGTATCTTTTTCCACACGCTCGATAGGTTGGCCTGTTCTTTCGACAATAATTCTATTCAAGCGTTCCCTTGTTTTACGAATATGATCTGCAGAAATCAAGATATCAGAAGCTTGACCCTGGGCACCACCCGAAGGTTGATGCATCATAACCTCAGCATTAGGAAGTATAAAACGTTTTCCTGGCTCACCTGATAGGAGCAAGAAAGCACCCATACTTGCTGCCATACCCATACCAATTGTTTGAACATGAGGACGAATATGTTGCATAGTATCATAAATCATCAATCCAGAACTCACTTCACCACCAGGGCTATTAATATAAAGTTGAATATCCTTCTGTGGGTCCTCGGCTTCCAAGAATAGTAACTGGGCAGTCACTAAACTTGCTGTTGTGGAATCTACTTGATCACTTAAGATAATAATTCTTTCTTTTAATAGTCGGGAATAAATATCATAGGCTCTTTCGCCTCGATTTGTTTGTTCGATAACCGTTGGCACCAATGCCTGACGGATAGCATCATCATTAAACATAATTTTTCTCTCCTTTAATCTAATTTTCTAATCTAAACTTTAAACGTCAAATAAAGTCAAAGAGTATTATACTATGATTTAAAATCTTTGCACGTATCAAGAATAGAATTAATAGATTATTAAAAAACACCTCTGAGATAGAGATGTTTTTTTAAATCCTCTAGTACTTATTCAGCGTTTTCTTGCTTCTCCGTAGAAAGTTCAATCTCTTCTACAGGGGGAGCTATCGGATTTGCGTGTTCTGTGAGGAACTTCAAAGCTTTTTGATTTCTTGCATTCTCAAAGAATAAATCATTACCACCAATCTGACGTTCGATCTCTTCTTCAGATAAGCCCGTTTGTGTCGCTAAGTTTTTAACTTCTTCTGCTTTTTCGTCATCACTTAACTCAATATTCTCTTTTTCAACAATAGCTTTTAATATGAGCTGTACCCTTAAATTTTGTTCTGCAGGTTCATGAAGTGTGTCTTTATACTCGTCGATACTTTGGCCAATAAAACCTAAATACTGTTCTAATTCAATTCCTTGAGCGCGCATCTGAGAAGACTGATAGCGAAGTAATTGATCCATCTCATTATGAATCATAGAATGAGGGATATCTACCTTCGAATTTTCTATAACTTTCTCTAAAACATTGTTTTCAAAACTTTGGTTTGCTCTATTTTCTGCAGCAGTTTCTAATTCTTCACGTACCGATTTCTTATACTCTTCGAATGTATCAAATTCAGAAACATCCATAGCAAAGTCATCATCTAGAGCAGGAAGTTCCTTCTTCTTCAGAGAATTCAATTTCACTTTAAATACAGCTTCTTGACCTGCAAGATCTTCTGCACCATAGTCTTCAGGGAAGGTAACCGTAACATCGAATTCGTCACCTACATTTTTGCCAACAATTTGTTCTTCAAAACCAGGGATAAAAGAATCCGAACCTAGTACGAGGTCATGGCCTTCACCTTTTCCTCCATCAAATTCTTCACCATCTTTATAACCTGTGAAATCAATATTTGCTGTATCGTCTTCCTCTGCTGGTCTATCTTCTATAGGAACGAGTCTAGAATTACGTTCTTGAACGCGTACTAATTCACTCTCAACTTCTTCATCTGTGACTTCAAAACTAGGTTTAATCGCATCCACACCTTTATATTCACCAAGTTCAGGAACCGGTTCTAAATCGAAGCTTAAGCTACAAATTAACCCTTTATCTAAACCGATTTCATCAATATCAATATCAGGTTGAGAAACAGGTCTCACATCGTGTTCTGCAATTGCTTCTTCATATGCAGGTGCAATAATATGATCGATTGCAGTATCATAAAGAACGCCTTCACCATAATAAGATAAAGCAACAGACATGGGAGCCTTGCCCTTACGGAAACCAGGAATATTAAACTGATTGGCTCTTCTCTTATATGCCCAGTTCATGGCTTCCTTAAATTCTTCACTGGTGAATTCAAAGGAAAATACACCTACATTGTTTTCTTCTTGTCTAAAGCTATTCTTCATGAATTGCCTCCTAAAATATATTTACTTATGCATGTCATTCTACTATGAAATGCCATGGGATTCTAACATATTCGCACATAATCGTAAAGTTTCTAGGCTATCTAGAAATTCTTAAGACCCAGATTCAAAAGACTAGGAACAGCAAATATTATTAGCTCTTATAAAAATATGAAAAAAGGTTTGTAAAGAACTTACAAACCTCTTACTGGTGCACCCGACAGGATTCGAACCCATGGCCTTCTGATCCGTAGTCAGACGCTCTATCCAGCTGAGCTACGAGTGCATATGTCTTGAAAACGAGTATCATTGTACCATAAGTAAGTTTGCTGTCAAATAAATTTTCTTGTTATGTACCTAT
>CAYMOG010000032.1:0-17035 GCA_964392065.1 uncultured Oscillospiraceae bacterium
AAGCTTTTAGAAATATCTTGATAATGCATTTTTAGAAATGTATGATAATAGAAATACTAGGAAGGAAATTTAATATGAGTAACCAAGGAAATGTGTTTATTTTCGATCATCCATTGATTCAGCATAAAATTACATACTTAAGGGATAAAAATACAAATACAAAAGAATTTCGTGAGTTGGCAAATGAGGTTGCTATGCTCATGGGCTATGAGGTAACCAGAGACTTGCCCCTCATGCCGATTGAAGTGGAAACCCCTTTAGGAATAGCTAAGGCTATGGTTCTAGAAGGGAAGAAACTAACTTTAGTACCGATTTTAAGAGCTGGTTTAGGTATGGTAGATGGGATGCTTCGCTTAGTTCCCTCAGCCAAAGTCGGTCATATAGGTATCTATAGAGATCCAGAGACTATGTTACCTGTTGAATATTATTGTAAGCTACCTGAAGATGCTGCGGATAGAGAAGTAATCCTTTTAGATCCTATGTTAGCAACCGGAGGTAGTGCTTCCGCTTCTATTGATTTCCTAAAGGAAAGAGGCATTACACATATTCGTTTTGTGTGTTTAATCGCAGCCCCAGAAGGAATTAAATTTTTGCAAGAACAGCATCCTGAAGTTCCTATTTACTGTGCTTGTTTAGACGAACGCCTCAATGATCATGGTTATATTGTTCCTGGTTTAGGTGACGCAGGTGATAGACTTTTTGGCACAAAATAAAGTAATTTGTCATTAAGTTTAAGCTGATTTCTTCCCATAGGAAATCAGCTTTTTTATTGGACTTTAAATCGTAAATGTAAATTCCTTACTTTTAATGTACATTCATCAGGTAATAAATAATCTTCATAACGATAAAGCATTCTATCCATTAGATAAACGGTGTCTGAATTACTCAACGCTTGGCAGTAGAAGCTACCTGCTCTTTGGCAAATTCTTAACGTTAATTCTTCCTTTTCGGAAGGAAGATAGAGATCAACTTTGTTCTTAATAGAACCAATGAGATATTCATTTTGATAGATTTGCCACGTGAATTTCTGGTTAGAGAGTAGTCGTTTGGAGTTTAAAACACTTATGCTCGCACGTCTCATAGTTACAATAGGATTGGCATTGGCGACGATGTCTAGTTGAGGCTCTATTTTTTGTTCTTTACTTGATTCTACAATCTTCCTAATGGAGTACTGCGAATTTGGAAGTAATAGGAGAATCATTTGCCAAACTAAGAGTATTGCTATTATTGCAACTTGGAAAGTGAGTACCCATAATGGTAGGTGCCCAGATAATTTCTCGAATAGGAAAATACTCGCTAAAATAATGAATTGTACGAATAATAAGAATATAGGGTAATTGATTTTTCGCAGACTTTGAAAATTTGGCAGATTATTGATTGGATTCCAAATTTTTATTTTTGAAATTGAAATTCTTTTCCGCGTATGTGGTAGAACATCCAGTAAAAAGCTTTCCCCTTCTTTGGCAGCTTCTAATAAGCGTATTTGCTCCATTTTTGAAGATTTCTTATCGAGTTTAAAGTAACTTTCTAATAACAAAGTAAACAAATTATTTCTATTGTTATTTGTCTCTAAAATTTTATGTTCGACTTTAAATGGTAAATAAATTATTTTCACACTTACTAAAGCATCTTCTTCTTTTGAATTAAAAACGAAAATTAATGAGGGGTCTAGAAGCATTCTATTTCTATCTAGAATACTTTTATCTAGCAATATAAAAGCATTACATAATTCTCTAATTATTTTGAGAACAAGATCACACCGATTATTCTCTTGTATAAAAGATTGAAGGGATCTGCCTTTACTTACATCACAATAAATACTTCTTCCAGAGTAGCTTTCATATTCTTTCCATTGCATAAAATACTTATTCTGACTGGTATTTAGCCAAGTTTTCACATAATGCTCGAAATGCAATTTTTCTTTACTTTGGTAAACTAAGTATTCTTTACCTTCATTTGTGTGTTTCAATTCAAATCCCTTCATACTTATCACCCTAATACTTCAAAAATACTACTGTCTGAAAAAACGGTACCAAATAGTTGATTGGCAAATGCTTTTAGTTCTTGATTGAATAGTAATGCCACGGCTAAAAGGACAGCAATGACAATTACAATCTCTAATACTTGAGAACCTTTCTCTTCTTTGATAAAGGTTGATGCTTTAAGTTTTTGTAGTAATTTCATATGGTTTACCTCCTAAATGTTTTGCGCGCATTTATAGTTTAGCGGCTAATCCATCCACATTTCTTAGCTAAAAACCTACAATTTTCTAGAATTGGAAGTAAGGAAGGATAGGGGCGATACTTATAAGCATTACTGCAAATAGGTTCATTAGCATGGGTACTAAGTAATTATTACTTTTGCGAGCGATTTGCTTTTTGGCTTCTTCCTCTAAAATATGTTGAAACTGTTGATTTTGTAAGTCCAAGAGTTCAAGATCCTCACGATTTCCAGTATAGGCATGGAGTTTCAATAGGTGGAGATACATAGATACTTCAGGAAAATCTATGTTACTCGCAAAGTTGTTTAAACTATTATCAAGAGAGTTTTGATTAAGAAGTTCAAGATTTATGCGTTTTATTTCTGGGCGTAGAGGGAAGTTTTCGCCAAGATTATCTTCTATTGTTGCTAATGCATATTCTACTGACATACCCGATTTCAGACATAATATTAAGTACTGAAAGAACTGTCCTAAGCTGGCGATTTGTTGTTCTCGATATTCTTTAAAATTTTCAATTAAACGATAATCAGGGTAGAGAAAAATTAAGAAAAAGATGAGAATACTAAGGATGACTGGCAATCCATTAATCCAAGTGAAACCTGTAAGTATTAGTGCGTAAAAAAAGAATCGTATACGCTTTTTATTTTGTAAATAGCGTATTTGGTCTTTCTTTAAATTTCCAGTTACATCGTAGTGGTGGAGACTGCGTTCAACTTTACTTCGTAGAAAGAATAAAAGAAGGAGATTATTTTCATTACTTTTGATAGGGCCTTTCGTCTTCTTATTGTTTATTCTTCTTATTTTCTCCATTGGCCAGAATATTCGTTTTATAAAAATCAGGGAACCAATAAAAAGAGCATAAGCAAGAAGTAGTAGGTTTTGACTTTGGGCATTATGAAAAGCATTACTGTAAAATTCCATTGCAGTGTTTTTTAAGAAAAAAATGATTAAAACTGGCATCATAAGGAGAGATAAAGATTCGATTAAGCTCTTGCTTTTTTCAGCTGCAATACTTTCTTCTCTTTTAAGTATTTCTCTTAGGTTTCTCTCGAAACCTTGAAATAGACTTTTTACTTGTTTTCCCATCAGACTCGGATTGTTCAATAGTAGGAAAAAGGCTTGTGACTCAGGACAAGGGAAGAGTTCAGTTAATAATGGAAGATTATCTTGAAAGTCTTTATGCAGTTCAAGTCCTAGTTTCGCCTTGCGTAGAGATTTTTTCTGATATGGAAATTTCGTTCTTACGAGCAAAGAATCAAGAGCCTGTTTCATGGAGATGTGAAGACTGTCCCCCATGTTTATGTGACTCAAGCAAACTTGTGTAAAGAGTTGTAGAGATTGCCTAGCGTACTTTCTTTCAAAATATCTATACATAGAAAAAAAGACAGGAACAATAATGGCTGATGAGAGTAAGCTGAGTATTATCCTGATTATATGAACAAGTGTAAAAAGGGAAACTAAGGGCCAGAAAATTGGTGTTAATATAAATATTAAAATCATTTTAATTATGAGTACTTGGTTTTTCATTCCAATCCTTCTTTCTTATATATAACTTCGAGTTGAAATCCTTCTTTTTCGTGGGATGAAATTTCACATACTTCATCTATATATCGGATACCTTCAGCATTTCTTTCAATATGAACAAGAATATCGAAAGAGTCTGATAGTTGACGTAAAATCATGTGATAATCTAATTTGGAACTCGATAAGATTAGGTCAGCAGTTCGACGTAACATGCTTTGGCAATCATTTCCATGTACCGTACACAAAGTACCAGGATGGCCACTCATGGCGGCTTGAAGCATATCGTAGGCTTCCTCACCTCGGACCTCTCCGACAATAATGCGGTCAGGACGCATGCGCAAAGCGTTTCGTATTAAAGCACTGCTTGTTATGGCCTCTGATCCGTCTGGGCCTTGCTCTCGAGTACATAGCTTTATCCAATTGGTTTTATTTTGTAATTGTAATTCTGGAGAATCTTCAATAGTAATAATTCTTTCTTTTTCTGGTATGTAAGCTGATAAAATATTTAATAAGGTAGTTTTCCCGGTGCCTGTACCTCCACCAATGATGATGGCTTTTTTTGATTTCACTGCAGCAATTAAATAATTGGCGAGTTCATAATCTAAGAAATGCATCTCGATTAAATTGTGTAAATTAGGTTTTAAACCAGAGAACTTTCTTATGGTTAATATTGCGCTCCCTTGAGATATTGGTGGAAGAACAGCATTAGCCCTAGACCCGTCAGGTAGGCGTAAACTATTCATAGGAAAGCTGTTAGACAGAGGAACATTATGTTTAGCAAAGAAGCTTGTAATAATATTTTCAAGATCCTTTGTATTGCGAAAACGTTCAGGACTTCGGAAAAGTTTACCGAATTTCTCAAAGAAGATTTCCTCAGGACTATTGACCATAATTTCAGTTATGTCTGGATCATCAAGATAAGATTGTAAAATGTCTAAGCGGCGAAAGCGATTAAAAATGCGTTCTTCTAAATCCGTACGTGCTTGAAAATCTAATTTGCTTTCGGTTTCCCTTTTGCTTAATACCCAAGATATTATTCTACGCACATTAATATCATCAATATCCTCCTCACTAAGTAAGGTCTCGTATACTCTGTTGCATATTTCTTCATATTCTATGGATTCATAAAATTTATCTTTCATAAGTCAGTTCCTCAATCCATCTCCCAGGGTCTCATCTGTGCATTTATAGGTAGTAGACCTACTAAAGTTGCAAGTTCTTCCTGAAGCATTTCACTTTGGGCATAATGTTCAGGAAGTTTATAGAGCATTTCTGAACTTAAGCTAGCTAAGATTTTTAGAGCTTGAAATGGCACCATACGAGCAAATACGAAGATCTTCCATTTGTTCTTGTAGTGTTCTCTACACCAGGAACTTAAATAAGCTATCGTTTTGCGCAAATACTCGACTGGTGCCAAAAACCAGTCGTCAGATCGTTTGGCCAAGACGAGACGCAAGACATGATGGTCCTCCGGCCATGGTTCTAAATATTTAGAAATAGTGTCGACATTCACTTTTTCTAGTGATAAATCCAGTAAATAGTTTGGTGCCGATACCGAACTGGGAGTATAGGTGAACATTGGTCCAATTTCTAAGAGAATAACCTTTGTTCCAGCTTTTTTCGCTCGGTATATTTCTAATTTGAAATTCGTAATTTCTAATAGATCTAAACTATAACTAATATATGTTCTAATGGGGCTTATAGTACTTTTAATAAGATCTGATTTTTCTAGGGCATACGCAATAGGGTCAAGAATTTCTTGAATTGGTCCTAGGCGTAAAATGATTTTATCTTGGGAGTTTCCAAGTACAAGGCCAAAGGGCAAAGCATCACGTAAAACTAATACATTCGCATTAGGCTTGAAATCAGGAAAAAAATCTAGTGTATAAATTAAAAGATAATTTCTATCCTTTAAATCTTCCACTGCCTCCCAACTATCAAGATTGGTATAAGTTCTTATTTCAATGGAAGCATCCAAACTAAGGATATGTTGGGTTAGCACTTCTAAGTAGTCAAAATCGGGATCTATAATATCTATTTGCATGTGGCACCTCCTATAAAAAGTATAAAAGGAAGAGGCGAAGATAAACTGAAGAAAAACCTACAAAAACCTACAATTGTTGTTTCGTGAAATGTCGGATTTTGTAGATTTTTAGTATTCGATGAAGTAAGGGTCCGTGTTAGAATGATATAAAAGATTTTTGTTTGGAAAATATACGAAGACTACTGTAACATAGACCAAGCTAGAAAGAATTGAAGGAGATAAGAATGACAGATAATCGTTATTTATTTACATCAGAATCGGTTACAGAGGGACACCCTGATAAAGTTTGCGACCAGATAGCCGATCAAATACTAGATGAAATTCTCGCAGAAGATCCCAATGCTAGGGTTGCTTGTGAATGTATAGCAACAACTGGGATGGTTTATATAGTTGGAGAAATTACCACGGATTGCTATGTGGATATTCCTAAAGTTGCTAGAACGGTGATTGCGGAAATTGGATATAATTCGTCGGATTTAGGTTTCGATGCGGAAACATGTGGCGTACTTACTGCAATTGATGAACAATCTTCGGATATTGCCCAGGGTGTGAATCAAGCTTATGACTCAGAGGAATCCGCTACGGGTGCAGGTGACCAGGGTATGATGTTTGGTTATGCGTGTAATGAGACCGAAGATTATATGCCATTACCCATCAGCTTAGCGCATACTTTGACTAAAAAGTTGGCCGAAGTTAGAAAGAAAGGTATCCTGGATTACATTAGACCTGATGGTAAGGCGCAAGTAACTGTAGAGTATCTAAATGGGGCTGTAGAAAGGGTTCATACTGTAGTAGTTTCTACTCAGCATGCACCTGAAATTGAAACTAGCAAATTAAGAGAAGATATTTTCAAGGAAGTTATTGCGCCATGTATTCCAGAAGAATTACTAGATGATGAAACTGAAATTCTCATTAACCCTACAGGACGCTTCGTTCTGGGGGGACCTAGAGCAGATTCCGGTTTAACGGGACGGAAAATTATAGTAGATACATACGGAGGTTCAGCTCCTCATGGTGGTGGTTCATTTTCTGGCAAGGATCCTACAAAAGTAGACCGCTCCGCGTCCTATATTGCTCGTTATGCAGCCAAAAATGTCGTTGCAGCGGGCTTAGCAACTCAATGTATGATTGAAATCGCTTATGCTATTGGTGTTGCAGAACCTGTTTCTATTTTCGTGGATACGAAGGGGACTGGTAAACTTTCAGATGATAAGATTGCAACAATTCTTGGAGAAGTCATAGACTTTACTCCGAATGGTATTATTGACACTTTGGATTTGCGCAGACCTATTTATAGGCAAACGGCTAGTTATGGACACTTTGGTCGTAAGGACTTGGATTTGCCATGGGAGAGATTAGATCGAGTTGAAGCTATCCAGAAGGAAGCTAAAAACTATATGGAATAGTATTTATGTTGAAACGCGTACGTGCCGTTCGATGGAAATATACAGTAGAAAAACTATGGGAAGATATTTTCCCCAATATATGTTCATATTGCCATAGAGGTTTAAAGGAAGGGGCTTATCCACCAGGGATTTGCTCCTTTTGTTTTTCTGGTCTGAGCCTGAGGCCAAAGGAACGTAATTTTATTTTACTGAAGAATCCTGGGAATGCTTTAGACAATAAACATTATCCTTTATATGCGTTAGCTTACTATCAAGAGGATATTAGACATGGAATTCGAGCGCTTAAATTCCATGATCGTGTAGATTTTTCTAAAAGTTTAGGAGGGTTAATGGCTATATTTTTTCATGAAGTCTTAAAAGACTATCAGAACGATGTGACACCGAAAATAATTGCCCTCCCCCTTCATTCAAAAAGGGCCAGAGAAAGAGGGTATAATCAGGTAAAATTAGTATTAGAGGAAATGCAGAAACATATTCACGTGGACGATTGGTCTTATTTGATGCATAGAGAGAAGTCAACTAGACGTCAATCGGAGTGTGGAACGAGACAAGAGCGTGTGGCGAATATTAGTAATGCATTTCAGATTAGTCAGCCAGAACGATTAGAAAATCAAACCGTTTGGTTGATGGATGATGTGGTGAGTTCTGGAGCTAGTATGTGGGAGGGGGCAGAGGCTTTGGCCGCTACAAATGCTCAGGTACGCTTACTTGCCATAGCTAGTAACATGCGAACAGATTATAAGGAGAATATATGAAAGATTATAAAGAAGAAGTTATTGCAGCAGATTTTCATGGTCAAGAGGTCAAATTATTTACTCTCGAAAACTCTACGGGAGATAAGGTTAGTATTTCTAATTATGGCGCTACCTTAACACGTTGGCAGGTGATGCATGATGAGGGTGAATTGGAAGATTATATTCTAACTTATGATACCTTCGAGGAGTTTGTTGAAGGAACCGATCATCGGGGAGGTGTGTGTGGGCCTGTGGCGAACCGTATTGCCAATGGAGAGTTTAGACTGCATGACCAATTTTATAAACTTGATAAACATGGAACCCAACATGTCTGTCACAGTGGGCATAACGGGATTGACCAGAAGGTTTGGGAATGCGTTGGCATAGAAAAGGATGAAGTGCATTTACGTCTTCAAGTAGAGCATTTAAGTGATCAATTCCCGGGGGATAGAACTTTTGATGTGCGCTATTTGTTTTCTGAAGATAGAAGTTTACAAATTACGTATTCGGTTGAGACGACAGAAGATACTATTATTAATCTTACAAATCATGCATATTTCACTCTGGGCGAAGAACCAGCAATCAATGATTTGTTCTTAGAAGTGAATGCGTCTTATTTTACACCTGTGGATGCATTATTAATTCCAACGGGTGAAGTACTAAAAGTGGATAATACCGGATTTGATTTCAGATCAGCTAGAGTATTAAGCGTGTTAGAAAACAGTGATGATGAGCGCATTAGACGCGTTGGTGGCTTAGACCATAATTTCTTAGTGGATGCAGAAGAGAGAGGCGAGCTACGTTATGCAGGGCGAGTCATTAATAAAAAGAAAGGTGTTCAACTAGTTTGTTATACGACGGAGCCTGGAATGCAAGTTTATACGCAAATTATTGATAAGCATGCAGATGTGCCATCGTATCGTGCTATTTGTTTAGAGACACAAAATGTTCCCGATGCAATAAATGTTTCGCATTTTCCTAGTCCTGTCCTTAGGAGCGGCGATCGTTATGAGAGCAATACAATTTATTCTGTTGCGCCTTATGTGGATGAGGATTAGTACTGGATTTTGAAAAATAAACACGATGGATGTAAGTGGCTAGTTTCCAAGAAGTGGACATTCGTGCTATAATTTATCTACCAGTTAGTGCTTTCCATTTTTGAACCTGCATTGACTTAATAGGGAGCTCGTTCGTTAGATCGGAATAGTACCATGCCGTAGGCACAGCCAAGCGGAAGGTATAAGACCGGCGCAGAGCACCCACCTGACTATACGGTTAGGTGTCGAAGAGGAGAGTGCTAATTGGTTTTTTATATAAAAATATTATGGGAATTTAATTATGAAGATTTTTAACACCCTGACGAGGGAAAAGGAACTGTTTACCCCTTTAGAAGAAGGGAAAGTTAAGATTTATCTCTGTGGACCAACCGTCTACAATTTTTTTCATTTAGGAAATGCTAGACCGTTTGTTACATTCGATACCTTGCGTCGCTATCTTCAATACTTGGGATATGAAGTGCAATTCGTTCAGAATTTTACAGATATAGATGACAAGATGATCCAAGAAGCTAATACTGAGAATATTCTAGTTCAAGATCTGGCTGATCGCTACATTTCAGAATATTTTATTGATGCAGAGGGTCTAAATATAATGAAAGCCACTTACCACCCAAGAGCAACGGAAACAATTTCAGAGATGATTGCTCTTATTCAAGACTTGATGGATAAAGGCTATGCCTATATTGCTGAAGATGGTGTGTATTTTGCTGTGAGAAAATTCCCTGCGTACGCAAAACTTTCGAAATTTAATCTTGATGATTTAATTCAAAATGCAAGAAAAGATTTGAGCGAGCGTTCTGGTAAACAAGATGCGGTCGATTTTGTAATGTGGAAATTCAAAAAAGCTGGAGAACCTTTTTGGCCTAGTCCATGGGGGGATGGGAGACCAGGATGGCATATTGAGTGCTCTGCTATGGTGAAGAAGTATCTTGGTGAAACCATTGACATTCATTGTGGTGGACAAGACTTGATTTTCCCTCACCATGAAAATGAAATTGCACAGTCTGAAGCGGCTAATGAAAAGACTTTTGTTCATTACTGGATGCATAATGGCTTTATCACAGTAGACGATCAGAAAATGTCTAAATCTGAAGGGAACTTCTTTACGGTTAGAGAGATTGCAAAAGTATACGGATATATGCCGATTCGACTTTTTCTTCTGAATTCTCATTATAGAAGTCCTATAAACTATTCCATTGATTTGATGGAACAATTTAAGCATGCATACGAACGTATGGAAACTTGTTGGAAAAACATTCAGTTTCAATTGGCACAAGGAAAAGAATCCACGGATGTAGAGCAAAGCTTAAGGATTGATCAAGCTATTAAGCATACTATCCAAGGATTTGAAGCTGCGATGAATGATGATATGAATACTGCAGATGCTCTTGGTAAGCTTTTTGATTTTATTAGACAGATTAATGTGGAGTTACAAGAAGTTAAAGATCATGAGGCGCTAGCTAAAGCGTCTTCTACTCTGGAAAAATTACTATATGTCTTGGGAATTCATTTCGAATGGGATGAAGAAATACCACAAGAAATTAAAGAGCTAGTAGAAAAAAGACAAATGGCGAAGCAGGAGAAAAACTATGCTTTGGCCGATAAATTACGGGATGAAGTTCAAAATCAAGGCTATATAATAACGGACACACCACAAGGGCCTAAGATTGAGAAGAAGTAGGAGTAGCGGTTTGAATATTCAAGAAGTGCCCATCGATAATTTGGCTTATATAGGTGATGCTGTTTATGAGTTATATATTCGAAAGAAGGTGCTTACAGAACATAGAGCAAAAGCCGGACACCTTCATTATCTTGCGGTTCATTTTGCCCGTGCAAGCTTCCAAGCAAAAGCTGCTGTAAATATTCGTCCATACCTAACCGAAGCAGAAGAAAATATTTTACGGCGTGGACGAAATGCTAATCATGGTACCATGGCTAAGCATGCCAGTCCTCAAGAGTATGCATGGGCAAGTGCTTTAGAAGCCTTAATAGGATATTTACACTTATCAAATCAAGATAAACGATTAGAAGAAATTATGACGTTAATCATTATAGAAGGAGAGAAGGATGGCTAAAGAATTTAGTAAAAATAGGAATCGAGACGAGCAGCGTAAACGAAGATCCGATAACGATAGAATTAGCCAAAGGTCTCGATCCTATCAACATAATCAGAAGCGTAGTAACCGTAATAATCCATACGAAGACTTAGACTCCCGACAAGACGATTTAACTCTAGACATACAAGATGAATCTCGGTTAGAAGGTAGAAATGCGGTAGAAGAAGCGCTCAAAGCTGGACGAACATTTAATAAAGTATGGTACTTGAAAACCGAAGAAGATAAAAGACCAGATCGTAGACTTATGGATATTATTCGTCAACTAAAGGACACCGAAGCTGTGCATTATCCTGTTGACCGTAAAGCCCTCGATCGGATGGCTGTCACCTATAATCATCAAGGTATCATTGCTGAGGTAGCTGCCCACGAATATGTGGAAATTGATGATATTCTAGAGCTAGCTAAGTCGAGAGGAGAAGATCCATTCTTGATACTGTTGGACCAAATTCAAGATTCTCAGAACTTAGGCGCGATATTAAGAACTGCGGATTGTGTAGGTGCCCATGGGGTAGTTATTACGAAAAGACGATCTGTATCATTAGATGCAGCAGCGGCCAAAGCATCCGCTGGAGCTATTGAATATGTACCTTGCGCTCGCGTTACGAACCTAAATCAAGCGATTGACGAATTAAAAGAGAAGGGTGTCTGGATTGCAGGTTTATCAATGGAAGGCCAAGCAATGTTTGAAGCTCAGAATCTAACGGGGGCTCTGGCCCTAGTTGTTGGTAATGAAGGGAAAGGTATTTCTCCTTCGACTGTAAACCACTGTGATTTTCTACTCAGTATTCCTATGCGAGGAAAAATTAATTCACTTAATGCTTCCAATGCAGCTGCAATTGCAATGTATGAGGTGTTAAGGGCTAGACTAAGTAATTAAGCTATGAATGAAAAACAAGAAGAATGGGTGTTGTTGCAGAGAGCTCAAGATAAAGATGAAGAGGCCCTGGAGCTCGTGTTAGAGCGCTATAAACCTTTGATGAAATCTTTGGCCAATAAATATTTTATCCGAGGTGCCGATCGTGACGATATAATTCAAGAAGCCAGTATTGCTTTATATCGCTCGATTCTTACTTTTGACTTGAATTCAGAAGTGCCATTTTCTGCGTATGCGAAGCAAAATGCAACGCGGGCAGTCATTGATGCGATTCGTAGAGCTGAAACGCATAAAAATGCTATGCTTAGTAATTCTTTACCACTTGTGGAAGGTTTTGAAATAGAATATTTCACAACAGAAGCCGAATGGGAAAGTGGTGAAGCGAACGAAGAGATGCATACTTTATTAGAGAAAAAACTGTCGAAATTGGAGCGAGAGGTGATGTATAAAAGACTTCTTGGATTAAGTTATAGAGAAATATCATCACATTTAGAAATTAGTGAAAAGGCTGTAGATAACGCCTTGCAAAGAATTAAAAGAAAACTCTTCACGTAATAGTCTGGTAATTATGAAGTTGATTTAAAATTGTCTTCATAAGTTTGCCATAGTTCTGTAAACTAAGTATAATTAAGCATATTACATGGGGGAGACGAAGCAGGGTTGAACAAACAATTTGCTAGGAATTTTTATCTAATTATTGTGTTAGTAGTTGTGGCGATTCTGGCCATCTCTGCTTATATTTTTACACGTTACTTAGAAGAACAAACACGGCAAACCGCAGACGTCTCTACATACCTATCTTCGAGTGAAACTACCCAAGCAAGTGAAGTCCGTTCTACAACACAAACGGAAGCAGAACCTAGCCCTAGTGCAGGTCTAATAGGAACTTCTTCAGCCAATGAAATTCTTCAAATTATCAGTGATAGCATCAATAATTCTAATGAGATTATGGATAATTATCATCGCTTTCGTAGAGGACAATTAGATGATATATCACTTGAAGAGTTCCAACTCTACATTGAACTGTTACAAGACACCATCGGCCAGAATGTTGAAACATTTTCGACTATGAGTTTTTCGGAACGCAGAAGTACGGTCAGTAGTATGCTTAGCCACGGGGATGATTATGAAGATTTCCTTAATAATGCTACTTTCCATTGGTTAGAATATACCCGAGATAATGTTTTAGAAAGAGTTCCTATCATTCTATCCGTAACAGAAAATGGTCAGAGCTTCTTAGCCCGTGACTGGGTAAGATCGAGCCTGGAGCTTAAAAATTTTTCTGCTCTCTATTTCGGAGCACTCTTCGATGAAAATAAGGATACTTTATTAAGAATAATTTATTCAGACTCCGATGATGCGGAAGTACGTGAAGAGAAACTCTCGGCTTTGATTGATTATTATCATCTATATGTTAATAACACGGATGTGGATACAAGTAATATTGTTTCATTACGTATGGACCAAGTGCAATTTAGAATACCTATGCATGGTGCATTTATGGATACGAATAAGACCGTAAGTTTGCCCACACGCATAGAAGAAAATACTCAAGTTATAGAAACTACAAAGTCAGAGCTTGCAGAAGCCTCTTCTATAACCGAAGAAGCTGAAGAAAGTGAAGAAAACCTAACAACTCCGTCATCTGAAAATATTCCTACAGGTCCCACTACAACCGAATCTAGCTCTAATCAGCAGTACCATACGGTTACGATCTATCGTAAAGGTAAAGATTTTGCTATTGTCGATGCCATTCCCTCAGATACTTGGAAGGTCTCAGAGGAAGTATTAAATTCAAATGGAGATGTATTTCTAGAGCTAAATGAAGACTATACAATGGATGAAATAATCGATACGTTTGGTGTTCCCAAGGAACAGTACCAGTTAGAACTTACTAATGCAGACAAGAAAGGTGTGTTCTATTATCACCTCGTTTTCGAAGGTTATCAATTGACTCTATCTTCAAACGTATCAGACGATATTTATAATTTAGAGAGAATTCTACTTCAATCTTCTGAATTTAGTCTTGCAGGACGTTATTATGTTGGCCAAAGCCTGCGCAGTCTCTATCATAGCTACTTATTTATAGACACTCTAGAATACCGTTACAACACAATATTAAGTAACCAGGTACAGCTCCATATGCAAGAGAATCAATTGAAACAAATTGAATTATTATCATTGGATTATCGTACGGCTAAATTATTAGAAGATTTAAATGAATTGGTAGAGATTGATATGTTTAAGCTACCCACTCCAGCACCAACAACTTCTAGCTCAGAAGAGCAGACTCAAGAGCCAAGCACAATGGAAGAAACAACGCAAACCTCTTAACTAATCTCCTGTAACCGGGTTTTTCTTCCATAATTTCACCTTGGATATATTATTGAGAACTTCTTCCCATTCTTCATGGCTTCCTTTCCGTAGGTCGGGGCTTTGGCCAGAAGGATAGGAGCCTGCGATTTCGTAATCTTCGCTACTCTCTATACGTTTATGGGCAACTCCTGCCGGTAAGAGAATTATGTCTCCCATAGTGAGATGGAATATTTCTCCGCCGGGTCCACCAAGTTGTACAGAAATTGAACCTCTAGTAACGGCTAGGACTTCATGTGCTTCCGAGTGGAAGTGGTGGTAATTATATATGCCATTAAACCAGGGGGGTTCCCAACCATTTTGCTCGAATAAGGTACATACTTTCTCTTGTGTAATAGCATGCATTGCCTGTTTGTAAAGTAGGACTTCTAGTGTATTGGAGGGGTACGGGGGATCTCTTGGGATAAGATATGTTTTCGCTTCTAATTGTTTCATCTAGCACACTCCTTACTATAAATGTATTCTAACAGAAATCTAATTTCCGATTTAAAATAAGCTTAAAAAGCTTAATGAACAAAAGGGAAAGTCAATTTACTACCCGTATGGTAAACTTTATAAACAAATCATTATATGAAAGAAAAATGAGGGTAAGAAATGAAGAAAAGTTTTGTTATTGTAGGTTTGGGGCACTTGGGAAGAATCGTTGCCCATGCCTATAAGGAAGGGTTGCTTGAGAATTACGAATTTTTGGGTGCTTATTCTAGGCAAATAGAAGATACGGAAGAGGTAGTTGATCAAATAGGTCATGGTCAAGTCTGTTCGAGTGTAGAAGAGCTACTCGCGCTTAGAGCGGATTATTTGGTCGAAGCGGCTTCAATTAACTTGTTTAAGGAATTGGCTGTGGATGCTTTGGCCCAGGGAACAAGCGTTATCCCTCTGTCTATCGGTGCATTTGCTGACAGAGCATTTTATGAAGAAGCAATGGAAATGGCCAAAAAACAAAATGCAAAAATTCACATACCAAGTGGTGCAGTCGGTGGATTCGATGTGTTGCAAACCGTCAGTTTAATGGCAAGTCAAGGCGTAGAGCCAGGACATGGTTATGGGAGTGAAGATGGAAAAAGTATAGAAATTGACGCCGAAATCCACACGCACAAGAATCCAAGACCTCTATGGAACACAGAATTGTTTTCTCCAGAAATTCTTGAAGAAGAAAAAGAAGTTTTGTCAGGAACTACAGCAGAAGCTATAGCATTATTACCTACGCAAGTAAATGTCATGGTCGCTACGGCATTGGCCACGAAGGGTCCAGAAAACACTTCGGCTAGAATCACTACAGTTCCGGATTTTATTGGAGACGACCATAGAACTGAAGTCAATACCGCAGGAATTCGAGCGATTGTAGATATTTATTCCGCGACTTCCGATATCGCAGGATGGAGTGTCGTTTCACTCATGAGAAACTTACAATCACCAATGCAATTTTATTAGAAGGAGTTCAAACATGAAATTTAAGAAATTAGTACAATTAGGCCCATCGGCTTATCAGGACTGGGCACAAGAGAAACTCAAGGATTATGCTGAAGAGATAGTTTGTTACGATGAGATTCCTGACTCTAAGGAAGAAATTATTGAGAAAATAAGCGATGCGGATGCACTCATCGTGCGTACCGAACCGAAGATTGATGCAGAAATTCTCGCCGCCGCTCCCAACCTGCGTTATGTAGGCATGAATTGCAGCTTGTACTCCAAAGAAAGCGCCAATGTCGATATCGATTACGCAGAAAAAAATAATATTACTGTAAAAGGTATTCGAGACTATGGTGATCATGGTGTTACAGAATATGTAATTTATCAATTGGTAAAAATTCTACATGGCTATAACTATCCTATGTGGAAGGAACGTCCCTTGGAAATCAATAATCTCAAAATAGGTTTCGTTGGTTTGGGTGTTTCCGGTGGCATGACGGCAGAAGCTCTCTTGCATCTCGGTGCAAATATCTCCTATTTTGCGACGAAGCCTAAACCTGAGAGGGAAGCACAGGGCATGCAATTTAAGGACTTACATACGCTTCTAGAAGAATCAGAAGTTGTTATTACATGTCTTAATCGAAATGTCATTTTACTGCATGAGGAAGAATTTCAAGTATTAGGGAACGGCAAAATCATGTTCAATACTTCTATCGGACCTGCAGCAGATAGCGATGCACTAGAAAAATGGATAGAGAATTCCGAAAATATTTTCTGCTGTGATACGAAAGAAGCTCTAGGAGAAATTGCTGATCGCGTCATGGATAGAGAGAATGTAATCGTGATGGGTACATCCAGTGGTATGACAGAACAAGCATATGATCGATTAAGCGAAAAATCGATTGCCAATATAGAAGCGTATTTCGAGGAAATAAAAGACAAGTAATAAGGGAAGAATGTCTATGCCTTGGTCAAAAAGTGATTATCCCGACTCTATGAAAAACTTAGAAGAACATGTGCGTCTAAAGGCTATTGATATCGCCAATGCAATGGTGAGAGACGGTTATGATGAAAGCAGAGCCATCCCTATAGCTATTTCCCAAGCAAAGGATTGGATAGGCCATGCCTCTAAGGACGAAAAAGAAGAGCTAGAAGACAAGAATTTACGCAAAACTGGCCCCGGCCAAAGCAAGTCAAGCCGTTTAAAAGACGCAGATGTTGAGGTGGCTTATGATGAAGAAGAAAAGGCTTGGTCAGTTAAGTCGGACGGAGCA
>CAYMOG010000033.1:0-16987 GCA_964392065.1 uncultured Oscillospiraceae bacterium
AAAAATCATGGATTTTCGAGGTCAAATAATATGTTGGATTTTATAATCTGGCACGAATTTTCGTTTAAGTGAGCGGCGTCCACTAAATCGCAAATTCCTGCCACTAGATATCATATTGCATTTTATATTCTGGCATGAATTTTGACTTGTGTGAGAAATTTCTGGAATTATTCAGGAGAATCCTGAAATATCGTAAATTTCTACCACTAAATAATTTGCTACATTTTATTTTTTGGTACGAATTTTCGTTTGCATAGGCGATTCCTAGTCCTAGCCTAAATGCTCTGTACTTGGACATAGAATCTCTATTATTTACTTACATAATTTGTGAAGTTGAAAATAGAGTATTTGTCTATTGACATTTATTTTGCAGCTGTTAGAATTTAAACATGAACAAATGAGCAAGTGTTCATGTGATAGCCGCATAAACGTTTCATACTACAAGTAAGGAGAGCCTAAGTGAAAGCTGATTGCAGTAATGTTTTAGATATTGAATTAGTTGAGTCCCTTGAGAAGAAGATGCCAGAGAGTATCGTAACAGAGGACCTGGCTGGTTTATTTAAGGCCTTTAGTGATACTACTAGAGTAAGAATATTGTGGGCTTTGGCAGAAAGTGAATTGTGTGTTGGTGACATCTCCTATCTGCTTGGGATGAGTCAGTCGGCTATTTCTCATCAATTACGTTTGCTTAAGCAGGCGCATTTGGTGAAGAACCGTAGAGAAGGAAAAGTTATTTATTATTCTTTGGATGATGATCATGTTGAGAGTATTTTACATCAAGGTTTTGATCATGTGAAAGAAGAGAAATAGGAAGTAAGAAGATGAGAAAAGAGATTATTTTACGCGACTTACAATGTGCAGATTGTGCTCAGAAGATAGAAGATGAAGTCAATCAAATGGATGGTGTTCAGGCCAAAGTGAATTTAATTCGTCAGCAAATGAGTGTTGAATTTCCAGAAGAAGGTCACTTTCAGAATATTCTACATGATATTCAAGATATCGTTAGAATTCATGAGCCTGAGGTAGAAGTTTATGAAAAATCTGAGGCGAAGGTGAATTTCCAAGAAGATAAACCTTTTTATGTAGAACATAAGTCTATTATTTTACGTCTTGTACTTGGTGCAGTACTGCTTATTCTAGCGGTTATTCTAGATTTACCTAGAGCATATACATTTGTTTTATTCTTAGCCTCGTATCTGATTGTTGGATATCAGGAGTTATATCGTGCAGTGGCAGGTATTGCCAAAGGCCAAATATTCACGGAACACTTCCTCATGAGCATCGCAACGATTGGAGCCTTCGTTATAGGGGAATATGCGGAAGCGGTAGCGGTAATGCTATTTTATCTTATAGGAGAGCTTTTCCAAGATATTTCTATGGAGAATTCTAGGCGCTCGATTAAATCACTTATGAAGCTTCGGCCTGAGAAAGCCATGTTACTTATAGAAGGGGACTTAGTGGAGGTTTCACCTGAGGAAGTTTCTGTTGGCTCACATATCGTTGTGAAACCCGGTGAGAGGATTCCGCTCGATGGAGTTGTGGTACGTGGTGACAGTAGTTTGGATACTTCTGCCTTGACAGGAGAGTCTATGCCTAGAGAAGTGCATGTAGGTGACGATGTTCTAAGTGCTACGATGAATTTAAGTGGTTTGTTGCATATTCGTGTCGTGAAGCCCTACCAAGATTCTACTGTTCAGAAAATTTTGGATTTAGTCCAAGATGCTGGTGAGAATAAAGCGAAAACCGAACGCTTTATGTCTAGATTTGCACGCTATTATACCCCTATCATTGTATTTATGGCACTTGCTCTGGCCTTACTTCCTCCACTTTTATTTGCAGATCAAGTCTTCTCAGATTGGGTTTACAGAGCCTTGGTATTTCTTGTGATTTCTTGTCCATGTGCCTTCGTTGTGTCGGTTCCACTGAGTTTCTTTGCAGGTATAGGTGGTGCTTCTAAGCGTGGTATTCTTATTAAGGGAAGTAATTATTTGGAGGCTTTGTATCAAGTAAATACAGTTATATTTGATAAGACGGGTACATTAACTGAAGGCGAATTTCAAGTGGTAGATAGTGTCCCCATTGATGGTGTTAGTAAAGAGGAATTATTAGAAACAGCCGCTATTGCGGAACATTATTCCAACCACCCTATTGCCGCTTCTATAATTCGTCATTATCCAGGTATTATTGATACTTCACAGGTCTTATCAAGCGAAGAAATTCCTGGGCAAGGCGTGAAATTACAAATTGCAGAAAATACCATTCTTGTTGGTAATCATAGACTTATGTTAGAGCATAAAATTCAATATCAGCCCATCGAACGCGGTTTCGGAGCGACTGTTTATGTAGCTAGAGGAGGCGAGTATATGGGTGCTCTGGTACTTATGGATACTGTGAAGCCCGATGCCCGAGAGGCTGTCCTTAAGCTTAAGGAGTTAGGTATTGATAAGGTTATGATGCTGACCGGAGATAAAATCGAAGTGGCAGAAGAAGTCCAGAACACGCTGGGATTAGATGGGTTCGAGGCTGAACTCTTGCCACAGGATAAGGTAAGACATCTCATAAAAATAGAATCGGAAGTTAAAGGGAAACAAGCATCGGCAAAAGTACTAGCTGTAGGAGATGGTATAAACGATGCCCCTCTTCTAGCGAGAGCGGATGTAGGGGTTGCTATGGGAGGCTTAGGTAGTGACGTAGCGATAGAAGCAGCGGATGTGGTGATTATGTCCGATGAACCTTCTCTCGTATCTACTGCGGTAAAGATAGCGCGTAAAACAAGGAGCATTGTATACCAGAATATTATTCTAGCATTGGGGATAAAAGTATTATTTCTTATTCTTGGAGCTCTTGGAATTGCGGGCATGTGGCTTGCTGTATTCGCAGATGTAGGTGTAACGATTATTGCTGTACTAAACGCGATGCGGGCTATGCGTACTAGAAATATTTAGAGAAAAGTTTTAAGCCACGTTAAGTGTTTGAGGATACCTACTTTATCATGATGGTTAAAGGGGTATCCCATATTATTTCCAACGGTAATGGCTAGGATTTCGAATAATTCTATAGCAGATTCCATCGCTTCCCATAATTCTAATCCGTCAGCTCGTGCATAAGTTTGAAGATACATCTTATACAAGGAGTCGCTTAAGTGTTTTTCATAGTATTTACCCATTTTCCCAGTACTGATTCGAAAATTATGTTGTGTGCCGATAAACCAGTTTAGCATTTCATAAAGTTCTGGTTTAACGACGGATTCATACATAATCAGCGCTTGTGGGATTTCTTTACGGACTATAGCTTTGGCCACGTTTTGTAAGCACCAATAGAAGTTATTACAGCAAGAGAAGTAATCTAGAGTTGTAGGAGCTTCTACCCAGTACGCTTGGTCGCTAGATGGTGGCAGGTTTGTGAAGTGATCATCTTTATCTATTAGAACTCTTAGCAAACTATCGTTTCGAACAGTGGGGATCATAGAAATTGGGAAAAATTGCATGTCTAAACGCACATTATCTTCTAGAATAAACATCCATCCGTAATGTCCATCATTTGCTGGATGTCTCATAGATTCGGGTATTTGCATAATTAATCTTGGGCCGAAACGTTCTAACCAGGATGTATCTTCAATAAATGTTTCTAATGCATCTACAACAAATGCGAAGTCATAATCTTGGAATGGATCAGCCGTGACTTCGGGATTCGCCCTAGAACCATTCAACAATACTGCCCGTATTCGAGAGTCTTGTGAAAAATCATCGATTAACTTATAGATATCTGCTTCTGAACGCATAGCGTCCTCCTATTTTTTTAAATGAATATGAAGTAAAGCATGCCTGCGAGGCTAACAAGTGTCAATGTGATGAGATTAACGGTGTTGTTACTTATGAAACGTAGACCTTTGGCCGGGGCTTCACCCAAAGTATGGGCGATATCTTGCCAGCGACCCTGGGCGTCTTTATATTTGCGTTGTAGTAGAGAACCCACCAAGCTGTCCAGGAGAGAACCTAGGATACCTAGTAGCGTTGCAATAATAAAACCGCGCCATCCGAAAGTCGGAAAGGCTAGAAGAGACAAGAGTAGACTTCCGAGCACCCCTGCAATAAGTCCCATACGAGAAACTCCGCCCGACACGCCACGGGGTAATTTTTCTCGCGTTAGAATATCGTAGACAGTGTCCTTACTTAACATACCTAGTTCGGAAGAAAAGGTATCGGCTTGGGCGGCAGCGAAGACACCTATGGATAAGAGTAGTAGATAATCATGGTTAGGCAAGAGGAAGTATAACCATAGTAGTAAGGAAGCAGGCAGAGAATTCGCTAGAACTTGTTTCCAGTTTCTTCTTGAACCGGCTTCTTGTCTTGTTTCTGCGCTGGATTTCGTCTGATTTTTGATTTTACTTATAATACTTCCTAGTATGAAAAAGACTAGTAAGCTAGTCGCCACCCACACGCCACCGAAAGAATAGAGAGTAAGTGCGGTTAGGAAGGCTGCTATTATGCCATCGAGGGTAATTGCATGATGTTTGTAGGCGTAGGCTAAGATCAGTGCAGAAATTCCCAGATATACCAATAATGACCAGGTACCAAGATATACCGTTAGACTTATAAATATACCAGATCCTATGGGTAAAGTAAGATTGTCACAACCTCTCTTGCCATTAAGTTCCAATAATACGGAGAATAATCCACTAGCAAGAGACAAGAATAGGGCAAGTCCTAGTCCTAGGGTTCTTGGAATACGGAAGAAATCTGAGAAGACCGTTAGGCTTAGTATGCAGAGGATAAAATTTACCGTAAAAACAGTTAAGCTACCTAGGAATGACTTATCAGGCGCGATGGAAAATGGCTTCCATTTCCCCCAACGCTTTCCTACTATTGCAGCCAGACCATCACCATATGCCATTGTTAATATGCCAATGAAACTCAGAAGAGGCCAATTCAAGAGATAAGAAAGGGTGACTAGAACGAATAAACTTATTGCATAAAAAACGGTACCTAAGCTATCATCTTCACGTTCCATCGCCTTGATCAGTTTGAACTTGATACTTAGACTATTGATGATAATAAACGCAAAAGGTATCAAAGACGCGGCCCATAACGAAGTAAACATGGGCGTAATGAACACCCAGTTTCCTACTAAGATATGAATGAATTTACGTGAATTTTCAGTAGAACCACGGCCTTGATATGTAAGGAGAGTAGCGAGTCCTAGTATGAGTAAAATATATACTCCTGATATAAAAAAGGGGAAAATATTTTCCATGCGTATCCTTTCGTAATAAAAGTCTAAAGTAGTGCAAGTGCTTGTTGTGCTTGCATAATTAACTTCTTTCGTGCTTGTTCATTTGTATAATTTCTTTGTGTAAAACAATTATAGCCTGCTACACGCACAGCATCTTGAATCGCGTGATAGAGTAGAGCTGAACTTAACAATGGCAGTCTTGCTTCAGGAGCAAAATAATTTAACCACGGTTTTAGCGAGACGTAGTGTGCATCGGCTAATTCCGCTAATTCCTCCCATAGTGAAATGAAATTTACGGGTATATCGGGTGAATTTTCTTGTCGAGCCAAGTGTTCCAGTAGGGCTCGGTCCACTTCGTATTTGTTTAATAGCTCATTAGGTAAATAGACCCGATTTCTCTCGCGTATGTCCTCGCCAACATCTCTCAGTATATTGGTTATTTGCATGGCAATGCCTAGTTTCTGACAGGCCTCATGCAGTTCAGTGATGTTCTGGTTTTGTGGGTTCTTTAATAATATAGGCATTAAGAGAACCCCTACAGAGCCAGCAACTAAACGCCCATATTGAATAAACTGCTCAATTGTTTCAATTTCTATAAAATCCATATCCGAGGCTTGTCCCTTTAATTGTTGAAGAAAACCATCAATAGGAATCTGATAGTGATCTATAGTATGGGATAGAGCCAACCACCAAGTTTTTTCTTGGGCGGAGGAAGATAATTTATTGTAACGGTAATAATGAAGAACTTCTTCTTCTAATTCTTTTAATTTCTGACGTTGACTCGATCGGTCGGCGAACGGATCATCGACCACATCGTCTGCATGACGGCAAAAAGCATAAATTGCTGCAATCGCTTGGAAACGCTTCTTAGGCAATAGTTTGAAGGCTTGGTAAAAACTTCTAGCCCTAGTTCGCATGATGGATTCTGAGGCGTCATACGAGTCGCGTAGTTTACTGTCTAATTGTTTATTCATGTGAAGTCATCCTTGGGATTATCACGACGTAATTCTTCTGCAGAGATTTTGCCACTTTCGAGTGTAATTGGTACGCCAGCACCTGGATGGATACTGCTACCTGCGAAATAGAGCCCTGAGATTTCTTTGGCTTTGGCTTGTGGTCTCCAGTGATTGCTCTGCCTAAGTGTGGGACGCAGACCGAATGTAGCGCCACGATAGGCGTGGAATTGCTGGGCAAAATCATTCGGAGTCATAATGCGCTCTAATGTAATTTTCTTAGATAAATCTTCTAATCCAGGTAGGTTGGCCAAAGTTTCAAAAGCTTTTTGACGATAATAATCGATATGTTCCTCATCAAAGGGATACTGAGCCATGCCCAGTTCAGATACAGGAATTAAGAGATAGAAGCTCGATTTCCCTGCTGGGGCCATACTTGGATCTAAGTGGGATGGAATAGATAGATAAATCGAAGGATCATCAAGTAATTCACCTGCAAAAATTTGATCCATATTATGCTTCAAGTTTTCTGAGACGATGAATTGGTGGCCTTCAAGTTCAGGGAAGGTACCGTCAACACCCCAGTAGAAAACGAGACAAGAGCATGAATAATCGAGATTATCTAAATTTTCTTTGCGATATTTCTTAGTAGCTACTTGATTATGTTCAATAAGTTCTTGTGCAGCATATGGGAAATCGGCATTACACACAACATATGGCGCATAATGCTTAGCACCCTGTACTTGTACTCCTTGAACTGCTTTATCCACGATAAGAATTTCTTCGACAGGACTATTGTAATGTATTGTTCCTCCGAGCTCTTGAAATAATTTTGCCATTTGTTCGGCCATTGTATACATACCACCCTCAAAAGTCCAGACACCGTAAAGAAGCTCAATCATCGGAATAATGTTATAGAGGGAAGGACCATCCGTAGGTGAGACGCCTATATAGAGCGTTTGGAAACTCAACATATTTTGCAAATCGTAATCTGGTATAAACTTGCCCATCATATCGGATGCTGAATCAAATGTTTTAAGTTTGAGCGCTTGCCGAAGCATAAAAGGGTTATACATATCCGTCTTATTTCGAAAAGGACGTCTTATAAAATGATTTAAGGCGATTTGATAACGTTCATAAATTGCACTCATATACTTCAGAAATCCTAAAGCGTTGTCTTGGCCTTTGGCTTCAAAAGTTTCCATCAAATCTATTAAGTTGTTATTTACGGAGTACTTACGGTAGGGTGTTCCTTTGAAATACACATGATACATAGGTTCGAGTTTAATTAGGGGAATATAGTCATCAGGATTCTTGCCCACGTCATGGAAAACGGATTGATAAACTTCTGGCATCATGACAAGCGTTGGGCCAACATCAAATTGATGACCATCGGCCTTTATCTGATGCATCTTGCCACCTGGGATGTTTTGTTTCTCAAACAGCTCTACCTGATATCCTGCGTATTGTAGGCGAATAGCAGCTGAGAGTCCGCCCATTCCCGCTCCGATCACTATTACTTTATCTTGCGTCATGTTTCTCACCTGCCCAATCTCCTAGTATGTTCATTTGAATCTTCTCGCTTAAGATATTATAAGTTTCGCGCTCTTCTGGGGAGAAACCATGAAAACATAAATCTTCCCATTCTTGCATTTTCTCCTGTAACGAAGGAATAAGTTTCCTAGAGGTCGGGGATAAGAAACAACGTTTATTTCTTGAATCTATCGCATCCGTATGTCTAATAATGAGATTTTCAGCTTCTAAGTCTTGGATATATTTCGTTAAGTTACCCTTGTCCATGTACAAGAAACGGTTAAGGGTATGTTGATTAATTCCAGGCGCTTGATCCAGAATTAAGAGGGTAATAAGTGTATTCATGTCCATATTGAGAGGTTCTAGAATTTTTTCTAGTTTGTCCTTCCCATAGCGAAAGTAAATATTAATAATGCAAATAAACATCGTTACCACTCAATTCCTTGTAATATACAAATAATTTTACCTTATCCAATACAAAAAGAATAGAACCTTTCGAGTACTTGCAAGAATCTTGTATCAGAATTTATAATACGCATGGATAATTTCCAAATAAAAACAAGACAAGATTGAATTATCTATGTAAGAATAGAAAGAGAAAACTTAAGGAGAGAAGTTAGGAAACATGTGGAATCCTATGAGTTTACGTGGAGTTAGACTCCCGAAATATAAGAAGCGTACAAGAGATCTCCCTATTATAGAAGCTGAAGCGCCAGAGAAAGTGTATTTGTCATTATCCATGCACACAGGAGCGCCAGCTAAACCTATCGTATCGGTCGGTAATTATGTCAAACGAGGGCAATTAATCGGCGAAGCGGACGATGCTATTTCTTGTACAATACATTCACCAGTTTCCGGCGAAGTGATTGAAATTTCAGAATACCCAAGTTTTCGTGGCCCCTGTGAAACCGTAGTAATCAGGAATGATTTTCAAGATGAAGAAGATTATATGAAGCCTATTCCTAATCTAGAAGGTTATGAAGCATTAATCGATAGGATTAAGGAGGCAGGCATAACAGGTCAAGGCGGCGCAGGATTTCCTACTTGGTATAAGTTTGAAGCCAATGCCGATAAAATCTTTCATATTATCGTTAATGGCGCAGAATGTGAGCCCTATTCAACAACGGATCAACGGATAATGCGAGAGTATGCAGATGAAATTATTAAAAGTATAGGTATTGTACAAAAAGCCTTTCAGTCAAGACATACCTATATTGCAGTAGAAGCCCATATGAAAGAAGAAATTCAGGCACTTAGACAAGCTATAGATACAAGTGGAGAGGAAAACATAGAAGTTTTCGTCCTAGGCAACAAATATCCCCAAGGATATTCCGATGTACAGCTCTATGCCATACTTAATCAGGAAGTACCTTTCGGTAAACTACCTTCAGATGTTCATGTATTACAATCGAATGTCTCAACATTTAAAGCCATTTATGATGCGGTATTCCTAGGTAAACCAATGATTGAACGGGTCGTTACGGTGAGTGGAGAATTAGTGGAAAACCCACAAAATGTCCTTCTTCGAATTGGTACTCCAGTACAAAACGTATTGGAAGCGTATGGAGCTCTAGCTTATGATACAGCGACCTTTATTAGTGGCGGACCGATGATGGGCAAAACGATAGAAGATTTATCTATACCGGTGGCAAAAGATACCACTACGCTCTTGGCCCTCAGAGCTAAACCTATCCCGGTAGAAACGCCTTGTATTCGCTGTGCCCAATGTATACGCGTATGTCCAGTCGGTATACAACCCGTCGTAATTAGCAATTGTTATAGAAATGAAGAATATCATCGAGCACCGTTTTTAAATGTGGAGCGTTGCATCGACTGTGGCGCATGTACAGCAACTTGCCCAGCAAATATTCCTTTATTAGCTAATATTCAAGCCATGCAAGAAGAATATGAGAAAATTTCAGGAAAGGACGATTAATTATGGAGACTACTTTACAAAATGCACCATTCCTTAGGAGAGAGAAGAAGACCGTCCATATAATGGGCGATGTGCTTATTGCTCTGATGCCAGTTTCTGTCATGGCTGTCGTTATGTTTGGTTTAAGAAGTTTACTACTAATGGTAATTTCTGTAGCAACTTGTGTTTTCTTAGAATTTATAACACAACGTATAATGAAGCGTCCTTCCACTGTATATGACCTATCTGCTTGTGTAACGGGATTATTGATAGGCTTATCTTTTCCTGTTGTTACGCCAATATGGCTGATAGTATTTGCTGATTTTGTTGCTATTGTTTTTATTAAGCAATTGCCCGGCGGTCTAGGTAGAAACGTTTTTAATCCTGCTGTTTTTGCAAGAGTATTAAGCAAAGTTTTGTTTACTCCATTTTTTACAAATTGGGTTTCACCTTTGCCCGATATGACTTCAACGGCTACACCACTATCCATGATAGGTAATGGTATGGAGAGTGTTCCAGCAGGTGCGCCTAGTTTATATCAAGTGTTTATGGGGAATATTGGCGGAAATATGGGTGAGACTGTGAAGTGGGCAATTATATTAGGATTCTTGTATCTTAGTGTACGTAAAGTCATTAATCCACTGATACCTTTGGCCACCTTAGTTGGATTATTTCTTACTACCTTGCTGTTTGGGGGTACTGATCCTTACTTTGCTCTCTATCACGTGCTAACAGGAACCGCAATGTTTGCATCTGTATTTATGGTAACGGATTATACGTCTGGTCCATTACATACCACTGGAAGAATTTATTATGCGCTCATCATAGGGATACTAACGGGAATACTCCGTTATGTATTTAACCTACCAGGTGGTATTGGTATAGCAATTCTTATAATGAATATGTTTAGTCCTTTTATGGATAAAATCACAGAGCCTAGAGCGTATGGTGAGAAACTATTCGCAGATAATGTTTACCAAAGAAGATAGAAAAAATCTAAAATTCTACTAAATAAGAGACCCTCTTAGCTAGTTAGAGTATGCAAGCAAGAGGGTCCGTTTAATTCAGGATTGTAAAACTAAGGTTTTTCATTTTCAGGACCTCTAGGTCCGAAGTTGAATTTCGCAATATTAGGTCCGTTTTTCTCTAGAGACTCTGGTGCATCGGTTTTACCTAAATGTACTTCAATAAGTATACCGTGTGTTATATTTTCAGCTTCTTCTAGAGCTTGTGCCAATTCTCCTTGCGTTTTAACGGAGAAGGTTTTCATTTTATTAT
Organism: uncultured Oscillospiraceae bacterium; assembly: GCA_964392065.1. GTDB lineage: Bacteria > Bacillota > Clostridia > Saccharofermentanales > Fastidiosipilaceae > JASBZA01. The sequence continues at coordinate 10,912 of CAYMOG010000033.1, forward strand.
TCGCTATTAGAAGTTCTGGAAGCTTGTGGTAATTCCAAGAAGGGATTTCGTTATAATCCTTATACATGCCCATAATATAGCGTTCAATCGTATAGCCATCATTATTTATGAGAAAAATAATAGGATTTTGTTCTCTATATAGGATGCGCGAGAGTTCTTGAGCTGTAACTTGAAATGAGCCATCCCCTATAAACAGAATATGACGACGATAGGGATTGGCTAACATACTTCCAAATACAGCTGGTAAGGTGAAACCAATCGCACCCCAGAAGGCGGAGGCAACATATTTACTATCTGCTGGCAGAACGATTTTACTCATAGCCTCACTAGAAGATCCTGTTTCGGCGTAGATTAAGTCGCCTTCGGAGAAAAAAGCTTGGACTTGTGGCCAGAAATTCTTATGACTTAATTTCCCGTCTGCTTGATAGGCATAGTCGGGTTTCGTTTCTTCTTGCTCTGTAGTATCTTGAGGTATTTCTTCTACCTTATCGAGTAGACCATGGAGTACATCCTTTATATCTACTCCCTCAAAACATTCAAACCCTACGAAACAATAGTCTTTTTCCATACGGACTAAGTGGTCCTCTGGTAGATTCTGAGAATAGTAGCCAGAGTTTTTCTCTATAAATCTAGGAGACACAGATAAGAGAAAATCAGCTCCTTCGATTTTTTCTTGTACACCCTCATCAGACATCGCACCTCTATAGACACCCATGTAGAGTGGTTGATTCTCGTTTAGAATTGCCTTTCCCGTACTCATTTGCGCATAGGGCGTCTGTGTTTTATCGATGAACGCCTGCAGCACGCCTGTGACTTCATAGCGATCTACGTCTTGGTCTATGAGGACGGCAGGTCTCTTGGCCTTCTGGAATTGTTTAACAATAGTATCAATAGCCAGAGCTAAATTCTGCTCATCGCTGGCGTGATGGAGAGGTGCTAAGGGTGCGTCGTCTATATCAATTTCAAAATAAGAAATATTGGATGGCAGTTGTAAATTAACAGGACGCTTATAGCGCATGGCCTTGCGTATAGCGCGATCAATTTCTTCTTGAGCATTTTGCTGCGTGATGAGCGTTTGTTCCACTGTGAATTCTTTATAGACATTCGCCATGTTCTTCATATTTCCATCGGCCAAAGAATGGTGTACTTGGAATTGATTACGTTTGGCGAAGAGAGGAGGGACTCCCGAAATTACAATAACAGGTATATGTTCAGAAGCCGATCCTGCAACTCCTGCAATAGCACCTAAATCTCCTACGCCATATGTTACGAGTAGCGCTGCGATTTTATTCTCTCTTGCATAGCCATCGGCTGCATAGGCGGCATTTAATTCATTGGAAGCACCAACAAACTCAATGCCTTCTACGTGTTCAAGCTGTTCAAGGAATTGTAGATTAAAGTCTCCAGGAACTCCGATGATATGTCTAATGCCAATTTCTTTTAATCTCTTTAGTAAATAATCACCTATTGTAATTTTCATATTATTCTCCTTTAGGCTTATCCATCTTGCTTGGATTTATTGTCTACATAGTGTCTTATATCTATAGTACACATGCTAGAGTATAGGTTTTAAAATATTTCGAAAAGTCTTGAGGAATATTCAAGAATTGAAAAATGCTATACTATGTCTATGGAGAAAACAGTAATTCTAATTTTAGATATTGAGGTTTATTTACCTTACTCAGAATCGCTTAAGGACAAACGTCAAGTCCGTAGAAGCGTCGTTGATCGATTAAAAGCGAGATATAACATCAGCATTGCTGAAACTCAGAAGCAAGACAGTAGGAAGGAGCTAGTTCTTACTATAGCTTACGTGGCCATCAGTGCGAGTAATGCATTGAATATAAGAGAGAAAATAATAGAAGAGCTGGGAATCCTAGTGGATGCATACCAGGGCCAGCTCTCCGTTCACTTCGATATTATTTAGATGACATTTTATTGACTTAATCGAGTTTCTCTCTTAGTTTCTCTAACATGTCTTGACTCATGCGATCTAAATCGTAATCGGCTTTGAAATTCCAATCCTCTTCCGCACAGTGTATATCCATACGTTGTGGCCATGAGTTCGCTATGGATTGGCGTATAGGATCTACTTGATACTCTATAGAGAAGTCCGGTAGGAACTTCTGAATAGATTTTTCCATATCCCTAGGACAAATAGACATAGCTGAAATGTTATAGGCATTGAAATGATTTAATGTGTTTCTGTCCGCTTCCATCAAGCTTACAATTGCTTCAAGCGCATCAGGCATGTACATCATGTCTAGATAAGTATCTTCTTCTAAATAACAGGTATATTTCCCATGTTTAAGCGCCTGATAATAAATATCTACAGCATAATCTGTTGTGCCACCACCAGGAAGGGCAACGTTTGAAATTAAACCTGGGAAACGCACACCTCTCACGTCTACGCCTAATGTATGGGCATAGTAGTCACAGAGAATTTCTCCCGCTACCTTAGAAACCCCATAGATGGATGTTGGCCTTTGGATTGTTACCTGAGGCGTATCGACTCTTGGCGAGCTAGGGCCAAAGGCCCCGATACTACTAGGATGAAATACTTGTAAATCATATTTGCGGGCCAATTCTAAGACATTAGTTAGACCATCCATATTAATTCGCCAAGCTTGATAGGGAAGTTTCTCAGCTGTTGCTGAGAGTACGGCAGCTAAGTGAATGATCGTATCTACTTGGTACTTAAGAATAGCCTCTTCTAATTGTTCAATTTTAGTCACATCGATACGCTCGAATAGATGTTTTGTGTCTTCCTCTACATCTCTATCATGGATATCCGATGTAATAACATTTTCTTCTCCATAGCGTTCTCTTAAATAATCTGAGAGTTCTGTACCAATCTGGCCGAAGGCTCCGGTAATTAAAATCTTCTTCATGCAAGTACTCCCAACTCTTTGCCCACAAGTATATATTTTTCTACAGCTTGATCTAATTGCTCATAGGTATGGGCTGCGGTTGGCATATTGCGGATTCTTCCTGTTCCTAGAGGAACGGTAGGGAAGACAATGGATTTTGCATAAATTCCTTCTTCGTATAAACGTTTAGAGAAACGTTGGGTAGTATTTTCATCGCCTATCATAACGGGAGTAATTGGCGTTTTTGACACACCAATATCAAACCCGGCTTCTTGTAATTTTTCTTTCAAATATTTGGATTTATCCCAGAGTGCATGCATGAGATCTTCGGATTCTGTAAGAAGTTCTATGGATTTCATACAAGCAGCAGCGGCACCTGGCGTTAAGGATGTTGAGAAGAGGAAGGGACGGGCTTTGACCTTAAGATAATCAATAAGTTCACGTTTCCCGGCAACATAGCCTCCGACAACGCCTATGGCTTTGGATAAAGTACCCATTTGGAAGTCTACCTTATCGCTTAGGCCGAAGTGCTTGACGGTACCTGCTCCACCGCCCATAACACCGGAACCGTGGGCATCATCTACATAAGTCATGATATCGTATTTCTCTGCAATCTCTACAATTTCATCGAGTTTACAAAGATCACCATCCATAGAGAAGACACCGTCCGTAATGACCATTAATTTGTTATAAAGTCCAGATTCTTTGGCTTCTTTCGCAACACGTTCTAAGTCTTCCATATTATTATGTTCATATACGAGAATTTTGGCGCGCGAGAGTCGGCAGCCATCAATAATCGACGCATGGTTTAGAGAGTCGGAAAGTATGGCGTCATTCTTATCCATAACTGCAGAAATGGCTCCCATATTACAGTTAAAACCCGATTGGAATGCAATGGCCGCCTCCGTTCCTTTGAATCTCGCCAGGGCTTCTTCTAATTCAATGTGGATATCCAAGGTTCCGTTAATTGTACGTACGGCACCTGCTCCTACACCGTATTTATCGGTTGCTTCATTCGCTACTTTTATCAAGTCTGGATGGTTTGCTAGCCCCAAATAATTATTGGAAGATAGGTTTACGAGTTTTCTACCGTCTATTTGAATCTCTGGACCATTGGGACCCTGGAGAGGCTCAATAGTATTATATAAACCTTTTTCTTTAAGTTCATCTAATTGTTTATTTAAGAATGTTTCAAGTGTTTTACTGGACATAAAATTCCCCTTTCCTATTCTTAATAGATTATAACAAATCTGTTGCATAAGGCTATTAAAAATAGAAAAAGGGAGATCTATCCTAGTATGAAATTAATAATTACTAATCTGATAGAATCTGATTAGTTTCAATTTTATGTTTGAGTTCTTTAACTTTTTCTTCTATTTTGCTTATTGTAGCTTCAAACACGTCATCACTTTGTCCACTTGGATCCTCTAATCCCCAATCTTCTTCATACGCGTTATTTAAATGTGGGCAAACTACATTGCAACCCATTTTGATCAGAATATCAATATCAGGTAGCTCTGTAATCAGTTTGGATTCTTGTGTTTCTTCCATATCAATGTCGTAGTGTTTTCGTACTAGTCTTACTGCATCTTGATTTATTTGAGGTTTAGTTTCTGTGCCGCCCGAATAACTGTCGAAGGTGTCTGAAGCGAAATGTTTGCCGAGGGCTTCTGCAATTTGACTTCTACAGGAGTTGTGTACACAGACAAAGGCTACTTTGGGTTTCTTTTTCATATTCTTTCCTCGTTTATAGTATTTAGGTATCTATTATACTTGAAATTCTTCAGAATTATAGAAAATTCGTGGACCAGAGAACGCATAAAACGTTCTATATGGAATCTTCATATTTTAGAGAATTTATGAGATGTTCTTAGTATTTACAATTGCAATTATTGAGCTTTCGTTTTTCTACGTATAACGATAAAGTATCCACTCATAACCCATAGAAGTGCTCCAAGCCAAATACCAATATAATCCTTAGCTCCCGTTTCAGGTACAGACGTTTGTACTGTAGTCGTATGAGTTTCGATAGGTTCACTTATAGTCGTTGGTTCTGTAGGCTGAGAAGAACCTGTAGTCTCAATAGTTTCGGATGTTTCTTGAGTTTCCGTGGAATCCGTAGATTCACTACTTTCAGTGGTTACAGAAGGGTCAGTGGTACTAGAAGACTCGGTTGTTTCCGTCTATGATACCATCGTAATACCTAAACCTAACTTTAGGTCAAGTGTTTTCACAGAAAATTTATTGAGGTGATTATATGAATACAATCGGCCAAATTTCAGAGATGTTTAACATCCCTATATCAACTTTACGATACTATGATAAAGAAGGGCTTTTCCCTGATATGAAACGCATATCTGGCATTCGCAATTTCAGTGATAAGGAAGTCGAGGCTCTTCGTGTGATAGAGTGCTTAAAAAAATCAGGTATGGAGATTAAAGATATCAAGACATTTATGGAGTGGTGCGAAATGGGCAGTGAAACTTATACTCAGCGTAAGGAACTGTTTATAAACCAGGAAAAAGTAGTTAAAGCAGAAATTGAACGTCTTGAAAAAACCTTAGCTATGATAAAATTCAAGCACTGGTACTATGAGCAGGCAATCAAGGACGGTAATGAAGAACGCCTTATGGTAATGATTCCTGACAATCTTCCTGAAGATGTGCAAGCTTTGTATGATACTTCGCATAGTTCTCAGACTGAAAGGTAATTAGGAAATGCCAGTTTATGTTTTTTAAAGATACTAAAAACCATTTGTTAAAGTGAGGATAATTTATAAACTTCAAATAATACCATATTTCTAGACATACTTTTTTCCAACCACTAACGAGCTTCTAAAACACAAGGAGCTTGTTTTTTATTATATTCCCAAGATCGTAAACATTCCCTCATTGCCTAGCACTTGATCTACCCAAACGGAGATTTCACTGAGGGCATTTTTTGCTTGAGTATTTAACTGCGAGGCATAATCAACTATAGCTTCCCATTGGGATTGATTGACTTGTGTTATGCCGTAGGGATCATAGTCCGGAATCACTGCTGCAAACGCTCTATATATTTCTAATTCATTTAGAGTATCATCGTGCAATAAAATTGAATCTGATTTCCAGAAACTTTTATTATCCCATTTACCTTCTTGCCAAACACAAGCTTTTCTTTTTTATGATTTCATGAAGTTATGCTTCGTATATTTCTTTTGTACCGGA
>CAYMOG010000034.1:0-15140 GCA_964392065.1 uncultured Oscillospiraceae bacterium
TCTAACGTTTTACGTCTTGACCATTGCTATGAAGAAGAGTAATCTACAAGACAAGTTTATCATTAAACCGTTGATCGAGAGTAGTAACGGACTTGCGTATTCCTCCCAGAGAGTCGTCGTTGGTGGAAGATGATAGGAATCTAAGTTGTGAATGGACTCGAGAGGGCTTAGCCGAGCATAGACTGTTAGGCGAGACGTAAATCCCGACGTTATGAGGGATGCCGTTTGATAGAACGGTAATGAGGGGTTAATCGAGTCGTAGGCTTAGATTGGCAAATTGGGTGGTACCGCAGGAGATCTCTTGTCCCAGAGTGGATAGGAGTTTTTTTATGTCCAAAAATGGAGGGTAGCCGATAACATGCGAATTGAATGTATCATAACAATTAATAAATTAGGCACGAGAATTCTTGTGCATTCTCCTCTATTTACACGATGGTGACTTTTAAACTTACACATACGAAAAACACTATTTATATAAGGAGAAAGATTATGAAATCAATTAAGAAAATATTGGCAGGCGTTCTAGCCGGAACCATGATGTTAGGAATGTCCGCTTGCCAGCAAGAGACTAAAACAGAGGATGAGCATATTAAAATTGGCGTTATACAGTTTGCTGAACATGGTTCGCTTGATAATTGCTATACAGGGTTTCTCTTAGGGTTAGAAGAACAAGGCTACGAAGAGGGTAAGAATATCACGGTTGATTATCAAGTAGCCCAGGCAGATATGGCCTTAAGTAATCAAATCGCTGCGAATTTTGTATCCAAAGGATATGATCTTATAGTTGGTATTGCTACGCCCGCTGCACAAGCAGCCTATAACGAAGCACAAAAAGCGGGTATTCCTGTAATTTTCAATGCCGTAACGGATCCTATTGCTGCGGGCTTACAAAATGAAGATGGTAGTAATAAAGAAGGCATTACAGGTACTTCTGATGTTTTACCTGTAAGAAATCAGTTAGCCCTTATCCGTGCGTTTCAACCTGAGGCAAAACGTATTGGAATCCTATACACCTTAGCAGAGAGCAATTCTGTAGCTTCCATCGAAAAATACCAAGCACTCGCCCCAGAGTTTGGTTTCGAAATAATCACCCAGAGCATTAGTGAATCCCAAGATGTTCCTCAAGCTGCCCAGTCACTTGTAAGTAAAGTAGATGCCGTTAGCAATTTAACGGATAATACCGTGGTACAAAACTTACCTGTCGTATTGCAACGTACCAATCAAGCCTCTATCCCTTACTATGGATCAGAAGAAGAACAAATAGCTCTCGGTTTGGTCGCTGCAGAAGGTATAGACTATATTGCTCTAGGCAAAACAACAGGACAAATGGCTACAGAAATATTCTCTGGTAAAAAAGCTGAAGAACTTCCAGTAGTGATAGCCGAGGATTCCACGCCTTTCTATAATTCCGAAGCGCTAGAGAATCTTGAATTAACATTACCTGAACAGTATGCACATGCCAAAGATATGGCTAATAAGGAATAGAAATCATGGAATTTTTCCTCGCTATCATTCTAGACATTTTCGAACAAGGCCTTATTTATGGAATTATGGCACTAGGTGTTTACATGAGTTATAAAATACTTAGTTTTCCTGATATTTCCGTGGACGGTACGCTCCCTCTGGGAGCGGCCACATCCGCGGCTCTAATTGTCTCGGGCGTTAATCCATGGATAAGTTTGCTCCTTGCCTTCGGGGCAGGGATCCTAGCAGGTATTCTAACAGGCGTCTTCCATGTGGTGTTCTCCATCAATAAACTCTTCTCTGGCATCCTAGTAATGACGATTTTCTATTCAATTAATATGCAAATTGCAGGGACGTCAAATCTTCATCTCTTCGGTCAGAACACGATTTTCACAACAGGGTTGGCTACGATCTTCCCAAGCTTTCATCCGATGCTAGGACTAGGTGTTCTAGGCATTGCATTATTGCTCATAGTCCTCGTCAAACTCTGCTTGGATTATTTCTTAATAACTAAGAAGGGGCTATTACTAAGAGCTATAGGAAGCAATCCACAGATAGTTAGTGCCATGGGTGTGCATCCTGGAGGACTCATGATTCTAGGTTTAGCCCTATCGAACGGTTTAGTTGCATTATCAGGTGCGGTCTTAGCCCAACAGACCTCGGTATTTAATATCAGCATGGGTACAGGGACCATGACGATGGGCTTAGCCTCCGTAATCATCGGCTCTGTTGTATTCGCTCGGGCACTACCAATCAAGGAAACTACAGCCGTTATACTCGGAGCGATACTTTATAAGGCCCTTGTCTCAATCGCTATCAATCTAGGTGCACCTCCTGAAATGCTCAATTTCGTTCGTGGTATTCTCTTCTTCGCTATCTTGTTGGGCGATAAGGTTTTCCGTAAACAAATTAGAACACAAGTAGAAAGGCCCCATTATGTTGCACATAAATAATATACACAAGCGTTTTTTCAAGGGCACTCCCGATGAAACCATTTTGTTTGAAAACTTAGACCTTAGAATCCCTCAAGGTCAATTTGTTTCGATCATCGGCTCCAATGGGTCTGGTAAAACCACCTTACTAAATCTCATCTGTGGCACTTTGGCCATGGATGGTGGAGAGATTCTCTTGAATGATCAACCTATTTCTACACTTAAAGAATACCAACGTAGCCGTTTCATCGGCCGCGTATTTCAAGACCCTGCTCTAGGAACTGCAGGCAATCTAACCGTTCTAGAAAATCTTAGTATCGCTAATAACAAGGGGAAACCCTATGGCTTAACACCAGGCATTAATAACAAGGATATCCCCTACTTCCAGTCCTTACTAGCTCCCCTAGGCATGGGCCTAGAACAACGTCTACATCAAACCTGCGATACCCTCTCCGGTGGCCAAAGACAGGCGTTAGCGCTTCTCATGTCCACTATGATTAACCCTGAGCTCCTTATCCTCGATGAGCATACCGCCGCTCTAGATCCTCGCTCAGCCCAAACAATCATGGAACTTACAAAGAAATTAGTAGAAGAGAAACATTTCACTGTAATTATGGTGAGTCATAATTTACGTTTTGCACTCGATTATGGAGATCGTCTCTTAATGATGCATGAAGGTCAAGTAATTCTGGATGCTGAAGGACAAGACAAAAGCGACCTCGTACTCGATGATGTACTCGATCGCTTCTATGCCATATCTATAGAAGTTGGAAATGGGATATAATCTTTAGTTCTCTTGATACTGTAATTGATACAAGACTTTAAACAATCCATCTTGTGCCAACAGCTCTTCCTTGTTCCCTTGCTCAGCAACCTCACCGTGATGCATAACAATGATACGATCCGCATCCGCTATCGTTGAAATTCTGTGGGCCACCGCAATCATGCTTCGGTTCTTGGCCATATTATTAATGGCATCTTGAATTAGCCCTTCGGTTTCCGTATCGATATTCGCAGTAGCTTCGTCCAAGATAAGCAGTGATGGCTTGGCAGCTACCGTTCTAGCAAAAGACAAAAGCTGCCTCTGACCAGAGGATAGAGTGGAGCCTCGTTCCGTTATGACTTCGTCGAAGCCTCGAGGTAGGCTATGAATGAAACCTTCTGCATTGACAAGTTTCGCTGCCCATCTTGCGTCCTCATCACGAACTTCGTCACGCTTTAAACTTATGTTATCCATGATGGATCCTGAATACAAAAAGATATTTTGCTGTACAACGCCAATTGCTTTTCGTAGCTCCTCTACTTTGTAATCTCTGATATTTATACCGTCGATGAGAATTTCTCCACGGTCTATATCATAGAATCTGCAGAGCAAGTGCATAATAGTGGACTTACCTGCTCCTGTCGCTCCAACGAAGGCAACAAATTCACCCGCTTTCACCTCGAAGGAAACATCTTTTAGAATCCATTCATCTTTATTATAGGCAAACCAGACATTTTTGAATTCAATATGACCTTCTAGCCCATTCTCAGGTACACTTATCGCGCCACCCATTTGCTCTTCTTGTACATCCATTAAATGGAAAATGCGTTGCGTAGAAGTCATTGCAGATTGGACAATATTATACGTCTCTGCCAATTGCAAAATCGGCTGGAAAAAGCGATGAATGTAATCAACAAAAGCATAGAGAATGCCATAAGTGATGACTCCAGAGATGAAGCTACTTCCTCCGAACCAGAGCAAGGCCGCTACACCTAACGATTGCAGTATTTCTATGGAAGGCCTATAAATTGCATAATAGAGTATTTCCTTGCGACTATAATCATAATACTCTTCATTCGTTTCATCGAACTCGCCTTTTATTTGTTTCTGGCGATTGAAAACCTGAATGGTACGCATACCCGAAATATTCTCAGATAATTTCGTATTAATGATGGACAAAACTCTACGTTGGTTGGCGTAAACCTTACGAATAACTCGGCGAAATACAAAGGATATTACGAGGATAAAGGGCAATAACAACATCATCCAATTAGACATCTGCACATCTAAACTGTACATAATAATTATAATTCCCAGGAGCGAGAACGTATTACGCAACACACTGGATAAAACAGAGGTAAACATCTCATTAAGTGTTTCCGTGTCATTAGTAATTCGGGTGACCAAACTTCCTAGAGGATAATGATCGAAAAAAGCTTGAGGTAATTTAAGAACGTGGTTATAGAGATCTTGTCTGATCTTCAGTAGAATTTTTTGCCCCGTATCTTGGAGCAAAATCACTTGCAAATAAGTTGCCACGAAGGCTAGAGCGACCGTACCGAGATATAAGAAAGACCAGCGCCACGCATCAGACACGGCAGTTTCTTTCGCAACAGCGGGTAAATTCGGGTCAACAAGTATAGGAACCTGATTATCAATGACGATCTGGACAATTCGAGGCTGAAATAAAGTAGCCAGCGTCCCAAGTCCGATTAAGAGAAAAATGAGTATAAACCGCCCAGTGTATGGGATGGCATAACGATATAAACGTCTCGCCGTACCCTTTGTAAATTTCAAGTTTTTCTCTTCATCTTTTATATTATTAAAATAAATTTTTTCATTGGTTTCCATGGCTACACCTCGGTCTCATCTAGTTCTAATTCTAGTAGCTGTCTCTCATATAAGTTTTTATAAAAACCGTCTTGATCTGCCATTAAGCTAGAATGATTGCCTCTCTGAGAAATCTTCCCTTCATGGAGAACGAGTATTTCGTCTGCTTCTTTTACCGTGGAAACTCTTTGGCTAACGATAATAAGACTGCGTTTAAATTGATCAAGTTGTTCAATAATACGTTTCTCTGTATTGGTATCCACTGCAGATAAGGAGTCGTCAAGTATTAATACTTCCGCTTCTTGGTAATACGCTCTTGCGATGGAAACTCTTTGCTTCTGTCCACCGGACAAAGTGACGCCTCTTTCACCAACCCATGTTTGGTATCCTTCGGGCATAGCTTCAATATCCCCATGGACTTGAGAGAATTGTGCTGCTTCTTCTACTCGAGCTTTATCATAATTAGCATTTGCACTAAAAGCGATATTCCCTGCAATGGTTCTAGAGAATAGGAAGCTTTCCTGCTCTACGTACGCCATGCGGCTATAGATTTCATCGAAGGATAAATCTTTTATATTTACGCCATTTAAGAGAATCTCACCTTTACTTACATCATATCTTCGCAAGAGAAGATTTAAAATTGTGGTTTTACCACTACCTGTTCGACCGAGTATAGCTACTGTTTTATGGGCGGGTACTTGGAAACTTACGCCCTCTAGAACCCAGGGCAAATCTTCTCCATACCGAAACCATACATCACGAAATGTGATGGTGGTATAGGTATCTTCTGGTGTAACCGTATGTTGGGGTTCGGTTACCTTGGCTTTTGCCGATAAAACTTCATTTATTCGGCTCATGGCTGCAATACCACGTTGGAAGTTACTAACGACCATACCCATAGCAATGAGGGGCCATATCATCATATTAATATATGTAGATACCGCAATGAAATCTCCTAGTGACATACGTCCCATAACCATCTCATTGATACTATATAAAATAAAAATTACAAAAGCTATACCAGAAATTAGTCCAATCATAGGATCGAAGATAGCCGAGATTTTGACCAAGGCCATATTGTCTTTACGATACTTCTCATTTACTTGGTTAAAAGAATGGAAACGATTCTCTTCTATTACGAAAGCCTTGATGCTTCCAATTCCTGAAATATTCTCTTGCACTTCAATCGTCATGTCCGAAAACGTATCCTGGACGTCACGACTTCTTTTCTGTAAGGGTTTAGCCATGAGATACACGAGTATTCCTAGAAATGGCAGAGCCAACAAACCCATAAGCGCGGTCTTAAGACCAACCGTATAGATCATCAGAAATACCGTGAGAAATGACATGAAAATCGAATCGAAAACCATGAGAATTCCACCACCCATGGTATTTCGAACCATTAATACGTCATTACTAACATTTGCCATGAGATCACCGGTACGGTGCTTGGTAAAAAACTGGTCATCTAAGGATAAATATTTTCCAAATAACAAGTCTCTTAACCAATATTCAAGTTTTCTTGCCGTGCCGAAAATGTTCATGCGCCATCCGAAGCGCCCAACCGCAACCGCTATACCTAAACCTAGCGTAACAGCTGCTGCCCAGAGCGCCCGTGCATGGGTTAACTCTCCTACTTGGGCCCAATCTGCGAAGCGCTTGAAGACTTGCGGTGTTAACAAACTTGCAATATCAACCCAAATCAAGGATAAGATTCCAAATATATATTTCCATAAATGTGCTCTAAGGAAGGGAAGTATTGTACGAAAACTTTTCATGCTGCTCTCCTATTATTCCAAAACCATGTGTCATATTATAACCGTAATTGTTCTTGAAGAAATGCGTTTTTTACTGAAATCTAAAACAGCCAGATTATATACGCGTCTCTAAACATATTGTCGGGCATTATTATCCATGAAAGCTTGATCGATGACCGCTCCTCCCAGACACTCATCACCTTGATAAAATACGATGGATTGTCCCGGTGTAACGGCTCGGGCAGGTTCTGGGAAATGCACTTCTACGTGCTGCTTATCGATTATTCTAAGCTCACATGGAATATCTTGCTGACGATAACGAATTTTACACGTACATATAAAGGTTTTTTGTTCATAGAGTTCAGGTGAAACGAAATGCAAGTCCGATGCTAGGAGACGATCCGAAAATAAATTAGGATGGTCAAACCCTTGCCCTACATAGAGAATGTTCTTGCTACCATCCTTCCCTATTACAAACCAGGGGTCCGTACTCTCTTTTGTCCCTCCAATACCTAGGCCGTGTCTTTGGCCAATCGTATAATACATCAAGCCCTGATGTACGCCCATTTCTGTACCCTCTAGAGTGAGCATTTTCCCAGGTTTTGCAGGTAAATATTCAGATAAGAATGCATTGAAATCTCTCTCTCCTATGAAGCAAATACCTGTAGAGTCCTTCTTATTAGCCGTAGCTAAATCCAGCTCTCTGGCCATAGCTCTTACTTCAGATTTCTTCATATCACCAATAGGAAATACAATTTTTGCCAACTGTTCCTGACTTAATTGATTAAGAAAATACGTCTGATCCTTATTCTCATCGATTCCTCTTAAGAGCTTCGTTCCATCATCGGTTCGTTCAACTCGAGCATAATGGCCAGTTGCCACATAATCTGCACCTATACCCATGGCATAATCCAAGAAAGCACGAAATTTAATTTCCTTATTACACATGACATCCGGATTAGGTGTACGGTTACGCTTATACTCCTCGAGAAAATAAGAAAACACTCTCTCCTTGTACTCCTCCTCGAAATTAATGGAGAAATAAGGAATCCCCAGCTGTTCAGCAACAAGTGCAACATCCTTATAATCTTCATCCGCAGTACAGTGGCCCATCGCATCGGTATCATCCCAGTTCTTCATAAATATTCCGATGAGATTGTAACCTTGCTCCTTCAATCGGGCCAAAGCAACGGAAGAATCAACCCCACCACTCATCCCTACAACAATAGTAGAACCCTCGGGTGCTCTTGTATTTATAATTTCCTTGTCCATCGTGTTATCCTCTTATCTTAGCAAGCGCTTGAACCAGTATCTCTAACGCTTGCTCGCTTGTCTCTCTTCCTATAGAAATCCTAATTGTCTCCTTCACCCGTGCATGTTTTCCATACATAGCCGTAAGCACGTGGCTTTTTTCTACTGAGCCTGCAGAACAAGCCGAACCAGCCGAAACACATATCCCTTGTAAATCCAATTGGATTAGTACTTGTGTCGCCAGCATGCCAGGTAAATATAGGCTAAGGATGGAGGGTATGCCTCCTGTACCATTTTGTTCCCAAGAAATATTCAGAGCATCTAAACGATCGAAGAAAAACTTAATAAGTCTCTCCTCTACTAGGCTATCACGCTCCCTATTTAAGTCCATAATCGCTTGCTCTAGACCAATAATACCTAGAACATTCTCCGTTCCCGCGCGTCTATCGCTCTCTTGATGTCCACCCTTGATACTAGGTAGGAAAGGTATATTAGGATCTTGATAGAAAAAACCTACACCTTTTGGCCCATAAATCTTATGGGCTGTTGCCGAAAACGCATCTAAACCTAAGTCCGGCCAGTACACATTGCTCTTCCCTAGGCCTTGAACAATATCCGAATGGAAGAAAACATCTTGACCTTCAAGTAGAGAAGCAATCTGCTCCAGAGGCTGAATGGCACCCGTTTCATTATTCACATACATAATAGAAACGAGAGCAGTATCCGAATCCAGTAGGTCTTCAAACACTTCCAAATCCACAACACCGGTTTCAAGAACTGGAACATAACTCACTCTAAATCCTTCAGACTCTAACTGACGAAAAGCTTCCAATACGGATGGATGTTCAATAGCAGAAGTTATGAGATGTTTCTTACCACTGGCTCGGAAAATTCTTCTACTATTCCCTAGAATAACGGCGTGATTCGCCTCTGTAGCACCAGAACAAAATGTAAACCCTCGATAAGGCAAATGAAAAAACGTACCCAAACTCTGTCTCGCTTGCTCCACACGAGCACGGGCTTGGCGACCTAAACTATATTGGGAAGAAGGATTTCCCCAGTGCGTATCTAGGGCCTGCACCATAGCATCCCTAACATTTTTACTAATCGGCGTGGTTGCCGCATAATCCAGATATACAATTCCCATCGTTTACCGTCTCCCATTGAAACAAGCACTCTCTACTTGCATCCTCTCCGAAGAGGTAATTATACTGTAAAAATTCGTAGCGTTTGAGAATATTTGCTTCGTTTCTACCCATGGTAAACTCCATTAGCGCCCCCGCTTGATCCATGTAATAGCCGTTAGTGATGATCGGAATCTCTTGTTGTACACGGCTTAAGAAATGTAGCCACAAATTTTTCTCCACACCAGCGAGCGGTAAAGCTTCAGCTGCTAAATACGGCATGGCGCTGTTATCAGCAAACTGCTCCTCCATTTCATAATTCGTCCAGATGAAATATGGCACCTGGCGTCTTGCATGAGGATCCATCTGCTCATGGGAAATCGCTTGTACAGCTCTTTCTGCGGGCTGGTGGTCTCCGAAGAAGACGACCATAGTTGGCTTGTTTCTTTCCTTAAGCGCAGCTAGAAAATTTCCTAGCGCACGATCAGATTCCCTTACTAACGCTAGATATTCTTCTGTAGATTCCACGAACGCAATCTGTTGTTCAGTAGAATAACCATTAAACGCTTCATTTAACTCTCTATTTATAAATGTGTCGGAAAATTCTCCCGTGACACCATCACGAAGTTCAACTCCATTCGACTCGGTCAGAATAACATCTGCAGGGAAATTATCATCCAATACTTTATTATAATCGCCATGATTTTGCATTGAAACAGAGAAAATAAAAGTATGCGCACTGTCCTTGGGCTTCTCTAAATCCATTAGAATTTCTTGATACAATGCACGGTCCGAGATGAAATTACGCAACTTATCTTGATGAACGAAATCGTCTTCAAACTTACTCTCCATAAACCCTAGAGCAGGATAAACCCTATTTCGTTGATAAGAAGCTTCCCAATAAGGATGCATACCTATCGTGTGATAGCCTTGCTCTCTTAATAGGCTAACAATCGATGGGAAATCCTCACTATTCTCAAAGAATTCTTGAAATGGAATACTGCCCTCATTTAGGAAAGCCATCGAAGCGCCAGTTAAGAATTCAAATTCTGCATTGGCTGTCCCTCCGCCTACAACGGAACTATGAAGTGTGCCTTTACGTACATTTGTTTCTAAAGAGGATAAAAAAGGAAGAATTTCATGATTTGTACCGAAATCAGCCAAAACACGTAGATCTGAGAAACTCTCATTCATAATCACAATAATATCTGCTTTTTCATCCGCTTCCAATTTCAGCTTGCCCGGACGATTCACTAGATAACTGTTTCTTAGTGTATCCATCATATAGCCTTTAGCAGAATAGTCCGGTGTTGCAAATAATCCTTTTGCACCTTCTAAATTTTCCAGGTTTAAATCAAAAGATTTACGGTTTAAGAATTGTCCTTCTTGGGCAACAGGAACACCTTTTGAAACATCCGTAACCTCTGGAACAACTTCTGCTTCTGTAGCAAGCGTTTCCAAGAGTATATCCGTTGTGACATCGCTTTCTTCCTCGACAACCGGAGGCTTAACACTACGGAAAACCTTTGCACTTCGTAAGAAGTTAATCACAAAACCATTTTGCATAGCCGCTTCTTTTGCATATAACCGAGACGTTGCTATATTAAATTGCACTTCAAAAAAATTAGTAGTAAAAAACATAATAACAAGAGCGAGTGCTGAAGCGGCATAAGTTAAAGCCTTTTTTCTCCTTTTGATCTGCTGGAATCTCGCCGTGGCAAAACTAGCAAAAAACAAACAGACTACAAAGAATATAACAGACGTCAAAACATTCTTATTCATTACAAAACGGTAGTCACCTGCCACACCAAGAGCAGTCTTAAAACTTAATAATCGTCCTGCCAAAATCGGTTCCGAAGTAAAAAACATTGTTTGATAATTAATCAAGCCTAGGCCAAATCCGAAGCTAAGCAAAATATAAGAAGTCCAGGATAAGCGTTTCGATATTAGATAAACCACTGCGGCCAAGAGATAGTAGAAAACCAAATTCAGTAAATGTGTCTGGATAGGTATCTCCCAGGGCACTTGTTGAAAAGATTCCAAGAGCCAGAAGGATAAAATTGGAACAAAAATAAAGAGTAAAGTATTCATAATTTTTTGCATACGAGGTGTAAGAAGATGGATTCTATGCCAAATCTTCCCTACCCAATGCTTAAATTGTTTTACTACTCTATACACGTTATATATTCCCTCCCAATTTATCATTTAATAAGATTATTATACCATCTGTACTACTCGTGTCAATACAGATGCAAGGCCCACAGGTCTAGAATGGAAAAAACAGCAAGTCGACTGAAATTCTCCGACTTGCTGCATACGCTCTTGTTAAACTTGCGCCCAATTCACTAGGAAATTGATGCTGCATAAATTTCGTCTATATTATGCTGCAAAGTAGAAGTGAATGCCTCATCACTTTGCCCGTACTGCAAATTTTCGGCCAAAGCTCTAGAAAAACTAGCAACAACTCCTTCATTTTCAGCTAATAATTCTACAGACTCTTCTAACGTATATCCACCTGATAAAGCAAGCACCCGGATAACCTTGTTATGCTCTACTAACTCTTGATAGAAATTCTTCATAGTTGGTAAAGTAAGTTTCAGTAATACCGGTTGAGAAACCTCCTCTAGAGCTTCAAGCATACGCTGAAGTAAAACGTCTTCTGCTTGTGCCTTATCTTCCATATGGATGTCTATTTCCGGCTCAACGATAGGTACTAAACCATGAGCAATAATCTGTTCTGCAATCTCAAACTGTTGTGCTACCACTTCTTTTATCCCATCAGGATTATTCTGTTTAATGACCGATCGCATTTTTGTACCGAAGACATGACGTTGGCTTGCTTTCTCAAGAATACTGTCAAGATTCGTCAATGGCTTCATGCGTTGTACACCATTTTGTTCTTCTGCTAAGCCTTGATCTACTTTAACAAAAGGCACAATACCCTTCACATCCCATAAATAGTCCGGCGTCCTCATATCCTCTATATAGCGGTCCATCGTTTGTTCGAAGAGAATGGCTCCGAGAATTTTCTCAGCAGTAAAAGCATCATTCTTAATTATTCTGGTTCTCATTTCATGTACTAAATCGAACATCTCTTCATCCGTTTGATACTGATTCTCTTGCACTCCATATGTTTTAAGTGCCTTCGGCGTACTCCCACCGGATTGGTCTAGAGCCGCGACGAAGCCTCTCGCTTCACGCATACGGTTTAATTGTCCTTGATTCATATATTGCTAACCACCTTTTTATTTGAATGAAATTGAATATTTATTGTAATAATTGGATTTGACTAATCTATGTCGAAGAATATAATCTTCTTAAACATCCAACTCTTGTAAAATAGCATGTCTAATTTCATCCGCTCCGAGCACACCTTCTATAGATCTGCCACTCGGAAATACAAAATGCGGCACATATTGTATGTTTTTTGCTATTCCCGCCTCATGTTCTAATTTCACTTTCTGACTATATTCATCCAATTCCAACACTTTACGCACATTTTGTCCATTCAATCCAACGCTTTGCGCAATACCTAGCAACACTTCATGATCCGATAAATAAACCCCTTCTGAGAAATGCGCCTTTTGTGCTTGGATAAAATATTCTAGTCCAACGCCCTCTTCTTCAGCATAATGGTACACTTTATGGGCATCATGAGTGTTCGTTACTTTCATAAGATCAAGATCCGCATGAAGTCCAGCTTGCGTTAGAAAATCCATACTTTCTTGATATTGCGATCTAATCGTGTCGATCGAACTATGTTGCTCCATAGCCCAATATTCCAA
This sequence comes from uncultured Oscillospiraceae bacterium, assembly GCA_964392065.1. Classification (GTDB taxonomy): domain Bacteria; phylum Bacillota; class Clostridia; order Saccharofermentanales; family Fastidiosipilaceae; genus JASBZA01. Next base: position 12,907 of record CAYMOG010000034.1, read on the forward strand.
TAAACCTTGTCTTAAATCTTTGGCCAAAGCAGGGTCCAACTCAAAACTCATAGGGATGAGCCTAACCGCATCTTCCTTGCCCAATTCTTTAAGTACTTCTAGAAATAGGTGCTCTGCTCCATAACAATAGGGGCATACAAAATCAGTCCAAAATCTAACTTCCATAAGGCTACTCCTTTGCTTTTGTATATCCACTTTACCACAGCAAAGCGCTCTCACTTAGGCCAAAGTCTTTCCACTCTATAACCACATAGTTAATTTTGTATCTTAATTGTAAACAGACTCTTCATCATATAAAATATCTATACTAATTATAAGGGAGGGTATATATGAACCCATCACAAACTATGATTCTAGCATTGGTGATTTTTCTAATCACCTACGCTCTGATGATTACCTTATCTAAGATACGTTACTTAATTGCTTTTACTTCAGCTGTGGTATTCATCATTATAGGGATTATGCCATTAGGAAATGTCTTAGAAGCAATTGACTGGAATGTAATCTTAATGATTGCAGGTACCATGGGAACGGTAGCACTATTTATCGAATCCCGCATGCCTGCCAAACTAGCCGATAAGATTATCGACATTGCACCAACTGAAAAATGGGCGATCCTAGCACTATCTGTATTTGCAGCTATTATCTCCGCCTTCGTTGATAATGTCGCTACCGTGCTCATGGTTGCACCACTGGCTGTATCCATCTCTAAGAAGCTCAAAACTACACCCGTACCGATGGTAATAGCTATTTCTATTGCTTCTAACTTAGAAGGTGCTGCTACACTCGTTGGTGATACGACCTCTATACTTCTAGGAGGCCATGCAGGAATGAATTTCTTTGATTTCTTCTGGTATGAAGGTTCTCCTGGATTATTCTTCATAAACCAAGTAGGCCTATTCTTCGCAACACTCGTGCTCGCCATACTCTTCCGGAAACTTAATCGAAAAATCGAAATCGTAGGTGAAACAGACGTCACAGACTACATCCCAACGGTTGCATTAATTGCTACAGTTGTGCTCCTAATTGTTGCCTCTTTCATAGACCTCTCCTTCCTACCCACTTTCATTTCAGAAAACATAAATGGCGTAATCTGTGTAAGCATTATGATCATTACCTTGATATTAGAAATGATTCGTCAACAACGTTTTGATGTTCTCACAAGAACACTAAAAGAAATAGACTATGAAACGATTGTTCTTCTAGGATCCTTATTTGTTGTCATTGCTTCTATTCGCCAAGCAGGCGTAATTGATTGGATTGCCGATTTCTTCTATCAAATTGGTGGAAATAATCTCTTCTTAATGTATACCATAATCGTATGGGCATCCGTTTTCCTATCCGCCTTTATAGATAATATTCCATATGTAGCAACAATGCTTCCCGTAGTTACTGCTTTGGCCGCATCCATGGGTGTAAACCCCACGGTTCTCTACTTCGGCTTATTAGTAGGTGCTACTCTCGGTGGAAACTTGACCCCTGTAGGTGCGTCTGCCAATATCGCCGGTATCGGTATTCTACGTAAAGAAGGTTATGAAGTCACAGGCAAGCAATTCATGAAAATCTCAGTACCCTATACGCTAGCTGCCGTGAGTTCCGCCTATGTAGTAGTCTGGATTTTCTGGGGAATTTTATAAGCCTTAAGTCATAGAAACTTAATAAAAATCAACATTGTGCCTGAATCCTACACGGATCAGGCACTTTTTACTCTATAGTCTTAATACGGAAAATAAAGTACCAAATTAAGAAAAGAATCATAGCACCCAAGAAAATCCTTACAAATAAACTATCCGTAAGAACAATCGTAATTAGCATTATAGTCGTAGCAAAACTCACTAATCCAATCTTAGTGCTCCTTTTCATACTTCTATGCTCCACATAATCTGCAAGATACTTCTGATAAAGCGTTGTACCTAAAAACCAATCATGGAAGCGCTGAGAACTCTTCGTAAAACACCAGAGCGCAAGAAGCAAAAAAGGCGTTGTAGGTAACACAGGCAAAATTGTACCTATAGCCCCCAGAATCGTAGAAATCAAACCAACTATAATATAAATAATCTTAAGCATTTAATATATCTTTCTAAGTAACTTGTCGATCACCGCGGAAAGTAAGTCAAGGATTTCCGTACCTACGGCCAAAACAGTAGCAAGCGACTTCGGTATTAAGCGTACCATTTCCTTATTATATAGCGATAAACTCCCCATAAGGTTTAAATTTTGAAAACTCTTATGTT
>CAYMOG010000035.1:0-14057 GCA_964392065.1 uncultured Oscillospiraceae bacterium
TTTACATTGCTTAAGAGCAGCCCGTAGTTGTACCACAGTCTAGGCAGACTTTACAGGTGCCATTCTGAACCATTCTTGTGCTAGAACAAGTAGGGCAAGTGGAGCCATCGTATAGACGCTCCCCATGGTTTGCAGCTTCTCTAGCCGATTCATGGATGAAGCTTCTTGTATAGGGATCTTCACTCTCGAAGTCTTCTCCTTCTTCTTCTTTCAACTGTTCTTCTTTCGCTTGAATGAGCCGTTGCATGAGATCTGTCGTATCCTCATCATCATCATCATCTTGAGACGTTTCATAACTTGGATTAATCACGTTTGGTGTACCCTGATCTTCACTAGCTGGCTTAACTTGACAGCGGCTGAAATCACCTAGTTCGATATCAATTATCTTAGAAACTAAATCTGAAATGGAGCTCACATACTTAATATTAGGATGTCTCTGTACGAAGCCATAGGGCTCATATTTTTGACCACGTAACATCTTTGAAACCTTTTCTGCAGGAATGTGATATTGCAGCATTACAGAAATCGTCTTCGATAAGGAGTTTAGAAGACCCATAATAGTGGTCCCTTCTCTATCGGTTGTAATGTAGATTTCCGAAATGTTCCCATCCGAATCACGATTTACAGTAGTATATATTTTCACGTCATCAATTTGAGCCGGGTGTGTCTTGCCACTTCTTATCCCAGTAATTTTTGTACGAATAGAAGGTGTCGATTCGTGCTTAACAATTGTTTTTTGTGCTTCTTTGGCATACGCAAGTAGGTCTTGATAATGTAGATTATCTAAATCTTGTTTCTTGTCGTCTAAGTCAACCGTGTTATTTAGTGGCTGAGCATTTTTAGATCCATCTCTGTAGAGAGTAATTCCTTTTACACCCGTCTTCCATGAGAGGATATGCACATCCTTGAAATCATCCACAGTCGCATGACGAGGTAGGTTAACCGTCTTAGAAATAGCTCCTGTAACAAGAGGTGAAAGTGCTGCTACCATAAGTACGTGACCTTTGGGCGCAATGTAGCGTTCACCGGTACCACATACATTTGCCGTATCGAATATAGGCAGATGCTTATCCTCTAGATGCGGTGCACCTTCAATCTTACCGTCGATGATCATACCATTTTCGTCCTTGCGGCCAACGTATTCCACAATATCTGCAATTTGTTCTTCTGTATAGCCTAGGTTGTCCAAAGCTTCCGCAATTACAGGATTCGTAATAACCATCGAACCTCCGCCTACTAGCTTCTTATAGCTAATATGAGAGAAGAATGGTTCGATACTTGTCGCACCACAGTCCATTGCAAAGGAGATTGTTCCGGTTGGAGCCATAACACTTACTTGTGCATTACGATAGCCATGGCTTTCACCTAGTTCCAAAGCTTCTTTCCAAGACTTCTGAAGCGCCTTAAGTATATCTTCTTTCCCCATATCCTTGAGAAAATCTCCGTTTACCATTAGCGGTTCATAACTTAAATTCTCTAATTTATCCTTCTTCGCTCCTGCAACTCTTGCATGATTTCGTATTACTCTTTGCATGTAAGGTTTATTGATTTCATATTTAGGGAAAGCACCCACTTGAGAAGCCATAAGAGCAGATACCTTGTAGCTCTCCCCTGTAAGGATACCGATTAGCGCTTGGGCATACGCTCTAGCTTCCATAGAATCATATGGGTAGCCCATAACCATTAATAGGGAGGATAAATTCGCTACACCTAGACCTGTTGTACGGAATAAATAGGTGCGACGGGCGATATCCTTGGTAGGGAATTGCCCCCAATGGATTGAAGCTTCTAATACTAATTGTACTAATCCAATCGTGTGTAGGTAGCCTTCGAGGTCGAACGTCTTAGTCTTAGAATCATAGAAAGTATAAACGTTGATTGAGGCCAAGTTACAGCTTGTATCGTCTAAGAAAGCATATTCACCACATGGATTGGTTGAGTTTAAGCGATTGTGTGGTGCGTTAACTTCGCCATCTTCTCCTGCTGGACATGTATGCCAGTCATTGAAAATATCGGTAAACTGTGGTGCAGGGTCCGCACAACGCCAGGCGGCTTGGTTAAACTCTTCCCAGAGTTTCGATACAGAAACATTACGGTTAACAGATTCATCCACTCTACCTTTAAGCTCAAGAATAGAATCAGGATTTTCTTCGAGTTCCATTACTTTCTGCATAAACTCATTGCTAATACGAACAGAGTTATTAGAATTTTGTCCGCTGACAGTATTATAGGCTTCGCCATCGATGTCGCCATCATACCCCATTTTCATCAGAGCTAAGGCCTTATCTTCTTCCTGGGACTTCCAATTAATGAATTGTTCAATGTCAGGATGATCTATGTCTAAACAAACCATCTTCGCTGCTCGGCGAGTTGTACCACCTGATTTGATTGCTCCTGCGTTACGATCGAGGCCTCTTAAGAAACTCATCAGACCCGAAGAAACACCACCACCTGATAATTTTTCTCCATAGCCGCGGATAGCCGAGAAGTTCGATCCTGTACCTGATCCTCCCTTGAACAGTTTCGTCTCTGTTACATAGGATTCAGAAATGGAATGTTCTCCTAATAAACGATCTTGAACAGATAGGATAAAACAAGCGGACGCTTGTGTTCTCGTATAATCATCATCCGAAATTCTTACCTCGTTGGTTTCCTCATCGAAATAATGTAAGTCACTCTTACCACCCGAAATACCATAGGCTAGTTTAAGACCTGTATTAAACCATTGAGGAGAATTAGGAGCAAAACGTTGGCTTAATAACAAATAGGCGATTTCGTCATATAATACTTGAGCTTGCTCATCTGTAACCATCTTTTCGTCAATCAATGCCTTGGTCCAGAAATCTACCATACGATGAACAACTTGCTTCATAGACGTTTCATGTCCTGTTTCAGGCACACCAGCTTTGCGGAAATATTTAGATACTATAATATCTACAGCATTTTGAGAATAATGGGATGGGAACTCCACATTTCGCATTTCTGTAAGTACTTTACCTGACTTGTAATCCTTCAAGATAACATCGCGTTTTGCCCAATCAAACAGATCGTAGACGCTTTTCTTCTTATTCTTAGTTTCTGCCAGCTCCTTCGTATAATAACGCTGGATGACATCTTTAAATTCCTTACTCATAACACACTCCATTAAAAATCCATTACTTGTGTTTTCCACGAAACTGCAAGACAGTAACTACGCGCGAAAAACTCTGTAATGGAAATGATACACCATATATAGTGGTTTGACCATGCATTCAAGCACTAAATATGGTACTTCTAGATTTCTTTTTTATTTCAATATATTACCACCCATGACATAAGGGGATGGTTCTAGACCTATTAAACACCACCGCGACTTACATCTGTGACATCTCTTACAGACTTGATTCTTCCAATCAAACGATCGAATTGATTCTGATTAGTAACCTCAATTGTGAGATGTAATGTTGCTGTAATATCTTTTACTGAACTCATTTGACCTGATACTATAGATACACCTTTTTCCTCTGCAATAGCATTGGTTATGTCGCCAAGCAAATGGGTTCTATCTCGAGCTGAGATGACAATCGGTACTTGGAACACACCATGACCATCTTCACCATCCCAATAACAATCGATTAGTCGAGCAGCATTTTCCATATTTTCATCAGATTCATGAGAAGAAGCAAGAATGTGTCTCATATTCGGACAATTCTTCCGATGAACGGTAACGCCTCTACCTCTTGTTATATAACCAATGATAGAGTCTCCTGGTACAGGGCTACAGCATCTAGCCATAGAGATAAGCACATTATCCACACCCTCTACAACAATTCCAAATTCGTTAGAACGTGTTCTAGGTTTCTTGTCGGACACTGCCCGGCCATAAGTGCCTTTTTCTGCTAAGTCTTTTGCTTGTTGCAGCACTGGATCAACTGGATTATAGAGTACTTGACCATTATCACCAATACGATAGCCTAGCTTAGCCATTTCTTCAGCACTTAGTGTTTTGATATACTCATCCCTTAATTTAGGCACAATTTTAGCAGCAGAAAGGCCTGATGCACCATTTCCTATCGCTGCATAGATATCGTCTACGTTTTTAAATGAGTAGCGTTTCAATATAGGTTGGAGAAACTCTGGTCTTAAGAGTTGGAGAGAAACGAAGCCTTCCTTACGAATCTCCTTCTCTACCATCTCACGGCCTCTACTTATTGCTTCGCCTTTGCTTTCTTGTTTAAACCAGTGATTAATTTTATTTTTTGCGGATGAAGAACGTACAATATTAAGCCAATCTCGGCTCGGTCCATGTATCTTATCCGAAGTCAGTATTTCAACAATATCACCATTCTTCAATTCATAGTCGATAGGAACAATACGGCCATTAACCTTTGCTCCATACATATGATTACCAACTCCCGAATGGATTTGATAGGCCATATCGATGGTAACGGAACCCATAGGCAAGGCCACCACGTCCCCTTTGGGTGTGAACACATAAACGTCATCATCGATAAGTCCATTTCGAATAGCTTCCATGTACTCATCGGAACTGCCTTTCATATCCCTTTGCCAATCTAGCAGTTGAGATAGCCAATTCATACGGTCCTCAGTCACTTCATCGGGATTACTTACCTTGATACCCGCTTGTTTTGCCTTGTAGCGCCAGTGGGCTGCTACACCGAATTCAGCCGTTCTGTGCATGTCTTGTGTTCGAATCTGAACTTCAAAAGGAAAGCCCTTAGGTCCAATAACTGTAGTATGAAGAGATTGGTAACCATTCGATTTGGGCATAGCAATATAATCTTTAAATCGTCCAGGCATGGGTCGGTACATATCATGAACAATACCTAACACAGCATAGCAATCCGTCACAGAATCTACGATGATTCGACAAGCAAATAAATCATAGATTTCTGTGAGATTCTTATCCTTCGTTTTCATCTTACGATAGATGCTGTAGAAATGCTTGGGTCGGCCTTCGATCGTTGATTTAATGCCCACAGCATTTATCTCATGCGTTAATCGGTCGATGACCTCATCTAGATAGTGGACTCTTTCATTTCGACGCTGCGAAATGGCTCCAACTAATTCATAATACGCTTTACTGTCTAAGTAACGTAAACATAAATCTTCTAATTCCCATTTCCAACGATAGACACCTAATCGTCCAGCAAGAGGAGCATAGATATCCAGAGTCTCTTGCGCTATACGTTGTTGTTTTTGTCCAGGAAGAGAACCCAACGTTCGCATATTATGGAGACGATCCGCTAACTTGATTAGAACAACCCTAATATCTTGTGCCATAGACAAGAACATCTTACGAAAATTTTCCGCTTGAAGTTCTTCTTTGGACGTATAAGTCATCTTCTCTAGCTTGGTAACACCGTCTACCAATAGACCTACATCTTGGCCGAATCGACGTTGTAAATCTTGTATGCTTACACCCGTATCTTCAACAGTATCATGTAAAACGGCAGCAATTAATGTATCGGGATCCACTTCTAAGTCCGTCAGTATCTGCGTAACTTGTAACGGATGCAAGATATAAGGATCTCCTGAATTACGCTTCTGATCCAAATGCGCCCAAAACGAATATTCAATCGCATCAATAAAACGGTTATAAGCTTCTTCGTGACCAGGATAATAAGAAGCAAGCGCTAAGACTAAATTCTTCGCTTCCTCTAAAACTTGCTCCAAGACAACTGTAGAAATTTCTTTAACTCCGCCCTGAAGCAAAGCATCCTCAATTATAGGAAAGCTCGGCCATTCAGGGCCATGGGTGTCCGTTGTAATTTCATAATCACTCATAGGTTCAAAATCCTTTCCTCTAATAAATTTTGCCACGTAGGCGTATCACTTAACTTCACACGTTGCTCATGCTGTAAACGTCTATACATAGAGACGTCTTCATCAAGCTTCGTGATCACTTCAATTAATTTTGCTTCCTGGAAAACTTCTAATACCATTTGAAGATTCTTCAGAGCATATATTTTACCATGAATCGCACGTAGAATGCGTTGTAACCTCCGCAAGGACAAGACTGCTGTATCCTCACCAATAAGTTTATCCCATACTTTCCAGAGAATAACGAAATCCGAAACTTCGAGCGTCCATTTTTCTGGAACATTTAGAGTGGAGTCAACAAACTGCCCTAGAGCACTCTTCTCTTCTCCTGGTAACAAAATATCTTCAATAATAATTTGATGAGACTTCTGACCCTTCCACTCATTAATCTTAAGTTTACCTAACACCGTCACCCTATGCCCTAGCATAAGCCAATCAGCAAAATGTGCCAAACCGAATCCGATTCCATTAAAACGCCCATTTCCCTGTCGAAAACTAAGACGCAAATGACTCTGGTCTTTGCCAATCTTCTTAGCTTCCAGAAGTTCTAAATCTAAGAATAGAAAACTAGGTTCTTCATTACCATTGCCAAAGGGTCCGAGATCCAATAACGCTTCTGCTTCCTCTAAATTTATTGCATCAGAGCTCAAAACAGCATCATAATAATGTATACTACCGAAATCTTCTACTTTTTTCTTCTCCTGATTTATGTTTAATGCTTGCTCAAACATCGCACAGAAATCTTCCCAATTCGCATCGCTCAGAGAAACTCCACAGGCACCTTTATGCCCTCCGAAACTTACGAGATACTCTTCGGCTTCCGAAATACTCTGATATAAGTCGAAATCTCCTAGACTTCTTCCTGATCCTCTCCAGATTAATACGCCATCTTCTGTATAGTCTCCTGCCCTAGAAGAAAATAGAATATTCGGTTTATGAAACTGATCTTTAACCCGAGAAGCAACAATTCCCAACACTCCAGGATGCCAATTTTCGCCACGTAAGAGCAGGACTGTTTTTTGTAAAGAATTGGGATTTTGGGCTAAATAATTCTGAATTTCTTCTAGAACCAAGATTTCCTCTTTTCTTCTCATTTCGTTTACTTCCAAGAGTTTCTTGACCAGATATTGTATTTCATCTAAATCACTTGAGAGTAAGAGTTTAAGCGCAGGAACAGGATCACCCATCCTTCCCGCAGCATTTAATTTTGGAATCACTTTATATGCTAGACTTTGAGCCGTTAATTCTTCGCTTTCTGTTGTTACAGCATGAAATATTTCTGAAATTCCTGGCAAGACATTCTTCCTTAATGCCTCTATTCCACGGCGCACAATTCCTCGGTTTTCATCACGTAGTGGCATTACATCTGCAACTGTCCCTAGTGCAGCTAGTGCATAATATATATCAGACAGTACAATATCTAACCTTGCACTGAGAGCCTCTACTAATTTAAGAACAACACCTGCTCCGGCAAGAGATTCAAAAGGATAGGTACAAGTCGCTTGGTGGGGGTTGATAACAGCATAGGCTAAAGGAATTTCTTCTCCAACCTCATGATGGTCCGTAACGATAACATCAATCCCTAGTGCATTAAGTTGCTTCACTTCCTCCAGTGAACGAATACCACAATCCACAGTGATGAGAAGCTTAGTATGAGAAGACTTGGCCCTATCGACACCGCCTTCTTTAAGTCCATAACCTTCATCTAATCGGTTAGGAATATAATACGCAACATCCGCACCTAGACTTTGTAAGAAGTGAAAAATTATTGCGGTAGCCGTCAGCCCATCCACGTCATAATCGCCATGAATAAGAATTTTGCTCTTATCCTCTACTGCCTCTAAGATTCGATCAATTGCTTTGTGCATATCCTTCATGAACAGTGGTTCATAAGTACTAGCATCCTGCTGTATACCACGCGCTTCCATGAGAAAAGAAGCTACTCTTCCTGGGAGTAGCTTCTGATTTGCATTTGCTGTTTTTCCTTGCCAATTGGTATATAACCACTCTCTATTCAATGAAATACTTCCTTTTATTTAGGCTCTTCTTCTTCTCGTGAAGATGCTTCAGGTATTGCTAAGCGTTGAAATATCCGGTTCAGCTGATAAATACGTTGAGTATCCACCTTCTCTAAATCTTCATAAGTCACACGATAGGCCCAATTAGAAGGGTCTAGGGTACCAGGAGTGTTCATACGGCTCTTCTCATTTTGTCCTAATAAGTCTTGCATTGGAACTACCGCCATGACACAAGGGCTTGCCCATATCATATCAATACACGCCCATATCGCTGGGTTCTCTGGTCCTTCTTCTTTCCATAATTCTTTATTTTGCAAACGGATATATTCAAGTACAAAATCCCTATCTTCTTGATCCGCTAATTCTAGCCATCCATACGTTGTAGAATTATCATGCGTTCCAGTATAAACAATATAATTCTCTGTAAAGGTATAAGGTCTATTTATCGCCGCATAATCTCTATCTAGGGAGAATTGAAGTATCTTCATACCAGGGTACCCAGTATCGGCAATAAGTTGTTCAACACTCTCATTTATATCGCCTAAATCTTCAGCAATAATTTCCAAGTTTGCAATATCGGATTCTAATTGCTGGAAGAGCGCTATCCCTGGCCCCTTACGCCATGTACCATGAACAGCCGTTTCGTTTCCGAATGGTACGGCCCAATAACTATCGAAGCCTCGGAAGTGGTCAATACGTACTACGTCATAGAGATCCATTTGGTATTGCGTTCTTCTCACCCACCAACGAAAATCATCACGTTCTAGATACTCCCAATTATAGAGAGGATTTCCCCAGAGCTGTCCATCCTTGGAGAAATAGTCCGGTGGTACGCCTGCTACTGCTTCAGGCCAGCCCTGTTGATCGAGCTGAAATGCTTCAGGATTGGCCCATACATCCGCACTATCTAGAGCAGGGAAAATAGGCATATCTCCAATAATATAAACTTCTTTTCGATTGGCATAAGCTTTTAAATTATCCCATTGTCTACGAAATTGCCATTGGACAAAATAGAAATATTCCATTTCTTTAAATAAACTCTCATCTTGTAACTGCTGGGATATGGCACGCTCATCATGTACATTCAATCCATTTTCCCATTCTTGCCAAGGAGCATAATTGAAATGTCTATGCAAAACTGAAAACATAGCATAATCGTTTAACCAAAACTGCTCACTATTAACAAAAGCTAACATCTCATTACGTTGTTCTTCTGTAATACGGCTAGCCGCTAAATGTAAATACTCGAGTGCATTATTATAGACGAAGCTGAAATCCACCTGCTTAGGATCGCCCATATGATAAAACGCTTGTACTTCTTCTTCACTCAAATAACCTTCTGAAGCCAAAATTCTTGGATCAATGAGATTATCATTGTTTGCAAAACAAGAAGTACTCGCATAAGGTGAATTCGATGGACCCGTTGGATTCAAGGGTAAAATCTGCCAATACTTAATACCAGCCTCCGCCAACTTGTCAACAAATCGATACGCCTCTTCTCCTAGGGTACCGATGCCAAACGGGCCAGGTAACGATGTAACGTGTAATAAAACACCTGAAGAACGTGTAATCATAGACTCTCCTTCGTATCCATCACTTGTACTTGTTCAGGATCATATTTTTCTTCCACTTTGCTAAATAGCCAAGACAAGACCGTGCCTACTACGAAGAGTATTACACATAATGCTACCGCCCAGAAGAAACTCAGGTCACCTTCTACTTGAGTATCATTTCTTAAGCTAGGCAGAATCTCTGTGAATAATATGGCAACAGTAGACCCTATAACTAATCCCAATATCATATGATACATCTTGCTGTAAAATTTCCTAAATAAACTTGCTACTAACTTGGCTAAGAGTAATACACAGGCCAAAGCTCCGAGTGCCAAAGGAATAATCACCATGAGATCCAAATTAGCAATCCCTCGCGTCATAGGCTCATATAAACCGAAATACAATAAAAAATTCGATGGCGACATACCCGGAACGATAACGCCTAAACCTATCAGTGCACCTGAAAATGCCCATGTAAGGATATTTTGAGGTAAACGGGCAAATTCTCTCTCCCCTAAGACAATCATTAGGACACAGAAAACAAAGGCAAGGATGAACATAAAGGATACGTCCGCCTTACTTCTACCCCTCTCGCCTGCTTTCTTATAAAGAGATGGAAAAGTACCTGCAACGAAGCCAATAAACAAGCTAACGGCTGGAGCTTGGTAGGCAGCTAGAGCTTTGGCCACGACTACAGAGAATAATAAGATACCTAGAACACCACCGATTCCTAATGGTATGAAAAACTTCACATGTTCAATAAACTTCTGGCGAATATTAGCAAGGAAGCGAATAATGATGTCATACATACCGAAGATAACAGCCAGAACACCACCCGATAAACCAGGCAAAATGAAGCCAATGCCAATTCCTATACCTTTTAGAATTCTGATAAACCAATCCAAAGTAGGATTGGCTGCACTTCTTGGGAAGTAGACATCTGTTGTTTGTGTATTCTTCTCCATGATTTTATCTTTCTATTTATGTTTGATATATATGTGCTTCACGTTCGGATACGATGTTGGACGCTCATCCACTTCAATTTCTCGTAAATCTCTGATTAACTTGCTAAGTTTAGAATAACCATAATTTCTTGGATCGAAGGAGGGTGCAGTTTTCAATAACATATTTCCCACGTCACCCAAAAAAGCCCATCCACTATCATCGGCCAATTGCTCCGTAAAACTATAGATAAGTCGACTTAAATCATCATCAATCTGTTTAAAAGTAGTAGTCATCGGACGAGACGCTGCTTGGCTAGGTTTAGGATTAGATTTATACTGAAATGTATCTTCAACGTCTTCTGAATACTCGAGCGACTTCACACTAATCTCATTATCTTCCCCTTCGAAATTTAAAATTTCAAGATAAATAAAACGATTACATGCTGCAATGAAGGCATTGGGAGTTTTCTGTTCCCCTATGCCAATAACTTGCTTCCCAGCTTCTCTTAATCTCGTAGCAAGTCTTGTAAAATCACTATCACTAGAAACTAAACAGAATCCATCAATATCATTCTGATAGAGTACATCCATGGCATCAATTATCAATGCCGTATCTGTGGCATTTTTCCCGTAGGTATACCCGAACTGTTGAATAGGTGTAATGGCATAATCTAACAATACAGTCTTCCATCCATTCATATTCTGTTTCGTCCAGTCACCATAAATTCTTTTAATTGTGGGGACTCCATACATAGCAATTTCGTCCATCATGGGTTTCACATACTGGTAGGATATATTATCCGCATCAATTAATACGGCTAAATTATAATCCGTTCTATTCTTACTCTCCATTGTCTTCCTCGTTTCGTTCCATGGCAAGATACGTAAGGTCTCCCTTCTCGATCTCCACCTGACCCAAGCAAATCTCCTGTACAACACTAAGGAATACTTCTAGTTTATCTACATTTACCAAACAATGGAAATGTACAGAAGACTGGAAGTCTCTATTAGCTATTGTGATTTGCATCAGGCCCAACCGATGTGTCAGTTGGTCCACAAAGCGATAAGGAAAGGAAAGTCTATAAGAATATGCGGGAAGCATATCCTGTAAACCCGCAACTCGAATCACGCCCGAAGCTGCTGAGCCATAAGCCTTTACTAGACCTCCTGTACCGAGTAAGGTTCCGCCGAAATATCTGGTGACTACGATAACCGTGTCAACAATATTTCTCTTTACCAAAACATCTAAAACAGGTGGGCCAGAAGTCCCGTGGGGTTCTCCATCATCGGAAAAACGTTTATATATCTGATCAGAGGCTCCACCTATGACCCATGCATAGACATGATGGGATGCATCAGGAAATTTTTCGCGCTGACTATTCAAAAAACTTTCTGCATCCTGAACGTTCTCAACTCGTTTACATGCGGCGAAAAAAATAGACTTTTTCTCCTCGAGTTGAAAAACGCCATCTCTGGCTATTGTTGTGTAACGTTTTATTTCGATAATCCCTACATCCTTGTGATACCATATATACCTGTTGATTTCTCAACATCAATCTAATTTTATCATAAAAAGAAGGAAACATATGACTGATTCAGCTAGAAAAAAACGATTTAATAAATCCTATCTCAATATTTTCATTTCCTATTACAAACCACATAAAGGGCTATTCTTCCTCGATATGGCCTGTGCCTTCGGCATTGCCTTAGTCGACCTCATCTTCCCTATGGTATCTCGGCACGCCCTCCAAGAAGTTCTACCCACCGGAAACTATAGGTTCTTCATAGTAATAATTTTGGCACTCCTAGGAGCCTATGTAGTCCGCTCAGTCTTCCAATATATAGTAACTTACTGGGGACATCAAATGGGTGTGTACATGGAATCAGATATGAGAAGAGACCTCTTCTCTCATATTGCGAAACTCAGCTTTTCCTTTTTCGATAAACACAGAACTGGAACACTTCTAACAAGAATTGTTTCAGATCTTTTCGACATAACAGAGTTAGCCCATCACGGTCCCGAAAATATTTTCATCGCAGGCTTAACACTTATCGGTGCTTTTATCCTTATGCTTTTTATCCACTGGCCACTTGCACTGATCCTAATAATTATGACTCCCGCCATTCTTTGGCTCACTATACGCCAGAGAAAACAAATGCAGGATTCCTCTTATGAAGTTAAGCAAACAACTGGACAAATAAATTCTACAATCGAAAGCTCCATCTCCGGTGCGAAAACCGCACAAGCTTTCACAAATGAAGACTATGAAATTTCTAAATTCCATAAAGGAAATAACGACTATCAAGAAGCCAAACGAGGTTTCTATCGTTCTATGGCGGTCTATCAATCTGGAATGGAATTCATGACATCGATATTAAATGTACTCGTCATCGGTATTGGTGGTCTATTCGTTGCTCGAGGCACTATGACACTTGTTGACCTCATAACATTTACCCTCTATGTAAATGCTTTCATTAACCCTATAAGAAAACTCGTAGCCTTTTTCGAACAGTACACCAAAGGTATGTCCGGGCTCCAACGCTTCGTAGAAATTATGCGTATCGATCCTGAAATTGAAGACAAACCCCACGCAAAAGACATCACCTTAACTGGTGACATAAATTATAAAAACATAAGTTTTACCTACGATCCAGAAGACAAAGACAACCATACCGTGCTACAAAAACTGAACCTCCTGGTTCCCGAGGGACAAAAGGTAGCTATCGTTGGGCCCTCAGGTAGTGGTAAAACTACACTCTGTCAACTCCTCCCTCGCTTCTATGAAATTCAATCAGGGCAAATAGAAATCGGAGGCGTTGATATACATGACGTAACGCTTCAGAGCCTCCGCGCTCAGATAGGGATAGTCCAACAGGAAGTCTTCATCTTTGCATCCACTATCCTAGACAATATTCGCTACGGTAAACCTGATGCCACTTACGAAGAAATTATTGAGGCCGCACGCATGGCAGATATTCATGAATTCATCATGAGTCTTCCTCACCAATACGATACCATCGTAGGCGAAAGAGGCACTACACTCTCCGGTGGCCAAAGACAACGTATTAGTATCGCCCGAATTTTCCTCAAGAACCCTCCCATTATGATTCTCGATGAAGCGACCTCTTCTCTCGATACAGCTACAGAGGTAAAAATCCAAACGGCACTCGATCGTTTAGCGGTAGGCAGAACATCATTGATTATTGCGCATCGCTTATCCACTATTCGAAATGCTGACAAGATTGTATATTTAGACCAGTCAGGAATTAGAGAAGAAGGAAGTCACGAAGAACTCATGGCCCATGACGGCCCCTACAAGAAGCTCTATGAAGTTCAATATGAAATGAAGTAAACTTCTTTTACAAAATAAATTATACCTAAATCTTCGTCTACATTTCATAGCTAAATTAAAAAACATGCTCCCAAGAGGGAGCATGTTTGCGTTTATATGAATGACTTAAAGAAGCTATTTCTCTTGTCTTCTTTTCTTAAGGATTAGATATAAACTAGATCCTAGAGTTAATAAGACCATTCCAATTGCAAGACTCATCTCATGTGCACCCGTACTAGGTGTTTCTTCTGTTATAGGTTTCGATGATGTTACACTTGGATCTAATGGTCGTTCAGTTGTAGGTGACGTCTCCTCACTAGCTGGTGTGGATTCCATTGTGGTAGGCTCGGAAGCACTTGTTTCAGACATCGTTGGCTCAGTCACACT
>CAYMOG010000036.1:0-13778 GCA_964392065.1 uncultured Oscillospiraceae bacterium
ACTCGAAATGCGGTAGGTCGGCGAATACCGGCGCGGGGGTTCAAATCCCCCCTTCTCCGCCAATATGACCTTTGATTCTCCGATTACTACTTTCGAAAATATTACTCCCAATGTACATCCATAGAAGCACGGTGACTTTTGAAAAAATTTACCTTACCATCCTTCTTGAGAACTAATTCTAATTTGCCATCGAGTGATTCTTTAATAAATTGATCCATGGCTCCTGCTCTAGGCGCACGTAAAGGAATAGGATTATAAGCCGTACAGGCCAGTTGAACATGGGTGTTCCCTTTTCGGAAATATGCATCAAATCCTTCGGCCCTTGTGTGGAAATCCAACATCCGTGAAAATTCTATGGAGCTGAAGCGGTACTCATCTCCATGGAGATGAAGGAGAGCGAAGAATCCTGTAGCGAAACGTCCGAGCATAGGAACCGTGGCGTGGCTAAATACAAGAGAATCACCTTGGCTATTCATAGATTGACACCAAACATAACGCTTAGGGAAATGCGTTCCCCAGTCTTTTTCTATATATCCATTGGCGTCTTGAAGAATCATGCGTTTGCCGTTGATTTCTACTTGCGCTTGGACCTTATGATACATACTGATAATACTGTGGTTACATTCATTGGGTAAGTAGCTTAGAAATCCCATTATATTAGGTTTGAGCATACTTCTCCGGATTGGACGAAAAGTATCGAAATAAAATGTCCCCTTTACGCGGAGTGTTTCTGTATTTAAATCAAGCACCATTTTTTCTTCACTTAGTTGATTCATACCTATATGTAGAGTAAAAGGGTTTTCTTCCCAATAACAAGCATCGAGTGGGTATTTTACGTAATGGGTCTGATGATCTATACTGGACTGAAATTGGATAAAACTATGGGAATCTTGTGTATTTGTTGCGTAGCCCCAGATTACACTAATAAGAATATCATGTATAGGATCATCAATTTTTATAAACCAACCTTCAAAAGTATTCGGTTTTGACTTTCCCAATTGAATGCCAAAATGTTTCATTCCATCTTTATTTCTTCTATTCATCCAGCTCGCACCAACCCAGAGAGCGCTCTACCGCACGTTTCCATTGACGTATCTTAGCATTGCGTTCATTTTCGCTAAATTCTCCTTGGAAAACATGATTAATTCTTCGGTTTTCTTGGATTTCTTCTAAATCCTTCCAGAAACCCACTGCTAACCCTGCTAAATAGGCTGCACCTAGAGCGGTCGTTTCAATAACTTCAGGACGTTCTACAACCGTTTGAGAAATATCAGCTTGAAATTGCATAAGATAATTATTGGCAGATCCACCGCCATCTACTTTGAGATGTTGTAAATCAACCTGAGCATCTTGTTCCATAGCATAGAGAACATCATTAGCAAGATAAGCCTCCGCCTCTAACGTTGCCCGTATGATATGGTACTTATTTGTACTGGGCGAAATGCCTACAATTATGCCACGCGCATGAGGATCCCAATACGGAGAACCTAGTCCTGTAAAGGCTGGTACCATATAACAGCCTCCCGAATCGTCTACTCTAGTAGCCATATATTCCGTATCTTGTGCAGTATCAACAATTCTCAAATTATCCCTTAACCATTGTACGGCAGCGCCAGCAATAAATATGGAACCCTCCAATGCATAATGCGCATGCCCTTCTCTTAAACTCCAAGCAACCGTAGTAATTAAACCTTGATTAGAAAGAACTGCCTGCTTGCCCACATGCATTAGTAAGAAGGCTCCCGTACCATAAGTACACTTGGCATCGCCAATTTGGAAACAATTCTGGCCGAAGAGAGCCGCTTGCTGGTCGCCTGCCGCGCCTGCTATAGGGATGCTCCCTCCAAATAAATTCTCTCTACTATATCCATAAATTTCTGAACTGGGCCTGGCTTCAGGTAACATCACCTCTGGTATATTAAACAAGTCTAAGAGTTCTTGATCCCATTCTAGAGAATGAATATTAAATAGCATTGTCCTAGAAGCATTAGTATAGTCTGTAATATGTACTTCACGTTTCGTAAGATTCCATATAATCCAAGTTTCTACAGTTCCGAATAACAATTCTCCTCTTTCTGCTCTCTGCTGCCCATCAGGTATTTCATCGAGAATCCAACGGATTTTTGTTGCTGAGAAATACGGATCAATAACTAAGCCAGTTTTCTTCTGTATCCACTCGCTGTGTCCTTCTTTTACCAAAGCTTCACAAAATGCCGATGTTCTTCGGCACTGCCATACAATAGCGTTATATACAGGAAGACCTGTATCTTTCTCCCAGACTATCGTCGTCTCTCTCTGATTAGTAATGCCTATACTACAGATATCACAACTTTCAGCGCTTATTCTTGCCATCGCTTCTGTGGCGACGCCTATAATCGAAGACCAAAGCTCGATAGGATCTTGCTCGACCCAACCTGGTTTCGGTTGAAATTGACTCAGTTCCTTCTTAGCTATTGCTTTCATCTGACCATCATGGCTGAATAGAATACAGCGATTACTAGTCGTGCCAGCATCGAGCGCCATCACATATTTTTTCATCATTCTACTCCGGGTAATACATGTTTTCTTCACGGATATTTGTTAGTGTTTCCTCTAGAAACCGCTTCGCTTCATACCGTGCCATAGGTAAATTCTGATCCAAATAATTACCACATTGAACGGCAGTAGCTCCTGGAATATCCCCTGTAAAATCTGCTATAAACCCAAACATTGTACTGAGTAACTCCATTATATTAGAAGAATTCCGTTCGCCTTTAACGAGCAAATAGAAGCCTGTACGGCAACCCATCGGACCGAAGTAGAGGATTTCTTCCTTCCAAACTGTATGATTTCTTAAGAAAGTAGCACCTAAATGTTCAATGGTATGCATAGTCGGTACATCCATTACGGGCTCACGGTTGGGTTTACGCATACGAATATCGAAGGTCGTAACCGATTCAGATCCTACCTTATCTATGCGCGAAACATATACACCACACATTAACTTCTCATGATCTATCGTAAAACTAGCTATTTTATCCATTAGAAAACGATAACCTCATAACCTTCAGAAACATAAGGCGCCATACCCGCGTGTCCTTGCATATCACTTAACATCGTGAGTTCAAGTTTTGTATTTTCGTCATAAACGCCTAGCACACGAGAACACGCTTCACAAACTCCCGCGATTGTTCCATCTTGGGATAAAGCACTAAACAAAGGATTCCCCTTCTGAACCAAGATACTAGGCAACTTACAAGCTGCACCCTCAATAATCACCTTTACCTCATGTCCTCTTGCCATCAAATCTTTAGCATTCATAAGGGCATGGAGGAAGCACATCTCTTGACCTTCCATGGCGTAGATAAGATATTTTTTCATTTCTAGATACTCCCCTCGAAATAAACTTAGGTTTATTATAGTATGAAAAGCGTTCTAGCCCAAATTAGGTCTTAAATTCCCTACTCAGCGTGTAAGTGTAGGCCTTCTTTACGCCATAATCGACGTAGCAAGCGGGTACTCGTTAGTAGAGCCAGGGTCTCTGCAATAGGATAGGCAAACCATACCGCATGAAGCCCGAAGTATCTTCCTAATAAAAAGGCAACCGGTACAAGAATGATGACTTGTCTGGTGAGGGCGATTATTAATGAATAATGTCCGTATCCAAGCGCCTGACAAGTGGCTGAAATAATAATAGATATACCTGCAATTAAGAAGTGAAAACTAATCCTTTGGAAGGCGGGTATCCCTATATCCAGCATAGCGGAATTGGCTTGAAATATGCCCAGCAATTTATCTGGGAACAGTTGAAAGACGAGAAAACCAAGAACCATATACGATACAGCCAGAGACATCGCCAATCGTATGGTCTTATGAATTCTTTCGCGGTGCATGGCTCCATAATTATATGCAACGATTGGTACCATTCCGTTATTTAATCCGAAAATAGGCATAAACACAAAGGACTGTAGATTAAAATAGATACCGAACACAGCATTTGCGGTAGACGTAAACTGTATCAAAATATTATTAATAAAGAAGTTCATTATCGCAGCAGAAGTAGGTAACAAAATAGAAGGGAAACCTACCCGATAAATAGCCTTAAGTATACTTAAGTTCGGCTTGAATTTGCGTAAAGAGAAATTAATCTCTTTATTGATTATGAAATTAAAAGCAAAACCTAAAATCGCCGCCACGCTTTGGCCAATAACCGTAGCAATAGCAGCACCAGATATTCCTAGGGCAGGGAAACCGAAGTAACCGAAAATCAATATAGGATCAAGAATTATATTAATGACTGCGCCGGTTATTTGCGTAATCATGGTATAACCTGTTTTACCTGTGGCTGCCAATAATTTCTCCGCCATAATCTGATACATAGACCCTACACTGAAATAGACCGTAATGCGGAGATAACGTATGCCTAATTCATAAATTTCAGGGTCCGTTGTTTGAATATGAAAAAATCTAGGAATAACGAAATTTGCCGTCAGGACAAACAGCATCGAAGACAGAAAAGGCAAGAACAGTGCATGCCTAGCCACTTGATTGGCCGTATTATAGTCTCTTGCACCCAGATTCCGAGACACCAACGCATTCACACCAACTCCTGTACCCACACCAAAAGCGATCAAAAGCGTCATAAATGGATACGACAGAGAAACAGCAGTCAGAGCCTTCTCTCCTAGGTAGGACACAAACATGGAGTCCACAATATTATACAGCGCTTGCACCAGCATGGAAGCAATCATGGGTAACGACATAGTAATCAAGAGTCTAGGAATAGGTTCAACACCCATTTTATTTTCTTTACGCAGTTGGTTTTCTTGCACGAAACGTCTCCTCACTTCTGAAAAACATAGCACCAACTATAGCATAAAAAAAGTAGTGCAAGTATGCTTATACTTACACTACCCTATAAGTCTATCTAGAGGCTATAGACTAACGAAATAAATCTCTAATGGCATTAAACAAATCTCTGAAGAAGGCGGCTATCTTGTCCAACAGACCACTCTCTTGAGCATTTTCAAACGCTTCTTTCGCCATATTCCAGGTCTTCTCGCCAAATTCCTGAAGCTGTTCTTTTACTTGATCGAGATGTTCATCCGACAGCGTATCCTTATATTTCACAATAGTTTCCGCTAATTGATTGACATCGGTCTCTGGAAGGTTGATGTTGTATTGGTTTAATACATTTTGGATGGTAGTCGTAATGTCCCCGATATTAACTTCGGTTCGACTGGAATTATCCACTTGGTTTGCTATTTGTACTTTGATTTCGGTTAGCGCCTGAGAGAATTTCTCCGAATCAAACGCTTCGTTATCTTCATTATTCTCTTCGATATCTTGTACAGTTTCTAACTCGTCGTTACCAGCAATCAAGCGTTCTTGGTCAAGTTCCATCCCATAAACTTCTGCAGCCTTATAAATACCTGTAAGCGCGGACTCTCCTGTCACGGGTTCAACCGCAGCTACCGTTATCTTCGAATCATAAATACCAGCAGTAATAGCGGCATTAGAATATTGATAGCTCTTAACCGAAGTAATCCTATCTGGAGTAGCAATGTGCGTTTCAATGCCTCCCTCGTCTCTAAACTCAACCAATACTGAAGAGATCATCTGAGAGTCTTGTACATTTTGAACATTTATATACTTGGCTATATCTTCTCCGGTCACCTTATGAATCACAATATTAGAATCATCAGGTACACCTAGAGCATCTGCTGTTTGGCTTATCTCCACTTCGGATAGTGCTGCACCTACAACGAGAACCAAATTCTCCCTTGTCTCTTCATCTGTAATCGCATGTACTGGACGTGCTTGTAATGGCAAGGCCCATGCAGCAAACAGCATGGAACAGGCTAAGATCGTGGCTAATCTTCTTGTTTTTTCTCTTCTCATTTTTCTTCCTCCTTCTCGGAATACTATTTCTATTATATCAGGATTTACGCTTAGACTACTAATCAGGTTCCTTGAGCGCTTCTACCATATCTATTCGCTTAAGCTGCCTATGGATTAAAAACATAACCACCAGGGCGAACGATGCCACAATAATAGCGGATAGAATGTATGCCCATGGGTTTAGGTAGGGATCAATCAGAATACCAGAAGGCGATAGGGCGAAGCATATCATAAAGTGTAGAATTTTACCTCCGCCAAATCCAATTAGAATTCCGATGGCAGTTAATATAATTGTTTCTCTGTAAATATATTGAGTCACTTCTTTGTTATGGAAGCCCAAAACCTTAATAGTAGATATTTCTCGTAGTCTCTCAGAAACATTTAAATTCGTTAGATTGAGCAAGACCACATAGGTCAATAATGCCGAGATAATAATGAGTGTAATAACTACAATACCTAGAGAAGATTGCAAATCATCTACAGCAGAAGAGGCATCTTCCATGGTCGAGACAAACATGACTGCATCGAGCGCTTGTAATTGGTTTACGAGTTTAGCTTCATCGACATCCTCTCCAGTCCGAATTAACCATGAATTAATTTTCGCTTCCTCACCACTAATTTCTCTATGGTACGTGGGACTGACATACATCATATTTCCTACATAAGCTTCCACTTCATCGCCTAAACGCGCTTCTTGTGTATATCCCATTTGATTTCTAATTGCAAGCAGCTCCCCCTTTTCTTCATCAATAACATCATAGAAACGTTCTGTAATGAGAACCTGATCCGAACTAAGCGATACACGCTCACCATTCAATCGATTACGCAAGGGTGCCAATTCTTGGTACATTTCTTCATCAAATAAAACGTTATAAACGAAATCTGTACGAATACCCTCTGCATCTTGGAAGCTCGCCCTCGACTGATAAATTCCCGTTTTAGCACTAGAAACTTCCTCAATAATATGCATCAATTCCTCCGTATCCCCTTCAGAATCGAAGCTGACTAGAATCTGGAATCTGCGCAAATCGTTATACTGCTTATCCACCATAGAAGCAATGGACGAGCGCAGGCCGAAGCCCATCACAATCAGTGCCGTACTTCCAAGCACACCCAATAGAGTCATAAACATTCGGCTTTTCTTAGCTGTAAGGTTTCGTAATGTAACTTTTGCCATAAAACCTAAACGGTTCCAAAGAGGCGTTATACGTTCGGCTAAGATGCGATTGCCTTTGGCCGGAGGTTTAGGCCGCATAAGTTGGGCCGCCTTGGCTCGAAAAGTATACTTAACAGAGAACCAAGCTGAAAATAAAGTCAGACCACCACCAATAAAATACGCAAGCAAAGGATGCCAGAACTTATACGTATACTCTGTGGGTAAAATGAAATAAAATCCTGACGTATAGGCATGGTAGATAATTGGCATGAGGACAAAATAACCTAACACAATACCTAATATAGACCCAATACTAGAAGACAAGAAAGCATAAATTAAGTACTTGCCACTAATAAATCGTTCTTGTAAACCAATAGCCTTTAGCGTACCAATTTCCGTTCTCTCTTCCTCCACCATACGACTAATTGTCGTTAGGGTGACTAGCATGGCAATAAGATAGAAGACCGTCGAGAATATGCCGGTCAGCGCTTCAATATTCGATGCATTACCAATACTGGTAGAAATTGCCATATCATTGTAACGTCCGGATATTTGATAGCTAGGAATCTGTATATCTTCGAGTTCTGCTTGACCCTTAGCAATCGCTTCTTCGGCATCATGCAGTTTAGGGAGAGCTTCTTCTCGCTCCTCTTGATAAGTTTTTAACCCATCCTCATACTCTGCTTGACCCGATTCTAAATCTTCTTTAGCATCATCAAGTTCCTTCTGGCCACTTGCCTTCCCTTCTTCCCACGCTTCACGGGCATCCTTTAGGGCGACTTTACCGTCTTCATAAGCTTGTCTACCTTCTGCTATTTCCGCTTGTGCCGCTTGAAGTTCTGCATCAGCTTCTGCAAGAGTCTGTCTAGAACGCTCTATTTCTTGAGCACCTTCTTGATAAGAAGCTTCTGCTTCATTTAGCTGTTTTTCACCAGACTCAAGCTCTATAAGGGCCTTCTCAGCCTCTTCTAATTGGGCTCTACTAGACCGTGTTTGTTCTTGTCCTGTACTTAATTCGGCTCTAGCGGCATCGAGTTCCTTACGCCCGTCTATTAATGTACCCAAACGTTCTATACCATCGTCTATCTTCTCTAGCCCTTGAGCGATTTGTTTTAGACTTGCTGGTATATCTGGAACTTGTTGATCTATCTGCTTTATACCAGCAGAGATTTCATCCGGTGCCGCAAGGAAAGCTTCTAAAGTCATTCCACTAGGAAGATTACGTTCTATTTCTTCGCGTGCTTGAAGAACACTTTCTTGTTGTATGAGGAGATTCTTTCGAGTTTCTTCTAGTGTAAGCAGTTTCTCTCTCTGAATAAGAAGCTCATCTCTTTGTGTAGATAATGTAGATATTTTCGCCGATAATGCTTCTTGTGTCGAAACGCCCGTAGCGTCTTGAATTTGCAAAATACCGTTTGCCAAAGCACCTTTCTGCTCTTCTAATCCATTACGTTCCGCTTCCAATGCAGTAATCGTACCCAATAAGGTTTGATATTCTTCTGTTTGTGTTTCAGGGTCTAGAGTCTCAAGTTTCTCTCTTGCTTCTTGAAGACTGGCCTCCACTTCCGCCATTCCTTGCTCTACTTGTTCGAGGTTTCCCGCTAAACTTCGCCAATTTTCTAGTGCTTCTGGTAGACTAACAAGCGCAGTATCTATTTGTTCTAGGGCCTGATCGATAGCTTGCTTGGCCTTCGGTATGTCCGGAATTTCTTGATCGATTTCCTGTAAACCCGCGGCGATTTGTTTCTCTGATTCCAAGAAGTCTTCAATCGTCATGCCTTCCACGAGACCTGCCTCAATTTCTGCTCTAGCCTGGGTTAGTTCCTCTAAATTTCGAACTAATTCTTGTCTCGTATTCTGAAGATTTCTTAATTGTTCTTCTTGTCTGAGTAGCTCTTCTCTCTGATTTATTAACTGGGTGCGCTCGGTTTCTATATCCGCTATTGGCATAGAGCGATACGCTTCTGGAATTTCCTGATAGCCGGCTTCTACTTCATTTAAACCCTGGTTAATATTGCGTTCTGCAGTCTCTAGATCTTGAAATAATCCAGGTAAGGTGTCACGGCTAATACCTTCCTCTGAGAGTTGTTTCTTCCCATCTCTTAGAGTCTGCCATTGCTTATCCAGAATTTCTCTACTCTCTTTAAGCTTGTTCTCTCCTTCTTCTAGAGATTGAAGACCTGTTTGATAGGTCGCTAGACCTTCACGATAGGCCTTCTCACCGTCCTCTAATTTTACATTAGCATCCGCCAAATCAGACTCACCATCTGTAATTTCACGTTCTGCATCTGAAATTTCTTTACGGAAGGTTTCTACTCCTTCCTCATATTCTTTCCAACCCACTTCTAAATCGGCCTTAGCATCTTGAAGTTTACGATCAGCATCTTCAAGTTCATTCCATGCATCTTCTACTTCTTGTCTCGCTTGATCTAATTCTTTTAGAGAATCACCTTTAACGGTTTCTTCAATTTCTAGAGGTCTATCGGCAAATAACGCCTGTATTGTTTCTACTTCTTCTATCTCGTGTTCTTTATATTTCTTATCACTTGTGTCTAAACCCTGTAAACTGTCCACAGTCAATAAGATTTGGTCGGGCCTAGATTTCGTGAAGGAGTCTGCCGTAACAAGAGCAAAATAATCAACCGAACCATCCCCAATTAAACTCGCTCCCCGATTATCAGGCATAAAAAACTGAACATGATTGACAAATCCAACGATTGTAAAATCTTCTGTTTGTAAGGTGTTTTTTTCTACTGGATTCTCTATATCTACAGAGATATCTCCGGATTCCTCCGCATCCTCTTGCTCTTCGTCATCAGGAGTAATTTGCACCTTCTGGCCTATTTTATAGCCTTCACGTTCTTGAGCAAGTATATCGAGGGCAATTTCACCTACCTCATTCGGCAAACGTCCTTCTTCGATTTGTGCTTGAGCGATATTTTCGGTCACAGAGACTAAACGGACTATATGGTCCTCGTCATTCAAGAAAAAATCTCCGGTTCTCTGGTATTCTAATAGCTCCACACCTTCATGGGCTTCAATAATCTCCCTATCCTCAGGATAAATACCTAGTGGTGATGAAATAGCGATATGCTCTCTATTGAAGCGTTCTAGTGGTTTATCCATCGCATGACGCATATTCGGTCCAGCCGAAATAATCCCTACGAAAACTGCTGCTCCAAGCAAAGTCATGAGCAGAATAGAAAAGAATCGTAACTTCGTTTTCTTCACACTTCGGAAGATGTTTTTCGTATAAATTTTCCTAAGTCCACGCTTATATCCCATATACTTTTACCACTCAATTGTATCTATGGAAGCTGGGTTTGCATTGGTGTACATATTTCTTACTTTTGCATCCGCTAGCTCTATAACGCGATCTGCTATCGGTTTAATGGCGCTATTATGCGTTACAATAATTACAGTCGTATGGGTTGTTCTAGACATTTGTTGAAGTTGCTTCAAAATTTCCTTACCCGTTTGATAGTCTAATGCCCCTGTAGGTTCATCACAGAGTAATATACCTGGATTTTTCGCCATCGCTCTGGCGATAGACACACGTTGTTGCTCGCCACCAGACAGTTGCGCAGGAAAATTCTCTAGCCTATGGGATAAATGCACCATCTCCAGGGCCTCTTCCGCATCAAGAGAATCTTCCACTAAGTGGGATGCCATCTCGACGTTTTCTTTGGCCGTCAAATTGGCGATGAGATTATAATTTTGGAAAACAAAACCTATTTGATTTCGTCTATATTCTGTTAGGTCCTTCTCACTAAGAGCGCTAATATTCTCCCCATCAACAATGACCTTACCCTCATCATTTTGATCAATACCTCCGAGAATATTCAACGTAGTCGATTTCCCTGCACCAGAAGCCCCCAGTATCAAGACAAATTCGCCTTTCTCTATCGAAAAATTCAATTTATTATTAGCTACTATTGTAGTGCTACCCATTTTATAGTGTTTACTTACATCTTGAAATTCTATAAAAGCCATAGGATACCCCGCTTCCTGTAATATAACTATATTATAGGAAATTTTTAAAAGATTAAGCCTTAAGCAAATAAACTTCTATTAATAAATTAAAAACTCTAGAATTACACCTCTAGACTAACGATGATTTACGATTAATAATTTTATATTTCTCTAGAATACTTCGTAAATTCTCAGCAATAAGTCGATGCCCCTCTTCATTTGGATGCATACCGTCAATACATAGATAATGCTCGGGATTTAGCTTATCTAAGAATCCCTTACGTAAATCATAGAATAAAACTTTGCTATCGTTTGCGATGGAAACAAGTTCTGCATTATAAAACTCTTGCCATTGATAGATTCTTCTCGTGTTGCCACCTAGCCACTTCAAGATATTATCCTTATTCAAACCCTTACTCACTGTCTCGAAAAAACGATCAGGATCTAGTGGTGGCAAACTGAAAATAATAGGCAAAATATTCTTCTCGCGAAACTTCTTGATTAACTCACCATAATATTTATGAAAAACTTCTATAGGAGTATTAGGATTATGCTCTCTATCAGGGTTTTCCGCAATTTCTGCCCAAAGAAAGTCACAGTCATTTCCACCGAACTCCAAGAGGGCCACTCCAGGTGCCGTTAAATTTGTAACTCTCTTCTTGAAGATATCTAAACCATGGGCAATCGTAGCACCAAACTTAGAAAAATTACGTACTTCAACATTTTCATCCTCAGTAATTAACGAAATGAAATTCTTATCACTTAGCTCATAACGGCGTTTCTCCATATTGTAAACCACGCCTTTGGCAACAGAGTCTCCAAACACATATATTTTCTCATAGCTAAGATATTTCATCAGTTCTTCGAGCATGAAAATATCCACCTTTCACAATGTAGTTATTAAAACTATATTACTCTCGACAGGCATTGTCAATATGTATTTCTGTGAACACTTTGTGCTAATATAGTTAATAACGCGTTAGATAAAAAGGATAAGAAATATGAAGAAATACAGTTTAGAATTTGCCCAGTGGCATCATCTACCCGATATCGAACTCTACATGGATCAATTACTTACGTATATCAATCGCCAAGTCCCTCAAGATTTAAAAACCCAGGATTTAAGTAAATCTATGGTGAATAATTATATCAAACAAGAGATTATCCCTAGACCCAACGGTAAACGTTATGGCAAAGCACATATCGCCCAATTAACGATACTGAGTATATTAAAAGAAGTGTTTACCATCCAAGAATGTAAAGACTTATTTTCTATCTTCAATACCGAGGAAGGGATGGAAGGTTTCGGAGAGGACTATAATATTTTCTTAGAGTCTATTGATGGTGCTTTGGCCGAAATTGAAGACCTATACGTAAAGATGCCTAACGATGAGAAGAAAAAACAGATTCTCTATTTCTCGATTCTTAGTTATCTTGCCAAACATAAAGCCTTACAACTCCTAGCGAACCCATAAAAAATCCGGGAATCACTTCCCGGATTTATGCTTAAGATAGTTTCTGTCTTACGACTTGACTAATTCTACCATTATCGGCCCTGCCCTCGGTCCTAGAAATAACTTCAGGCATTACTCTGCCCATATCTCTTAGACTCGACGCTCCAAGCGTGCTAATTACATCTTGTACAATCTGAGCCAATTCATCATCCGTCAATTGAGTAGGCAAATAAGTTTCAAGAATAGCGATTTCCGCTTCGGCTTGAGAAACAGCCTCAGGACGATCCGAAATCTCCGAGATAAGCTCACGACGTTTCTTCACTTCCCTCTGGACTACAAGTAGAACCGTTTGGTCTGTAGCTTCTATCTTCTCATCCTTCTCAATTTGTAAGACACCCGCCCTAATCAGTTGCACAATATCCTTGCGTTTAGCATCCTTATTGCGCATGGACTCCTTGAAGTCGGCGGATAATTGATCAGTTAATTTGCTCATAGTCTACCTTCTTCAAATAGATTAGCGCTTTCTCTTACGAGCAGCCTCGGATTTCTTCTTACGTTTAACACTTGGCTTCTCATAATGCTCTCTCTTGCGAACCTCTGCGAGGATACCAGAACGAGCAGTTGCGCGTTTAAAACGGCGGAGGGCACTATCTAAAGACTCATTGTCCTTAACATGAATTTCTGACATTTCGTTTTCCCCCCCTTCTTCGCGTTGAATAAATCTGCTTAGAAACAAATTCCGCTGGCAAGAACCCATAATACTAAAAATCCGGACAAAATACAAGTACAAGATTGGTTTATGAAACTCAAGTTAATTGTAAAGTTAAGTGCAAATAGTCTCATTGCAGCAAGTCTTACAACATGCTTATTGCACTCACTTGTTTACTTACACTTCGTAGAGCTATGCTTTCTGTTAGTTACAGCCATGATAACACTAATGCAGTGGCAGGCTTGACTTCAATTCCCTGTGCCTGTACTTGGAGTTTCACATGCATGCGTTACTAGAAGAAAAGGGTGGTTAGAGAAAATGGAGTATTTGGAGAGTCACAGTTATGCGGAGTTCTGGGACTTGATTTAACTTTATGGCTTGCTGGGCTGATTAATATTCAAAGTTGGGTGAGGTTCTAGAACTGATGAAATGTATAAAACTTTTAGATCTGATGAAGATCCATTGGTATGTGGAAGGTTTTCGGATCTTACAGATCTGATGAAAATTCAAGGGTATGCGTAAGGTTTTCCTAACTAATGAAATTATAAGAATTGCCAGTCTGATGAATATCCACGAGCATGTGAAGATTTCTTGGAAGATTTTTATT
>CAYMOG010000037.1:0-3596 GCA_964392065.1 uncultured Oscillospiraceae bacterium
AGCGGAGTTTAATCAACTGTTAATAGTAGAATTCGAGGAAGCCGATGATTCGCTTTGCTTCTCTTGACCCTAATCAAGCTAATAGTATTAGCCTCTTAATAATTGATGTGCCCCATACAAGCCGAACTATTGCAATTCATGATTTTGCTCCTAAGTACATAGAACAGTATTCAAGTAATAAGGCTCTAGTTTATATGACTCGACTTTTATCTGAATATAGCAAAGACCCCATCTAGACAGACGGGGCCTTACGTGGCTTCATCTAGTATGAATTGTTTATTCTCTATACAATCACAGCTTTGAGCTCTAAGTACTCGTCTAGAGCATAGGGTCCACCTTCTCGTCCCATACCGGATTGTTTGAAACCTCCGAATGGAGCATTGGTCGAATCGCCTGAGTCGTTGATGAAAACTTCACCGGAGAGGATCTGTTTAGCAACTTCTTTTGCCTTCGATTCTTCGCCAAACACCATAGCAGATAGACCGTATTTTACGTCGTTTGCCATTGTAATAGCTTCATCTAGAGTGTCATAGTAAATTATAGATAAGACTGGACCGAAGATTTCTTCCTGAGCGATTTCAGACTTATTATCTACGTCTGTGAATATTACGGGTGGAACATTATAGCCTTCTGTAGATTGGGTTTCTCCTTCATATAATAAGGTAGCACTTTCCTTACCCTTCTTGATAAACTCTGTTACTTTTTCGTATTGTTGTTCAGATTGTAGTGGGCCTACATCTGTATTCTCATCTTCAGGATGACCAAAGGTATATTCTTTGGTTCTGTCAACGAACGCCTTCTCTACTTGATCTCTCATCGCACGCGGGGCAAGCACTCTGGTTGCTGCCGAACAACTTTGGCCAACATTCGAGTATACGGTATTTAATACTTGTTTAGCGGCAAGTTCTAAATCCGCATCTTCTAGGATAATTGCAGGTGATTTGCCACCTAACTCCAGGGTTACTCGCTTCACTCCGGAAACGGCTTGTTGTGCAATCTCAGTACCACCCTTCGTCGAGCCCGTAAATGAAATTTTGTTTATCAATTTATGGGTTGCCAACAAGTCACCCACTTCGCTACCTCTACCTGGTAAGAGTTGGAAGACGCCATCAGGTATGCCGACTTGTTCACAAGCATCGGCGAAGTAGTATGCCGTTAGAGGTGTTTTCTGACTTGGTTTCAAAACTACTGTGTTCCCCGTTAGCAGTGCTGGGAAGAACTTCCTAACGATCTGGCCAAAAGGATAATTCCATGGTGTAATCAGAGCTACAACACCGACAGGTTCCTTATGGAGCTCATAACCATCTTTCTCTTCAATATACTTCATTTCTCGAGCTGTCTTAATGTACGTTTCGATTTCGTCGAAGTAGCCTGCAACATGCATGTCCTTCGCTTTGTGCATAGGAACGCCCAATTCTTTGCTCAAGGTAATCGCAATATCATCGGCATGATCCTTCAGATACTTGAAGATTTTCTCCATGTATTGAATCCTCTTGTCAACTTCCATAAATTTCCATGTATTAAGAGCATTATATGCACCTTCTACTGCTATTTCCACATCGGCTTCTTGCGCGGCAGGAACTTGTGCAATCACTTCTTTGTTTGCGGGGTTAACGACTTCCAACCACTCATCGGACTGGGACTTCACCCACTGACCATTTAGATATAGATCGTATTGTTGTGTCATATTCAGACCTCCTTGTTTTCTTTACTATACAAGAAGATAGGAATGGGGAGGTGACTATTCTTTTTAGATTTTGTTAACGTTGGACAAACGTGCACTCGGGCCAAAGCCCCAACACGTTGCATAGAACCTAGCGTGTTTACGCGCTAATGCTTGCACAATTTTCAGTATAAATGTAATAATTTTCTGAAGCCTTTGACGATATTGTGAATTTCTGAAATATAATAAATATATGCTGTAAAATAAATAGATGTGTATAGAGCTATGAGAGCTCGATTTAAATTATAATGAAAGTATAACGCAAACAATAAAGGAGCATATATATGCGAGTTGGTACAGTTAGAGAGATTAAAGATAATGAATATCGAGTAGGGATGAGCCCTGCAGATGTTTTACAATATGTGGGTGCAGGGCATGAAGTACTTATTCAAAAAGGTGCTGGAGTAGACTCTGGTTTTGCCGATGAAGCCTATATAGAAAATGGCGCAAAAATACTAGAAACTGCAGAAGAGGTTTGGGCTGAAGCGGATATGATCTGCAAAGTAAAAGAGCCTATGGGCAAAGAGTATGACTTGATGCGAGAAGAGCAGATTGTATTTACATACTTACATATGGCAGCTAATAAACCTTTGGCCGAAGCGATGCTTAAGAGCAAAGCTACTGGTGTTGCTTATGAGACGGTTACCAATGATGCCGGCGAATTACCACTGCTTAATCCTATGAGTCAGATTGCTGGACGACTAAGTATATTCTCTGGAGCTACAGCTCTTGAGAGACCTCGAGGCGGTTCTGGTATTCTACTCCCTGGCGTTCCAGGTGTAAGAAGTGCCAATGTTTTGATTATTGGTGGAGGAGTCGTAGGTTCAAACGCTGCAATTATGGCACAGGGGATTGGTGCCAATGTCACACTGATGGATGTAAATCTAAAACGTTTAGAAGAATTAGACTTACAGTTTAATAGTCAGATCGCAACGTTATTTTCTGATGAAGCGAATATTGAGCGTTATATTAAGGACGCAGATTTAGTAATCTCTACTGTCCTTATTCCTGGTGCGGCTGCACCGAAACTTGTGAAGAAGGAACATCTCAAAATGATGAAAAAAGGTTCCGTCATTGTTGATGTAGCCATCGACCAGGGTGGATCGACAGAGGTATCGAGACCTACAACGCATTCGGATCCAACGTATGTTGTAGATGATATTGTTATGTATTGTGTTGCCAACATGCCAGGTGCTGTGCCTTATACTTCGACCAAGTCCTTGACCAATGCGACTATACGTTATGGCTTACAATTGGCTAACCATGGTGTGGGGATATTGAAGGAGAATGCGCATTTCCGTAATGGTTTAAATACCTATAAGGGCAAGGTAACGAATCAGAGTGTTGCCAGTTCGCTTGATTTAGAATATGTGGATGCCTTGGATTTACTGTAATACTAAGTCGTGTAATTAATTGTTATAGGAGTATCGCGAGGCGATACTCCTTTTTTATGCCAATTTCGATTGTTCACCACGGTCTCTTAATTCGGAGAGATAGCGATAGATAGTGGCTTGAGAACAGTCTAGGACTTCGGCGGCGTCTTTGACCGCTCCCTTAAGAAGAAAAGCTCCGCGTTCATTCATTTTTTCAACGATATTAATTTTCTCATCCGTAGTTAGGCGATCAGAGGAGATTCCTAAATCAGCCATAGCTTGTTTGGCGACTTCCTTCGTCACATCATCGGTGGAATTGAAGAACGTTTCAACAGCATCCTCTTGGGGTAAAGGATACTCTGTAAGTTCAGGGAAGGCAGGCGCTGGGTTTGCCATGGATTCATTGAATTGAAAATTGGAATCAATATAGGGGTCCCATTTATGTCAAAGCAAAATATCGCTTTAATCGTCATTCTTGTTTATATGGCATTGACGGTCGC
>CAYMOG010000037.1:3696-12933 GCA_964392065.1 uncultured Oscillospiraceae bacterium
GCAAAGCAACGAGGATTTCCTCATGGCAGGTAAATCTCTAGGCGTCCTCGCCCTTGCTGGAACGCTCTTCGCTGCAAATACAGGTGGTGCTTCCACCATAGGTATTGCTCAGAATGTATATAGAGACGGTTTATCTTCTGCATGGTATGTAATCGCGGCCGGTATTGGTTTCGTCATCGTATCCTTCGTAGCATCTTATTTCCGTCGTTCTGCAGCCAATACTGTACCTCAGATAATAGGTATGCGTTTCGGTAAGAAATCCCATCTATTTACTGCAGTCGTACAGATTTTAGCCTTGTTTATGGCTACTGGCGCACAAATCATTGCAACGTCCTCTATTATCAATGCTCTAACTGGATTTGATCAGAATACTGCTGTTATTATTACTACTGTTGTTGTAATTATCTATACGATGGTTGGTGGTCTCGTATCGGTAGCCTCTGCTAATATGCTCCATGTTTTTACAATTGTTGTAGGAATGTTTGTTGCGATGTTCTTCATCGTTATGAATCCAGAAGTTGGTGGATTCTCCAATCTCTTCGAAAAAGCTAGAGAAATAAGCTATACAGCAGGGAACAATGCCGGTCAAAATGCTAATTTACTTAGCCTAATGAAAGTCGGTATTCCAGCAATTCTAGGTTATGTTGCTATGTACTCCATGACTTTCCCCACAGGACAAGAAATTGTGCAAACCTATGCGTCTGCAAAAGATGGTAAAGTCGCTACAACTGGATCTATTGTTGCAGGTATCATCTCTGCAGTGTTCGCCATGATTCCAGCCATCATCGGTCTAGCCGCTTATACTTTTATTCCAGGTTTCATGGATCAAAGTCAAAATACCGCTCTCGCACAATCGGCCCTTACCTTTGCACCAGGCTTAGTAACTGGGCTTGTCTTGTCCGGTGTTGTTGCTGCAACAATTTCTTCTGCTTCGGGAAATATGATTGGTACAGCCACTATGTTTGTAAACGATGTTTATATTCCTTATATTAAGAAGAATACGCGTAATGACAAGCAAGAAGTGCTCGTTTCTCGTATCGTCATGGTTGTAGTAGGATTGTTCGGCATGATTGTTGCACTTACCGGTGCAAATATCATCACAGTTATGATGTCCGCATTTGCACTACGTTCTGCAGGTCCATTCGCTGCATTTGTAACGGGTTTATTCTCCAAAAAAGTTACTTATAATGGCGGTTTCATTGGAATCATCGCAGGAACAATTGTTGCAGCAATCTGGCAGTTCCTACTTGATGTCCCATTTGGATTAAGCGCAATCGTACCAGGTGGTATCGTGGCCCTTATTGTAATCTTCATAGTTTCTGCTATTGAAATTTCACGTGGTAAAGAGCCTGCTCCACCTATTCAATTAACGGATAAGTAATCCTATCCTGTATCTATTATCTTATAGCAAAAGCCTCGGGAAACAGAGTGTCCCGAGGCTTTTATTATTGCGTTTTTGTTTTCAGAACAAGCGATTTGTATTTCAAATTCTAGAGTAATTCTAAAATCATCTTTACATAAACAGGTAAATCACCAGGGTTTCTAGCGGTGACAATGTTGCCATCTATAACCGGCTCGTCAGACCATTCAACGCCTGCGTTGACCATATCGTCCTTGATAGCTGTCGTTGCAGTCGCACGCACGCCGTCCAATATACCAGCAGAAATGCCCACCCAACCCGCGTGACAAATCATTGCGATTGGCTTCTTTTGCTCATGGAATTTACGAACAATTTCTAGTGCGTCCTTGTCTTGTCTCATGCGATCGGGCGCAAAACCTCCAGGAATCACCAGTCCAGCATAATCTTCTACGTTTACGTCAGCAAAAGCGATGTCTGCTTTCTGAGCTAAACCATCTTTGCCCTTATATTCCTCGGCCTTCGTGCCAGCAATGTCCACTTCATAACCTTCTTCTTGTAAACGATAATAAGGATAAATAAATTCTTTCTCATCATACTTATCTGCGATAAAACTTAAAAACTTCTTAGCCATTTCTTATTACTCCTTCTCTGTATGCATATTGCATGTGTAGGTCTATTATCTACACAAGTCTATTGACAAGTATTCACGAAAATGAAAACAAAGAGGAACAACATGGGATTTATAGATCTAATCTACCCATTCTGCCCTTGAGTTCTATGCTTAAGTTCGCTAGAGTGAAGGTATTATTATTGCCAAAGGAGCACACCCTATGGACCTATATGATCATACGAACCTACAACCGATGGATACGAGAAAACATATTTGTTTGGTCGCCCATGACCATAAGAAGAAAGAACTTTTCGATTGGATGGAAGGGCATATCCCATTGTTGAAACAGCATAAACTGTATGGTACAGGTACTACGAGTACGATGATTCGTGAGCGTTTTAACTTAGAAATTGAGAGTTTTCTCTCTGGTCCTGTTGGAGGCGATCAGCAAATAGGAGCTGCAATAGCCGAGGGAAAGATCGACATTTTAATTTTCTTCTGGGATCCTCTTGAAATGCAACCTCATGATCCAGACGTAAGGGCACTGTTACGAATTGCTGTCCTCTACGATGTTATTACGATTACGACGCCTTCAACTGCAAATTTTGTTTTTACGTCTCCATTTATGCAAGAGAAGTATCGCCGAGAAATGATCGATACTTCCTATACATTAGAACAACGTGTACAGAAATTAGCCAGAGAAATTAAAGAAGAAGAGCGCTAGAGATGCCATTTGCGGCGGCCTTCTGCCAGTAGCTGGCGACGCCTAAATAGAGTATTAAATAATAGTGATTGTAAGGCAATTAAGACACAAATTATACTGGGCCAGATAGGATGGACCCATCCGAAAAGAAGAAATAAGATTGGAATTAGTCCTATTAATATACTTAAGAGATGAAAGTAAAGGCCATTGTTTTTTGCCCGAGGAAGAGCTAGCAAGACGATTTCACTTGCCAATATAGCACCTGAGAATATGGCAGGAAGTCCCCAACTTATTGACCAAGCTCGGAAACCTAGGAGAAAATCTATTCCTATTATACCGGCGCCAAGAGACATCGATTGGAGAAGTATCATCCATGAGGGGTTATGACGATTTCTAAGAATACCTGATGTCACAAGCCATACGGTTGCTATTAAGAGCAAGACAGCACTTAGTGGTGTCTGAATGGGGATAAACATCGAGACGCTGGCATAGAGAAGTAGGAGTAAGATACTTCCTACCCCTAATATAAATTTTGCTAGAGAGAAATTTGATCCTATAGGCACGTAAGGATAAGGTGTATTGAGAGCGCTGGCTCTGTCATCGGTTTTTTCAATAATTTCTCCTGCACTTCCACGTTCGGATTTCGACTCAACTATAAAGGTAGATTCTAAGCCGTCTTCTATTAATACTTTTAGGCATTGGTCTTGTACTTCGGAACTCTCTAGAGGAGAAGTGAAACTAATACACAAGTCTTTTTCATAACTAATAATAGACATTTGGGGTCTTACGGCTGAGGTAGTTATTTGTACTTCTTCGACTAGGTCTTTTACACCTTCGGGCATACGGAAGCGCCCTAGATTCGTGAGGGCGGCCGTGATGCTACGGTTATTTCCGATGTTAATCATTCGGAGTACGAAATCTTTGATATGTAAGGGTACTAGGCGAATAAGGAGTATTTTTTCGAAGCGAACAAGTTTGGCTACTTTTTTCGAAATGTTTTCTTTGGCCGAAGCGCGTTTCAATTGTTTGGTGAAATGCGTGGTTAATTCTTCTATACTGGGCTCGTGGTCAGGGAGAAAAGTATAGCGTAACATCAGTGTCGCGAAGAAGTTTCTTGCACTTAGGTTCGGGAAATGTTGGCGTAAATCTACAGGGCAAGAGAGGGCAACCTCAAGGGGTTTACGCTTGTCCTTATCTCTTGCGGAGCGATAGAGAGCTAGAGCGAAGGTGGAGGCGAGGTAGGTTGTGATTGTACCTCCTAGTTCCCGCGCACGATTAAGAATATGAGAGGTACGAAAATGTACTTCTAGGACATTTTGGCGGGCGTCTGGCGTAAGTTTGCCCCTGATATGTAAGACTTTGGTCTTCTTAGTTTTCTCATCAATAGGTTCTGCTTGATGTTCTTCGTTTTGGGCAATTTGTTCCTTAAAGTTATAGAGTCGGAAGGCGTCTTGATTGAGTTCTGCCCGTGTATATGCGGGGAAAACCTTGTGCCTAGGAGCATCTGTACCTTCATCTAAATAATAGAAATATGCGATTAAAAGGAGCTGGAAGAAGCTCATAGCTCCCGACCCGTCCGACAGGGAATGGAAGACTTCTAAATGTATACGATTATGACGATATAAAATTCGAAATAAGAGTCCCCTGTGGGTGCTGTGGTAGATCTGGGCGCAAAGAATGTCATCTTCTTCACTAGCAAGGGGAGTAAGTGCGGTATCTTCCATGAAATACCAGAAGATTCCGCGGCGAATAATAGCTTTGTAGAGGGGGAAGTGCTCATACGTGCGTTCTAGAGCTTTTTGTAGAATATCTGGGCGAACGGCTTCGGTTAGAGAGGCAGTCAAACGAAAGACTTTTGTATCAGCAGAGGTCATCGTTGAGAGAAATATCTTCGAAGCGTTATCTAGAGGGAGCCAGGCTTTGGCACCCATAATTTTTTGTTTATCGGACATGTTTGTCCTCCAGGAAATCTTGCAGGAGTTCCATGAGTTCCGTATGCGCTTCTGGGAAGAGAGTACTCCTGGTTAAGAAGCCATGGGGTACTTCGCTTATCATGCGATAGGTAGTTTCAACTTGGTTTTCTTCTAATCTATGGGCGTAGGCTTTCGCCTCATCTAAGAGGGGATCATGTTCGGCCGTGACGATAAGGGTTCTAGGAAGTAGGTTTAATTTATCACTAATAAGTGGTGTCACGTTTTCGTCCGTTTTCATAAGACTCTGATTTTCTAAGTAGAGATCGTAATAGTTTCTCATATTTTGTAAAGTTAAACCGAAATCATAACCTTTCTCCTGAAGTGAAGGGAAGACCATGGTTTTCGCAAATTCTACAGAATAATCATAACCCATAGTAGGGTAAATTAGAATTTCCCCATCTACTTTAATTTCTTCTAGCTCCATCAGTAGTCTCGTAACTACCGTGGCCAGGTTTCCACCAGCTGAATCGCCCATGATAAATATTTTACGTTTACCAGTGTCGATAAAATGCCGAACAATTTCAAGAGCTACCTTATAACAATCACTTAATCCTGCAGGGTAGGGATGCTCAGGGGCTTTGCGATAATCAACGGAAAATAATACGGTATTGCTTGCTTCAGTGATTTCTCGGCACGCTCTCGTGTAGGTGTCCACATTGCCTGTGACGAATCCACCGCCATGGAAGAAAATAATTATATTGCTGGTTCTAGCGTCAGTAGGAGGGAAAATACGTATGGGCACAGAGTATTGAGAGTCATCTGTGAGCAAATAGTGATCAATCAGTTGATACTCTGGATGCTCTTCTTGAAACTCTTCCATATCGCGCTGGGCTATATTTTCCTGAGCCTTACGAATTAAGGAATAGTTTTTCTTCACATCGAAAATTGGTAAAGATGCAATGCGTAAACCTAAACGTACCCAAGGATTCATTGCCTACCTCCAGTGTTTTTGTTTATGCTATCACAATATTGAAGATGTCGTAGAAGGATTGCTTCGTACCGAAGTAAAATTCTGAGTAATCTTCTAGACTGAGTGGATGCCCTTCGAAATTGCAGAGGACAAGATCGAGTTCTTCTGCAAATAAGAAGTGTGGTGCAAAATCCCAGGGGCCACCACGGTGACTCAAGAAACAAGAAAATCGACCGTCGAGAACTCTTGCACCGTCCACACCACTACAACCCTCACGTCGTACCTGAAAGGCATCATGCATCAACTTGTCGAAGAGCTCCGGACGATAATCATAGATCCTATGTAAATCGAAGGAGATTATGGACTCCGCTAGTCCTTTGTTATCAGGTTTTGTGATAGAAACTCCGTTTTTATATACACCTTGTCCACGGATTGCAGAATAAAGCACACCTTCTACTGGTAGGTAAATGTAGGAGAGCATGGGTTTGCCATTTTCGAAGTAGGCAAGTAGGGTGGCGTAGTCGGCGCTTTGGCCGATGAAATTAGATGTACCATCGATAGGATCGATGACCCAGAGTTTCTCAGCAGAATATTGCTTAGGTTGGTACGTTTCTTCACCGAGCGTGGCATGGTCAGGAAAGTGGGTACGTATTTGCTTAATAATATGGGCTTCGACCGCTTGATCTACCTGGGTTACGAGATCGCGTCGACCGGATTTCTCCTCCACATCCAAACCATCAAATCCTTGGATAATTTCTGGTATGGATTCTAATAGGGCTATGGCCCATGTATGTAGTTTCTGTAGCGTCGTCATATAGTCCTCCTCAGAATCATTTCTCCTAGCTTACTATACTCTACAATCCCATGTATAATCGAAGTATGAAATTATAGGAGGTAGGATGATGAAAATTGCGTTAGCATGTGCAGAAATACGTGATGAAGATATGAATTTTCATTTGGATGAGGTGGAGCGTATGGCTGTTTTGGCCCAAGAACAAGGTGTAGATTTCTTAATTTTCGGAGAATCCTACCTACAAGGATTTGAAGCACTCACTTGGAATCCAGAAGAAGACAGAGAAATTGCAAAACCTCTATATTCAACGAAAATTACTAGGTTAAAAGAAATTGCCAGCACATACGGTATGGCAATTTCGATTGGTTTTTTCGAGCGAGAAGAAGGAGTGTTTTATAGCAGCAACCTGGTTATAGGTCAGGACGGAGAAATTGTTGACCGGTTTCGCCGCGTTAGTCCCGGCTGGAAGATAGCAGATGCTCCTGATGTGTATAAACAAGGAAAAGGTTTCCATACCTTCGGCTTAGGGGATAAAACCTTTGCAACCGCGATTGGCAAAGACTTGTGGTTCGAGGAAAATATTCAGGCACTACGTGATTTGGATATGGATGCGTTGATTTGGCCTGTATATGTTGACTTCTCAGTAGGGCAGTGGCTCAGTCAAGAGTTAGCCGATTATGTCGATCAGAGTGCAAAACTTCCTTGTCCTGTTCTATGGGTAAACAGCTATGTTGAGGATCCGAAGCGGGCCAAAGGAGGCGCCTATGTTTTCCATAACAAGGGAGTTCTCCACAACATCCCTCTAGGAAATAAAGGCTTACTTGTCTGCGAAATATAAGAAACGGTGCCCCGTAATAGAGCACCGTTTTATTATTGTCGTTGGATTGGACCAGGGTATTATATGCAGGTGTAGCCACCATCAATAGGCATAATAACACCGGTAACATAGCTAGCTTCTTCGGATGCGAAGAACAGTGCTCCAGCGTTTAATTCGCCTTCATTACCATAACGTCCTAGAGGTACGAAAGTTTTCATATATTGAGTGAATTCATCAGTATTTAGAGTGTCTGTGGTTAACTCAGTTTCGAAGTAACCAGGGCAGATGCAGTTGCATGTGATCTTGTATTTCGCAAGCTCTGCTGCTACTGCACGGGTGAAGTTTACGACTCCGCCTTTGGATGTATGATAAGCCACCGTATCGATAGCAGTATTACCTACAAGTCCGTACATAGAAGAGATGTTTATGATACGGCCGTAGTTGTTTTCTTTCATGATGTTAGCAAATGCACGTGTTACATAGAAAACAGAATTCATATCTGTATCAATGGTGAAATCCCACTCATCATCGGTCATTTCGAGAACGCCAGCGTTCTTAGCAGAACCCGCATTATTAATGAGAACATCCACTTTGCCGAACTTCTCTTTCGCTTGCGCTGCAGCTTCGTTCACTTGCTCAGGCTTAGTCACATCACATTGAATAGGAAGAGCTTTGATACCATGCTCACTTTTTAACTCTTCGGCCAAAGCTTCAAGCTTCTCCAATCTTCTTGCTGTCAGAACAAGGTTTGCACCCTGCTCAGCAAAACCTCTAGCCATCTGCATACCTAAACCGGAAGATGCACCGGTAATAACTACCACTCTGTCTTTAAAATTAAACATATTCGTTTCCTCTTTCTTTTCTATTATTTTGACTAACATTAATATTTTATCGAAAAATGATTATCCAATCAAGGGATTTCCCTAGGAATTTACAATTTTTTCGCTCTATACGAAGAATTGTAAGTTTTTGTAGGTTTTTCTTGTGCATCCCGTTTAGGACATGAAGCTAAAATTAATATATGTTTGAAAATCCTATTGTTTATAGTCATTGGAGTGCAGCGATCCGATGGAATATCCCTTTCTTTAAGTCTGTTTTTTCAGAGGAGCTATCTAAGGTCGGCAAGGAGGACGACCGAGAACATATTGTCGTTTTCGACTCTGAAGATAAGTTCAGTAAAGAGGGATATATGGTGCATTGCTGCAGTAATGCAATTGCTTATGAAAAAACTTCTATTGTCAGAGGTGAATCTCTGGTTAGACTTGAGTTGTTATTTATACAACTCGCGTCAGAGTTAGGTATACTGAAAACCATCATGCTTGGAATGCTTATGTGTAGTAAGCCGAATGCCAATCCTTTCATGATGACAGTAGAGCAGCTTAAGCATTTTGCTCTTCAAGCCCACGGTATGCATGGACGTAAAGTTGCTTTGCGTGCACTAAAATATATTAAAGAAGGGTGTCGTTCACCCCTAGAAGCCATTATATTTATGATGTTAAATAATCCCTATGCATTAGGCGGCTTTAATTTAGGTTATGCTGTTTTTGATCATCTTGTCGTACTACCCAGAAAATATGAAGCCCACATTAATGAAGCCAGCTATAATCTGGATATCTATTATCCATCAAAAAAACTAGATGTAGAATATCAAGGTGCATTTCATAAAGATAAGACATTAGAGGATATGAAGAGAGCAGAAGTTCTAGAGGAAATGGGCTTCAAAGTTATTTTTCTCTATACCGAAGACCTCTATAATTTAGAAAAGTTTTACCATAAAGTTGAAGACATTCGAAAATACTTAGGTAAAAGAATTCGTATCCAATCACGACATTATGCAAAGAATTTTTCAGCCCTTCGCTCGCTATTACCCCGGCTAAAATTTAATGATGAGCATAACTCTAGATCCCTAGGTGCCAGAAGAAAAGAAGAGTATCTTTTCCTTCGAAAATACTTAGATGACAACCTTCTGCAATCAATTGTTGACACTAAGACAGATTAGATAATGGCAAATGTTTTATTCTGCGGTAGGTATTTTCGTTTGTGTGGCCGATGTCTTCAAAATCGCAAGCTT
>CAYMOG010000038.1:0-12529 GCA_964392065.1 uncultured Oscillospiraceae bacterium
TTTATAATAGATATGATATTATATACTTTGCAATAACTGAAGAAACTGCAGTGGAAGTGGTAGCCTGGAAGTTTTCGCAGTTATTGCAAAAGAGCAGGCATTAAATAGGCAATGAGTAGGCATTAAACAGGTAGCAGGAGGCTACTGCCTTGGGAATTGTCTAATCAACCAGAATTTCAAGCAGGAAATAGGAAACGAGCCATTATTCTGGCTCGTTTCTGGTTTCGGAGGCTTCGAAGGCCTCGAATTCGTTCATGGTCATGCCGTCGTGTGTATCCATGAAATCGGTACGCCGGTCTTGGCGATACTTAACCATTTTTTCGCGGAAGAGTTCTGCGGTGGAGGGAGGCGTCCATGAGATCGCATTGGCTCCGGCGGCAATGACGCGTTGGATGCTTTCGTCGGAGGAGCCACCTGTGGCGATGATAGGAATGTTGGGGTAGCGCTCGCGAATCCATTGCACCAGCTCAGGGGTTTCTTTGCCATTGGCAACGTTTAGAATATCGACGCCTGCTTCTAATTTGCCGTCGATGTCGTCATAGGAGGATACTACGGTGGCAATGATGGGGCAATCAACATAGGACTCAATTAAGTTTATGGTTTCAATTGAAGTTGGTGAGTTTACGACTATGCCCATGGCGCCTCGGGCTTCGGCGAATTGTGCTATTGTTGCACTGCGTAGTCCTGCGGTTGTGCCGCCACCCACACCTGCGATCACAGGCTGACTGGCAACCGTGGTGATGGCTTCTATAATTGCGGGATGTGGTGTGTAGGGATAAACCGCCAACACAGCATCTGCGTCTGTATAGCATATTGTTGCCACGTCGGTGCAAAAAATAAAGGATTTCAAACGTCGACCATAAATGCTAATGCCACTAGCGTCACGAATGACACTAGGGACATTAACTTGACTCGAACGCCGTAGAGAAGTACTTACTTCTGGTATGTTTTTCTTGGGCTTTCTCAAGGCAGGCTCTTTCTAATTGCATCAGCAAAAGCTTCCAATTCAACTAACTGTTCTTGCGCCATAGC
Organism: uncultured Oscillospiraceae bacterium; assembly: GCA_964392065.1. GTDB lineage: Bacteria > Bacillota > Clostridia > Saccharofermentanales > Fastidiosipilaceae > JASBZA01. The sequence continues at coordinate 1,033 of CAYMOG010000038.1, forward strand.
AGAAGTGACGGTTACGGGTTCTCCGACTTCAGTAATATTTTTACATGACTCTAATATTTCTTTTGCAATCACTAATCCTCGACCACCCCAACTCTTGGCGGCAACATAAGATACGTGGCGGTTCTGGTAATTTAGCATTTTAACTTCTCTTAAGAGGGCATCCATCTTGGGGAAGAGCTCAGTGTTATAGTTCATGGCGAAGATTACAGCATGAGAATATTTAAACATATCTGAAATTACTTTAGAGATTTCAGATTCCGAAACATCATGGACGCGAATTTCTGTAACACCTTTATCAGCTAATATGTGGGCCAAAGCATCTGCAACGTCATGGTTATTACCGTACATAGAACTATAGACAATGACAACGCCATCAACTTCGGGTCGATAGCTAGACCAGGTGTCGTACTTATCGATAATATAGGCAACATCTTCTGGTGTCCGATACGCTAAGCCGTGAATAGGGCAGAGATAGTGGATTTCATGTTCTTTTGCCTTGGCTAGTAATTTTTGTACAGCGAGTCCTTGGCGTCCTACGATATTTGTATAATATCTTCTAACTTCATCTAACCACTTGTTTTCATAATCTACTTGGTCCGCGAATATATGACCTTCGAGGGCACGGAAGGATCCGAAAGCATCGGCAGAGAAGAGGGCCTTAGACTGAGGATCATAGGTTACTATGACTTCTGGCCAGTGTACATTAGGTGCTGCTATAAATGTAAGTGTTCTGCCGCCTAGATCCAGCGTATCGCCTTCGCCAACGATAATAACTCGGCTATCGTATTGTACGGTGCTGTCTGGGTAGAATTGCTTGAGGAAATCTAAGCCCTTACTGCTGATGACCAATTGGGCGTCTGGATAAGTAATCAAGACGTCATTGATGCTGGCACAATGGTCGGGCTCTACATGCTGGACAATGAAATAGTCGAGTGTTCTGTCGCCTAGAATCTCTGCTACGGCGCTATTGTAGCTATCGCGAACCGCGTTATCGATGCCGTCGATGAGACACGTTTTCTCATCGAGAATGAGATAGGCATTATAGGAAATGCCCTCTGCCAATGTAAACATATTTTCGAAGCGAGAAAGCCTTCGATCATTGCCACTTAAGTGATAGATGTCGTCCGTAATCAATCGTTTATAATACATATTCACCAAAATCCTTTACCTTATTTGTTCTTCATTGAAATTCAACTCTTATCATACTAAAATAATTGTATTGTGGTTGTTAATTTTACGAGGTGAATAGATGAAAAAAGTTGCATTAATTATGGGTAGTATAAGTGATTGGGAAAAGGTGAAGCCTGCGGTGGAAACTCTGGTGGCATGGGGTGTGCCCTATGAAGCACATGTGTTCTCAGCCCACAGGAGCCCTGAGGAAGCCAAGGCATTCACGAAACAAGCAAGACAAGAGGGCTATGGTGTTATCCTTGCCGCAGCAGGTATGGCGGCCCACTTAGCAGGAAGTATTGCTGCCTCTACCACTTTGCCTGTCATAGGAATTCCTATAGAAGGCAAGCACTTCTCGGGCATGGATGCGCTCTTATCTACCGTGCAGATGCCTCCAGGTATCCCAGTTGCTACGGTAGCTGTGAATGGAGCGAAGAATGCAGCGCTTCTCGCTATTCAGATTCTAGGTGTCACCGATGAAGCTTTGGCCCAAGCCCTCGAGGAAGATAGAGAGCTCATGCGCCAGGGGGTCCTCGACAAGGATCGTGCCTTACAAGAGAAGTTGCAGGAATTATCTTAATGAGTGGTGTATTTGGAATTTATAGCAAAAAGCGACGTGATGTAGCGAGACTTGCGTATTATGCGGCCTTCGCTTTGCAACATAGAGGGCAAGAATCCTGTGGGATTTCTGTAAATGATGATGGTATTATCAAGACCTACAAGGATGTAGGGCTTATTAATGATGTCTTTACGAAAGAGGTCATGGAGAAGTTTGGACATGGGCACATGGCCTTATCTCATAATTTATATGGGAAGCAAATTCAAGCAACCCGCTTCAATGCTCAGCCGATGATGATTAATCATATGAAGGGTGCACTGGCTCTTGCTTTAAACGGTGCTATTTTGAATATTGCAGCTTTGCGCAAAGAATTGGAAGAAAAAGGCGTGATTTTTCATTCCATTGCGGAGGCAGAGGTCTTATCGGGTCAATTTATCCAGGAGAGACTTAAGAGTCCATCCATGGAAGAGGCGATTCTTAAGACCATGTATAAACTTAAGGGGGCTTATAGCTTCGTTATGATGACGCCTCAGAAATTAATAGCAGCAAGGGATCCTTATGGTGTCAGGCCACTATGTGTTGGGCGGTTAGAGGATGGTTATATATTTGCTTCGGAGTCTTCTGCGATCTCGGCTATAGGTGGTGAATTTCTCCGAGATATAGAGCCTGGTGAAGTTCTTGTGGTGGAAGATGGCCTCCTAACATCTTATAAAGAACACTGCACCGACCAGAGAAAGGCGCTGTGCTGTTTCGAATATATTTATTTTGCCAGACCAGACTCTGTAGTCGAAGGGAACTCAATCCATGAGACTCGGATGAATCTAGGCCGGCTTCTAGCCCAAGCGCATCCTGTTGAAGCCGATGTTGTAATTGGTGTTCCAGATTCTGGTGTGAATGCAGCGATGGGTTATGCCGATGCTTCCGGAATTCCCTATGGAATGGGATTCTTAAAAAATAAGTATATTGGACGTAGTTTCATCGCTCCCGAACAAGAACAACGTGAAATGCTCGTGCGCATTAAGCTCAATGCAATTGGCAGTACGGTTAAAGGTAAACGTGTAGTGGTGGTGGACGATTCCATTGTCCGGGGCGTTACGAGTGCTCGCTTCATTACATTACTGCGAGAGGCGGGAGCTACCGAGATTCACGTAAGAAGCTCTGCTCCTCCTTTCATCGCAGCATGTTATTATGGAACCGATATTGATTCTCCTGAGCACCTGATTGCTAGAAATCATAGTAATGAGGAAATCGCGAACATGATTGGCGCGGATTCTGTTGAATTCTTGCCTGTAGAAGACATTGAAAATTCAGTGTTGTCCCCCTGTCCAGGCTTATGCAAGGCATGTTTCACGGAAGATTATCCTATTGACATAAGTCCCGCTCTAGAACCCATGGGCGAGAAAATATTACGAAGAATTCATGAGGGAGAGTTAAATAATGGATAATAAGAGTGTAAATCAATCCTATTTAGATGCAGGTGTAAACCTAGAAGCCGGTTATGAATCGGTCCAAAGAATCAAAAGTCATATTGACAGGACGAAGCGGATGGAAGTTTTGTCCAATATAGGAGGATTCGGCGGTTTATTTCAGCCTAATCTGAGTGCATATGAAGAGCCGGTTTTAGTGAGTGGTACAGATGGTGTAGGTACGAAACTGAAATTGGCTTTTTTGTTGGACAAACATGACACGATAGGGCAAGACTGTGTTGCTATGTGCGTCAATGATATCGTCTGCGCAGGTGCTGAGCCTCTATTTTTCTTAGACTATATTGCTTGTGGCAAGAATCACCCAGAGAAAATTGAACAGATTGTCCGTGGTATTGCGGATGGTTTAGAACAAGCACACTGTGCCCTTATCGGTGGCGAAACAGCAGAGATGCCAGGATTTTATCCGGAAGATGAATACGATTTAGCAGGTTTTGCAGTAGGTGTTGTCGATAAGAAGAATATTATTACAGGTAACACTATTGAAGCTGGAGATGTTCTTATTGCATTGCCATCTTCTGGCGTGCATTCCAATGGGTTCTCGCTCGTACGTAAGATATTTGATTTGGATAATGAAGATAGAGCGCGTGTTTTAGACAAACTTACAGAAAATGTCAAGGGTACACCCATCCCATTAGGTGAAGCACTTCTTACCCCTACCAAAATTTATGTAGAACCTGTAAAACGCCTATCGGCGGCTCTGGCTATTAAAGGGATTAGTCATATTACGGGCGGTGGTTTCTACGAGAATATTCCTAGAATGCTTCCCGAACACAAGAATTTAAGAGCAAAAATCCAACAAGATGCGATACGAACACTTCCTCTGTTTGAGCATATCCAAGAGGCCGGAAACATTAGTGATCAGGATATGTATAGTACTTTCAACATGGGTGTTGGTATGGTTATTTGTGTGGCAAAAGAAGACTTAACTCTTGCACTTGGCTTACTTCAAGAGGAAGGTGCTTATCAGTTGGGAAGTATAGAATCAGAAGTCCAAGAAGAAGAAGGTATCCTATGGATATAAATTCTCCTATAAGAATAGGCGTACTTGTTTCGGGTGGTGGGACGAATTTACAAGCCCTAATAGATAGTCAGAGAGAGAAAATCCTAAGAACTGGAGAAGTTTCACTTGTTCTATCGAGTTCTCGAAATGCCTACGCGCTTATACGCGCACAAGAAGCAGGTGTTCCAAGTATAGTTGCAGAAGGTTCAAGTAGAGAGGATATAATACTGCAAGCCGTGCGAGAGCATAATATTAAGCTCTTAGTTTTGGCAGGCTATATAAAGATACTCTCTGAAGACTTCTTAGAACAAGTAGGGATTCCCGTTATTAACATTCATCCGTCTCTCTTACCTAAATATGGTGGTAAAGGTTATTACGGATTACGGGTCCATGAGGCCGTCCTAGCTAATCAAGAGAGTTATTCAGGAGCGACCGTACATTATGTAGATGCTACGCCGGACGGTGGAGAAATTATTGCTCAAGAACAAGTCGAAGTTTACCCCGATGATACACCAGAGAGCTTACAGAAGCGTATTATGGAAAATGTTGAGTGGAAACTCTTGCCACAAGTAATAGAAGAATTAGCGAAAAAAATAAGAGATGAGGAAAGCCTATGATAGAAGCAAAAGAGGGTATGAAGGTTTTAGTAATAGGAGCTGGAGGTAGAGAACATGCTATTATTACAAGCTTATCTAAAAGCATACATAAACCTATACTCTATGCGGCTCCGGGAAATGCAGGAATCGCAGAAAAGGCGAAATGCCTACCCATGGATGTGATGGATTTCTCTAAGATAAGAGACTTCTGTTTATCTGAACCTATTGACTTCGTTGTTGTATCCCCGGATGATCCTCTGTGTCATGGATTAGTTGACGTATTGGAAGAGGCAGGGATTCCTTGCTTCGGACCTACTAAGTCCGCTGCTCAATTGGAAGGGAGTAAGGCTTTTGCCAAAGAATTCATGAAGAAGCAAGGCATACCGACTGCCCACTATCAGCGTTTCGATGCGTATGTTGAAGCTTTGGCCTATGTAGAGCACTTGGCTGATGAAGCGTTTCCTATTGTGCTAAAGGCTGATGGTCTGGCTCTGGGCAAGGGTGTGCTTGTAGCAGAGTCTAAGGTGGAGTCCATACGCTTCCTAGAGGAGGTCATGGTGCAACAGAAATTTGGTCCGAGTGGCAATACTGTGATTATAGAGGAATATTTGACCGGGCCTGAGCTTAGTTATTTTGTTTTAAGTGATGGTACGAATTTCTGCCCTATTATGGGCGCTATGGATCACAAGGCTGTAGGTGAGGGGAATGTGGGTCCCAATACAGGCGGAATGGGTGTTGTGGCACCTAACCCTTACTTGAATGAAGCTATGGAATTAGAAATTCTGCAATCGATCGTAATTCCAACCATAGAAGGTATGTCGAAATTAGGTGCGCCCTTCATGGGATGCTTATTCATTGGATTAATGCTAACAGAAGAGGGTCCAAAAGTAATTGAATATAATTGCCGTTTCGGAGATCCTGAGACAGAAGCCATTTTACCTCTGCTAGAAAGTGATTTTCTAGAACTTCTACTTGCTGTCCGAAACAAGGATATAGCAAGTTGCTCTATGAAATTCTTGAATAGGTTTGCGGTTACTGTAATGCTTTGTTCCGCTGGGTATCCAGGAGAATACGAGAAAGGTAAAGCGATACACTTCGAAGCTATGGATGACGAAAATGTCTACCTATTCCATTCGGCTACCACATTAAGGGATGGGAAATATTATTCTAACGGTGGTCGAGTCCTGGCACTCACTGCGGTTGGAGATACTGTAGAAGAAGCAAGACAAAAAGCTTATGAGGCGGTGGATAAAATCCATTTCGATGGCATGTTTTATCGTCAAGATATAGGAAAAGTAGATAGGGAAGGGTAAGGGAGAAGATGATTTATCGTGTATTTACAGAGAGAAGAGAACATTTTAGGCAGGAAAATCTTCAGACATTAAGTGATTTTCAGCATATGGGAATCGATGTTCCAGGTACGTTGCGTATTGTGAAGTTCTACGATGTAGAAGGCTTGAGTGAAGAGCAATTTATGCGTACGATACCCCTAGTTTTTGCAGATCCCGTTAAGGATATGTGGAGTTTAGAATATGATGCGCTAGGTATACGCGAAGAGAATACCGTAATTGCGATAGAATCCTTGCCTGGCCAATTTGACCAAAGAGCAGATTCCGCTCGTCAATGTGTTCAGTTTGTACTCGGTGGCGAACGTCCTGAGGTGAGGACAGCGAGTTTGTATATTTTTTCGGAAACTTTGGCCGAAGACGTTAAGGAACGCGTGACCTCTGCTCTTGTTAATCCTGTGGAAAATCGCATTGCAAGTCTAGAGGAAGTTGATCATATTCATGAAACCGAAATCGTTGAGGCGGGTATAGGCCGTATTGATGGTTTTCGTCTTATGGTGGAAGGCCCTGCCTATTGGCGTGAACAACTAGGTCTTGCGATGGAAGCGGATGACCTAGAAGTGGTGCGTTCGTATTTCGATAGCGAAGGTAGAGAGCCTAGTATTACGGAAATTCGTATGATCGATACGTATTGGTCCGATCACTGTAGGCATACGACATTCAATACAGAACTTACTGAAATTATATTCGATGATAAACTTGTGGAAGCAAGCTATAACGATTATGTACGAGGTAGAGAAGCCCTTGGTCGAACGAAACCTATTAGTTTGATGGATATGGGGACTTTGGCCGCAAAAGAGTTAAAAGCAGAAGGTCTACTTGTACAGCTGGATGAGTCAGAAGAGATTAATGCTTGTACCGTCAAGGTGAAGGTTACGGTCGAAGAGACAGGGGCACAAGAAGATTGGCTCTTGTTGTTCAAGAATGAAACCCATAATCATCCTACGGAAATGGAGCCCTTCGGAGGCGCGGCAACGTGTCTAGGTGGTGCAATCCGCGATCCTCTGTCGGGTAGAGCTTATGTCTATCAAGCGATGCGCGTTACAGGTGCAGCAAATCCTTATATTCCTCTAGAAGAAACGCCTGATGGGAAATTAACACAACGTAGGATTATGCAACAAGCCGCAGCAGGGTATTCCTCTTATGGAAATCAAGTTGGAGTAGCCAGTGGATTGATTGATGAGATCTATCACCCTGGTTATCAAGCTAAGCGTATGGAGTGCGGCGCGGTGATAGGCGCCGTGCCTGCGGAGCAAGTGGATAGGCAGGTGCCTCAGGCTGGAGATCTTGTGCTTCTCCTAGGTGCTAGAACCGGAAGAGATGGCTTGGGCGGAGCGACAGGCTCATCTAAGTCGCAACATAGTGAATCTACGGAGACTTCAGCAGCCGAAGTGCAAAAAGGCAATGCACCAGAAGAGCGAGCTATTATGCGACTCTTCCGTAAACCCGAAATTAGCAGCAAGATTAAACGTTGTAACGATTTCGGTGCAGGTGGTGTTTCCGTTGCTATCGGTGAATTGGCCGAAGGATTGGAAATATACTTAGACCAAGTCCCCTTGAAGTATTCTGGTTTAGACGGCACAGAAATTGCAATTTCGGAATCCCAAGAACGCATGGCGCTCGTTATTGCGCCAGAACATCAAGCGTTTTTCTATGAGGAAGCCACAAAAGAAAATGTCGAGTGTACCGCGGTGGCAGAAGTGACACAGGATGCAAGAGTCCGAATGACCTGGAGAGGTGAAACAATTGTTGACCTAAGCCGAGCATTTCTGGACACAAACGGAGCCCATAAAACACAGACGGCTCAAGTTCGTATGCCTGATACCATACACTTCCCACACCTCTGGCAGGGTAGCTTAGAAGAATCCTTGTATCCCTTAGTGGAAGATTTGAATGTTACGTCCAAGGCAGGATTGATTCAGCGCTTCGATGCTACAGTAGGTGCTAGAACAGTGTTACATCCATTAGGTGGTAGATATCAGCGTACACCAATACAGACCATGGCAGCACGACTGCCACGTCTAGGCGGAGGCACAGACACGACATCTCTCATGGCGTATGGCTATAACCCTTTCTTGTCTCAAAACGATGAGTATGCGGGAGGCTATCTAGCAGTTGTGGAATCTCTTGCCAAAGTCATCGCCAGTGGTGGACGCCGGGAGGAAATGTGGCTTAGCTTCCAAGAGTACTTCCAGGCTTTGGGCAAAGATAAAAACAAATGGGGATCTCCAGTAGCGAGTGTTCTAGGCGCATATAAGGCCCAGAGAGATTTCCACGTGGCAGCCATCGGTGGTAAGGACTCCATGAGTGGTAGCTTTGAATCTATTCATGTACCTCCTGCCCTTATATCCTTTGCCGTTTCCGTGACGGAAGGCAAAAAGGTTTTATCGCCAGAGTTTAAATCCGCTGGAAATCATTTACTTCTCTTATACACAGAGCATGATGCAAGGTTCCTCATGGATCCCGAGAAGTTAAATGCACTATTTGAATTAGGAGAACGGATTGTTCAAGAAGAAAGAGCAATAAGTGGTTCGACATCTAGCTACGGAGGCCCTATCGAACAAATTTTCAAAGGACTCGTAGGTAATGGTTTAGGTATTCGTCTGAATGATGAACTGGATATAAGCCTTCTATTCGATTGGCATTATGGAAGTTTTCTATTTGAAGTAACAGATGAAGAAATGCCTACGCTTATGGCATGGGCAGAAGAATCTGGAGTTCTAGCAGAAAATCTAGGTATTTTAGATTCAGAAGCTAAGATTGCGTATCAGGGTGAAGTCCTTCCTCTATCGCCACTTCAGACGGCCTGGGAAGCTGTATTAGAAGATGTTTACCCAACACAATTAGCAGATGATATAGAACCTACGAACCTTACGGAGAACTGGTTACAATTAGGGACGAGTAATGGTAAAAAATATAAGAATATATCCATTTTGCCACAAGGTTATGCGAAACCTACCGCTCTAATCCCAGTATTCCCAGGTACGAATACGGAAGAAGAGTCGGCCAAAGCCTTCGAAAACGCCGGCGCCACAAGTAAAATTGTCATCGTTCGGAATCGTCGTCCAGAAGATTTACAAGAAACGGTGGAAGCCATGGAAGAAGCCCTAGCATCCAGCCAGATTCTCTTCCTTCCTGGAGGTTTCTCCGGTGGAGACGAACCCGATGGGTCCGGTAAATTTATCAATGCATTCTTACGTAATGAGCGATTGGCAGCCTCTATCACGTCCCTTCTCGAAGAACGTGATGGTCTAGTAGGTGGTATCTGTAACGGTTTCCAAGGTTTAGTAAAACTAGGACTATTGCCTTACGGTAAAATCGTTGCGTTAAATGAAGAAGATCCTATCCTAGACCAAAATCTCATTGGCAGACACCAAGCACAAATTATTCGTACAAGAGTGGTGCAAAATAACTCACCATGGCTTAGTCATTATGAAATTGGTGAAATCCATGACGTTGCAATTTCCCATGGAGAAGGGCAGTTCCTATGCACAGATGCATGTATGGATAAGTTGTTTAAGAATCTACAAGTGGCAACGCAATACGTCAATTCGCTAGGAGAGCCTAGTATGGATTTACGCTATAATCCTAATAGTTCAAAAGGTGCTATAGAAGGTTTAGTTTCACAAGATGGCAGAGTTTTCGGCCGTATGGGACATAGTGAACGCATGGTAGAAGGTACTCTTAAGAATATAGGCCGACCTGTTATTGAGTCGAAAATATTTAAGGGTGCAGTAGAATATTTTATGAAAGCATAGAGGTTTGAGATGAATAAGGTATATGAAGGCAAGACAAAAGATTTATATTTTCTAGAGAACGGGAACATAAGACTGAAATTCAAGGATTCTGTGACAGGAAAAGATGGGAAATTTGATCCCGGTGAGAATGCTGTGGGTCTAGAAATTGAAGGTATGGGACACTTGAATTTACAAGTCAGTACGATGTTTTTCGAAGCTCTTGAACGTAGAGGTGTTAATACACACTTTATTTCAAGTAATCTAGAAGAAGGCACCATGGACGTGAAGAAGACTACCGTTTTTGGTCAAGGAGTTGAGGTCATTTGCCGCAATCGTGCGGTCGGTTCCTTCTTAAAACGCTATGGCTTATATGTAAATGAGGGAGATAGGCTAGATCGTTATGTGGAAGTTACACTAAAAGACGATGCCAGACAAGATCCTCTGGTTACCATCGATGGGTTAAAGGTCTTAGGCATCATGAACGAAGATGAGTATCAAGCTCTGAAAAAGAGTACAAAAGAGATTGCACAAGTCGTAGAGGAAGTTCTTGCAACAAAAGGTCTAGAACTCTATGACATAAAATTTGAATTTGGTAGGGCAGAAGATGGTAGAGTTATCTTAATTGATGAAATTTCTTCTGGTAATATGCGGGTTTACCGTGGAGAAGAAAAGCTAGATCCAATTGTTTTGTCCCAGCTGCTACTGAAGTAATTATTCTCTAGGGGATACGGATTCGTATCCCCTAATATTTTGTCGATGAGAAGAAATTTAGTTTTGCATTGTGGATATCGCTTTTCTTAATTGTCCACTATTTAATACTTTTGTATTAGTCTATTCTTACATAAATAGCTACCTATCTGATAATCTTTTATTAAAGTGAAGATTTAAAGATGGAGGATGTGTTTGTTATGAAAAATAAAGTAATTCTAATACTAATAATCGTTGTAGCGCTTTGTTCTATAGGTCTTATCTATTGCTTTTTCTCTGGAAGTAATCAAAATAAGTATCAAAAATTAAGTAGTGAAACCCTATCCCTGGTGGACGAGGATTATAAGTCTTTTTCTAAACTTTATTCAAACATAGGTTGGATGGGTGAAGGTAATGAAGCTTATAAATTTGAACTCACAGAGGGGAAAATAGATGCTACTCTTCAACAAGCTGAATTTAGAGATGGAGATATCGACCCACAATTCAGACAAGCGTGGGCTCAGGAGAATAATCAATTTCAAGAATATTGGCGAAATCTTGGAGAAAATTATGAATGGAAGAGCGGAGTCTTCCCATTGGATGAACGCTATATTTATATTTATGATAGTGAGGCCAAGGTTTTCTATTTGTATATAGCTAAGAGTTAGACTGCTTAAGTGAAAAGTAAGTGCAAAGGGTTTGAATCAAAACCTTTGCACTTGACTTTACCATTTTCATTGTAGTTCCTAGTAAAATCTCCTTTGACAAAAGGAGAAAAGTTTTATATCATAGTCAAGCATAATTTGCATTACAGATATATGGAGAGATGGTCGAGTTGGTTTATGGCACCGGTCTTGAAAACCGACGAGGTTAATAGCCTCCGAGGGTTCGAATCCCTCTCTCTCCGCCATATGA
>CAYMOG010000039.1:0-12271 GCA_964392065.1 uncultured Oscillospiraceae bacterium
AGTGAAGGAAATAAATAATGCTGCAAGAGACCGAAATTAGGCACTCTAAATTAGTAAGTTAATGGTATAATTTATGCATGCTTCAAGAGATTGGGGCGTGCATTTTTTAAGTTATACTAAATAACTACTTATTCAAGCTTTTTTATTGTGAAGCAAACATTATGGTATAGGGAAGAGGCGAAATAGTGTTAGGAAACGAAGAATAAAGTTCGTAACTAATTACTTCAAATTTTATTAAACTATGAATTTAGAGACAAGTGTTTTCAAGAGTCCCATAATTAACCCATTGTAAATGGTAATATAGTACTATTAAATCTCAAAAAAATATTAGATAGAATAATAATTGAGATGTAAATTAGACGAGCATCATGGACAAAAACAACGTACTAAATAGCTAATAAATTAGCATCACATGTTATAATTATTAGATTTTATTCATATTTAAATTAGTACCTATAAATAAAGATGGAGGTGAATAAGCGTGATAGACCAAAGTGTTAGAGAGTTTATTAATCGTCTAGGTTTTGTCTTCGACAAACGCTTATTCGACCTAGTTGAGAAATTAAGTCCAGCTCACCCGAGTTATAAGGTGATAGCAGATTTATTTACTGATAATCTTAGCTCGTATTCATCTTCCGATTATCGATATGATGTCAGGTATTATACCCAGTTTTTTGTTAACTCTATAAAACAAAATTTATACAAAGCAAACCAAAGCTTTCAAAATGCAATTCGAGACGGATTTATTAATCCAGGAAATCGATTAGCAAATCCACATATGAAGGTTTTCAATGAGGAAAAATCATACCTCAACACCTATACATTTTTTGACTCAATTGAATTTGTTCTTGATGAGATAGAAGAGTCATTTCAAATATAATCGATAGCATAGATGCTTCAATGATAGGCTTAAAACGTAAGTCAATTACAATTCCAAAAATTGTCGAAGGAATAATAAAGTATCCAGCAAATGCACAACATGATTTCTTTGAGAATTTTGAGTATTACATCGATGAATTTGAAAACGATGAACTTACTCAATTTGCAATAGAACTATTAGATCAGTATTTTGACTTTAAAAGTAACAGAGTATTTTTTGGGCTCGATATAGACGAAAGGATTGCAATAGTGGTTTCAAAGATCTTTGAAAAAATAGATTTTAATGACTATTGTGATATTCTAGATATGTATATTGAAGATCCTAAATATCTCGCTGCTATGGATAGAGTCAAACATTGGTTAGATCGAAGTCACACAAGCGATAACACTGAAAAAATGGATTATATTAAATCGAAACAAGAGAATTATATCGATGAATTGTTGTCCACTAATGCAATTAATTTATTTGACTCTGCTATTTATTCTCAAGGTAATGTGAGACCTGTGGTGAAATACATTAGTGAAAGAGACGATTTTGACCATAGAGAATATATTAATCAAAGTCTAAATAGTGACACGGTATTTAGAATAATAAACGACTTGATTGGTGTGAGTAGTGGGTCCCTAAATAGTTATACTTATCATATAGTTTCTAATCCTGACGAACATGCGGATGTAAAAGCGGTGGAGGATGTATTAACAAACACGGAGCCAAAAAATGAAAAAGAACAATTTATTAAGGAGATTTTCCAAGAGTATTTAACTGGAGAAAAAGATATGTTTGGAATACCAAAAGGAGTAAAAACTACAGAATCTAAAGATTTAAGATTTGTTTGATACGAATGAAAATCTTAATGTTGTCTCAATAAAACATAGGCGTATGCGTGAAAATTTAGTACAAACCATTACCAAAACCATTACCATATAACTATAAACGTTGATGTGAAGGGGCTTGGATGAGCCCCCTCATCTTGTTCAATTTACTGTAAAGGTATTATAATACAGGTAGTGATGGAAGTTATGGGGTGAAATCATGAAGAAAAATAATAAGCAAGAAGCGCGATACGAATCCTTTGAACAAGAAGAAATATTAAGTTCAACAGAACCCAAACAGAAGAAACGCAAGAAACCAATCTTGTGGATTCTAGATTTTGCAATCGTAGGCTTGCTCGTTACAGGAATCTATTTCTTAGTAAAACCTTACTACGTTGCCTATCAGCAAGACAAAGTGATGAAAGAGATAAGTAATTTAATCAGAGATCATGAAACCGTCGGATCGGACATTGTAAATACACAGATACCCGATGATGAACTCGATTCTAACGCTACAGTAGATTTAGATTCCATTCCTAAGACTGAGGAAACACTACCTGGAATATGGGTAGATTCCAAGGCTAACGCAGTAGAGGGTGAACAGATTGAACGTTTTACAGTAGATGGCGCTGGGTACGAAAGAAGTGTCGTTAATGCAGACGAATATGAATTACCTGATGAAATTTATTTGCAACCAATGGGTCAAATTCAAATAGATTCTATAGGTTTAGATATTCCACTTTTGGTCGGGGCAAAGGTCGTTCCACTTCGCTATGGTGCGGGCTGGTATGAGTCTTCAGCAGATATTGGGAGTCAGGGCCGAGCTACAATTCTAGGGCATGCTTTTACCTACAGTAGGCGTTTCTTCACGGATCTGCCAAAAGTAGAAGTAGGCAATAGTATTCGTATCGTTCAAAATGGTAGGACATTATATTATAAGGTTTATGATAAGAAATTTGTCCCTGCCGAAGAACTAGGAGGGTATTTACAAAATAATGAAGTTGATTCCGAACTTATGTTAGTTTCTTGTTATCCAAGACCTACTTGGGAACAGAGAGTACTGGTCTTCGCACGTTTAGTAGATGTTCGTGCACATTAGCATTGGAGACCAATAGCCGAGATTATCTATTATATTACGTAGTTATTCTATGGTTTTTTATGGAAAAACTGGAATTTCATAAGATATAATATATTGTTAATAATTTGTTTATAAAAAGGGTTTTCTCATTTGTCTATACGTGTTAATATGTTGTATATATATGTCACGATCAACCTTTGAATGTGGCAAGGGAGGGAAATTAATGGAAGATTTAGATCAAATTTTTGATGATATCGCGCTAAGAGTTAAGATTTATGGTTATTTTTTTACAGTAACCAATAAGATTCAGGCTATGGGTGATAAGGTGTTGGATGGTTTAACCATGAGACAACAATATTTAATGGTTATATTATCCAAATTTGAGACGTATGCACCGACATTACAAGAGTTAGCATACGTATTCGGTAGTTCATATCAGAATGTTAAGCGTATGGCATCACAGTTAGAAGAGAAGGGGTACTTAGATATAAGAAAAGATCCCATCGATCGTAGGAAGATACGTATTATCCTGAATAGGAAGAAATACAATTCGCTTAGAGATGATTTAGGTCAATCCACGGATGAGTTTTTCAATAAAGTCTACAAGGGCTTGTCGGAAAAAGAACTTAATAAGCTTGGTGAAGCTTTGGCCCTAATCGATAAGAATATTAGTAAGCTGGATGAAGATCTAGCGTAAATCAGTTATATAATAACTTGAGAGCGACTGTAAAAGGTCGCTTTTTTATGTTAAAATCTTCTTTGACTTTATTTGTCATTTATTAAATTCTATGGAGGTAGGTTCTCATGAGTATAAAAAAAGGTACCGTACAAGTTTCAACAGAAAATATTTTTCCAGTGATAAGACAATGGTTATATACGGATAAAGATATTTTCTTAAGAGAGATTGTTTCCAATGCTGCGGATGCGATTACTAAATTAGAGCGTCTTCGTACTATGGGAGAATGGAAGGAATCAGATAAACCAGAATATGCCATTCAAGTAGTTTATAACAGTGAAATGGGTACAATTACAGTATCTGATAATGGTATCGGTATGACTGTAGAAGAGATTGATGAATACATCAATAATATTGCTTATTCTGGTGCTATGGCGTTTGTCGAGAAATATCAAGAACAAGGCGATAGTGGCAATGGTGTTATTGGGCATTTCGGATTAGGTTTCTACTCTACTTTTATGGTGAGTCAAGAGGTTCGTGTCGATTCCTTGTCCTGGCAAGAAGGAGCAAGTCCTGCTTTCTGGATAAGTGATACGGGTATGGAATACACGATGGGTGAAGGTGATAAGACTTCGAGAGGGACGACTATTACCTTAACTTTAAGTGAAGATGCAAAAGAAGACATCACAGTGTATTCATTACGTGAAACACTTCGTAAATATTGTCAGTTTATGCCCTATCCTATTTATTTTATCGATGAAGTTGCGGAAGAGAAGGCAAAATTAGAGAAGGAAGCATCAGATTCTGAAGACGAAACGGCAGAAGCAAGTCAGCCACAACCTATTAATAATACAAGTCCATTGTGGCTTAGAGATAGTAAAGACATAACAGATGAAGAGTACATTGCTTTCTATCATGAGTCATTCCAAGACTTCAGAGATCCCTTGTTCTGGGTTCACTTGAATATGGATTATCCGTTTAGCCTCAAAGGTATTCTTTACTTCCCTAGAGAAGATGAACGTCTTGAAACACTAAATGGAAGAATTAAAGTTTATTATAATCAAGTCTTCGTGGCGGATGATGTGAAAGAACTTATCCCAGATTACCTATTCTTATTAAGAGGTCTGTTAGATAGTCCTGATTTACCGCTTAATGTATCCCGTTCGAATTTGCAAAACAATAGTAACTTGCAGAAGCTAAGTAGCCATATTGTGCGTAAGGTTGCAGATAAACTTAAATCTTTGGCCAAAGAAGAGCGCACGAATTTCGAAGGGTATTGGAAGGATATTTCACTTTTCCTCCGTTACGGTAGTCTTCGTGATGAGAAATTCTACGAACGCGTCAAGTCTGCGCTACTCTTTGAAAAGAAAAAGGGAAGCTATATCAGCTTGGAAGAATTGAAGGAGTTGGATAAGGAGAAGTTTTACTATACTACAGATGCCAAAGCCCAAATCGCTTACATTAACCGTCTCCAATCGGCTGGCGAAGAAGTATTTGTAATGGAACATGAATTAGATATTCCATTCTTACAAAAAGTACAAATGTCTGAGTCTGTGCAATTCTTACGTGTCGATGCAGAAGTTTCTGGTGAACATGGAAATCAAGAGCGATTGGAACAGCTTGAGCGTATTTTCAAAACCGCCTCAGGTGATGAGACACTTAAGGTAGAAGTAAAATCCTTAGGTATAGATGGAGAGTCGGCCATCTTAACGGAAGATGAACAAGCTAGACAAATGCGTGATATGCGTAAAATGTATCAGGAAATGGAAGGTATTAAACCCGAAGATTTAGATGCGATGTTCCCGTCCGCCTATACTCTTGTCATCAATACGGATCAAAGCCTTATTACTAAGCTCTGTCTTCTAGATGAGAGCAAAGGGAAAGAGGAAGAAGTACAAGAGTTGGCGACAACCATTTATGACTTAGCAAGATTAAGTCATGGATCTCTCGTGGGAGACGATTTATATCAATTCTTACAGAGAGCCAATGCTTTACTAGGGCATGTTGAGCTCTAATCATGGCCTATATACCCGAGTCTAGCAGCCAAGCGCTTACTTTAGTTAGTTTTCAGGAGGCTTTGGCCAAGTACGAGCGAGAAACTTGTCATTTCGACAAATCCAAGTGGATTTATATCCCCCATGTGGACCTAGAATATCGTTATGTTCTAGGAACCAAGGGGGATAATCCTCTAATTTGCTTAGGTATTAATCCATCGACGGCAATACCCGGAAACCTAGATAACACGATGAAATCCGTTGAACGCATTGCACTAGGAAATGGTTATGATAGTTTCATTATGTTTAACGTTTATGCCCAAAGAGCAACACTGCCCTCAAATATGGATATTGATTTAAACCCTCAGCTACATCAAGAAAATATGGATGCTTTCCGCTACTGTTTAACCCAGGGTAGCCATGGAAATCCGAAACTCTGGGCTGCATGGGGAACAATAATTGAACATAGACCATGGCTTATAAACTTGGTGAAAGAAATGATTGCTCTGGGTAATACGTATGGCGCGACCTGGTACTCTGCAGGCCCTCTATCGAAAAAAGGTCACCCGAGACATCCACTGTATTTGAGTAAAAGTACAAAACTTGAAATGTTTGATGTGAATTCTTATGTCAATACGTGAATTTTATTAAATCCTTTTTACAATTCATTAGAATCCGTTATAATAGGCTTAATTATTGAGGAAAAGATTAGGGCGTACTATGCAAGGACAAACGACACTAAATATTTTAAAAGAAGCTGGAATTAAGCCTACAAGTCAGAGAGTCTTAATTCTTGAGTATTTGCAAAAGAACCGCACCCATCCAAGTACAGAAGAGATATTTCAAGATTTGCAAAATGATATTTCTGTTCTGTCTAGGGCTACGGTCTATAATACTGTGAAGCTGTTTAAAGAAAAGGGTCTTCTTCGTGTAGTAGACCTAGGTCATGAAGTTGCCCATTATGATATCGATTTAATGGATCATGCACACTTTCAATGCACAACCTGTCAGAATGTATGGAATTTAGACTATAATCAAGACCTAGTAGATTTACCCGAAGGCTTCCAGATGGATGAAATGCACATTTTAATTAAGGGTACGTGTAACGAGTGTTCAGAGTAGAAGCACTCTTCTTCAATTAGTATACTTAATGATGGTTACTATGATTCTCTTTATGAAAAGCCAATATAAAATCATCATCGAAGGCACTTCCTTGCACATGTTTATGAAGTGCTGGAAAGGCTTCTACTAATTTATCGAATGTTTCAGGAGAAATCACGTGTTCCATCCGACAGGCATCCGCCGCAGCAGTTTCATCATTCACACCAAGATGTAGAAGCATTTCCCGTAAGAAAATATGCCTCTCATAGATACGTTTAGCTTCTTTAATCCCCTTATCGGTTAAGCGAATAATACTATTCACATCCATGCTTAGATAACCATTGTCCTTTAGAAGATGAACGGCCCTACTGACACTTGGTTTCGAATAACCCATAGATTGGGCGATATCGATTGACCGTACTTCACCTTTCCTAGCTTGTAGAATAAGAATATTCTCTAAGTAATGTTCTGATGACTCTGCGAGTTTCATGATGTTCCTCCGAATAATTCTAAGTCTTGTAATGCATAACATTTATATTATACAATATTTCACTTGAGTTTTTTACCCTGTAGTCTAGCGAATATAGTGTAGAATATAGGGAAGATTTGAATGTGGAGGTCAGATTTTGCTGATCATAGGAATTGATCCAGGATATGCAATTTGTGGTTATGGCATTATTGAGGAACGTAATCATAAATTTCGAGCTCTAGACTATGGTGTCATTACGACACAGGCTAGGGTTCCTTTTGAAGAGCGCTTAATGGCGATATACGATGGTACGAGAGCCCTAATCGAGCGCTATAAACCTGATGTTATGGCTATAGAAGAATTATTCTTTAACCAGAATACGAAAACGGCTATGGGAACCGCACAGGCAAGAGGAGTTGTCATTCTCGCTGCCGCAAAGGCAAATCTTCCTGTTTTTGAATACAAACCCTCTCAGGTGAAAAATGCTGTCACAGGGTATGGTAAGGCAGATAAGCAACAAGTCCAGAAGATGGTTCAGATGCTCTTGCAGCTTCAGGAAGTACCTAGGCCCGATGACGCAGCGGATGCTCTGGCTGTGGCCATTGCCCAAGCCAATAGTGGGTTTAGAAATTATGGACAGAAACTGAAAGGGGGCTATTCGTAGCCATGTATAATTATTTTCGAGGGGTATTAGAAGAAAAAGCCGATGATTTTATCGTTGTGGAGTGTATGGGTGTAGGCTATCAGTTGCAGATGGGGCCGGCTTTGGCCCAGAAAATAGGACAAATTGGCGCAGAGGTAAAAGTGTATGCGCACCACTATGTTGCACAAGACCGTCAAGAACTCTTCGGTTTCCCAGACCTAGATTATAAACGCTTATTTGAACTGCTTATTACAGTAAATGGCATAGGACCGAAGGCAGCGCTCTCTGTATTAGAAGTTTTCAGTCCAGAAACCTTCGCCGTTCATGTATTAAATGATGATGCCAAAGCACTCACACAGGCCAAAGGTGTCGGGAAGAAAAGTGCCGAACGGATTATCTTCGATCTTCAAGATAAACTGAAGAAGAGTGGTTGGTTAGAAGAAAAAGAACAAGAAGTCCAAGGACAAGTAGTCGCCACGGAAGAGGTTTCCAATAGTGATAAGCTAGATATTATAGAGGGGCTGATTTTCTTAGGGTATCATTCGGGTGAAGCGAAACAGATGGTTGAGAGAAGTTATAGAGAAGAGAATAGTGTGGAGGAAAACCTCCGTCAGGCTTTGGCCCAAGCTAAGAAAGTGTAAGATATGGATAAGAAGAAGGACGCATATAGTATTGAGAATTTCGAAATCGAAAGCTCTTACTTCCCAGATTTTCAAGCAGAGGAAGAAGAGAGGAGTTTCGTTAGCCGTAAGGTGACTCCTGAGGACAGAGAAGATGTACAAATCCGTCCTATGCATCTGTCGGAATACTTCGGCCAGGATAAAATCAAGAAGAATCTGGAAGTTTATATCGAGGCAGCGAAACTCAGACAAGAAGCGTTAGATCATGTCCTATTATACGGTCCACCCGGCTTAGGTAAAACAACTCTGGCAGGAATTATTGCCAATGAAATGGGCGTTAATTTACGCATTACTTCGGGACCTGCTATTGAGAAGGCGGGGGATTTATCAGCTATCTTGACGAATCTAGAGCCCAATGATGTATTGTTCATTGATGAAATTCATCGTTTAAATCATACGGTTGAAGAAGTCTTGTACACGGCCATGGAAGATTATGCACTGGATATTATTATTGGCAAGGGTGCTGGCGCCCGTTCGATTAGAATAGATTTACAACCTTTTACACTGGTAGGTGCAACGACTAGAGCAGGGTTACTGACTGCGCCCTTGCGTGATCGCTTCGGTGTTATTTTTCGCCTAGAACTCTATAATGTAGAGGAATTGGTGCAAATCTTGTCACGAGATGCGGCCATACTAAACATTGGAGTAGAACATGAAGGTTTAGTAGAAATCGCTAAGCGTTCTCGAGGTACGCCTAGAGTAGCGATACGCCTACTTAAGAGACTTCGCGATTTCGCCCAAGTGGATGGCGATGGTGTCATTACAGAAGCCATTGCCAAGTCTGGACTTCATGCTCTAGAGATTGATAATAGAGGTTTAGATAAGACGGACAATGCGTTGCTGCGAAGTATCGCTCAAGTATTCGATGGTGGCCCTGTTGGTTTAGATACCCTGGCTGCTATGATTAACGAAGATAGAACTACCATAGAAGATGTTTATGAACCCTTCTTAATGCAAGTCGGCTTTCTGGCCAAAACCCCTAGAGGACGGGTCATTACGGACCTAGCCTGGAAACACTTAGGATTAACCCGACCTAAGCATGTGGAAGAACATCTTACGAATCGGCCGAAGCAGTTGGGAATCGATGAAATTTAATAGTGAAGGTAATAAGAGAAGGATGAAAAAATTATTTCTACATATTTGTTGTGCACCATGTGCCGAGTACCCAGTGCAGTATTTGCGCCAAGAAGGCTACGAACTCATGGCTTATTTCTATAACCCTAATATACAACCCCAAAAGGAATTAGATAGGCGTTTGGAAAATGTAAGAATTTTTTCGGAGAAATATAAATTACCCCTGCACATGGACGATCAATCGGCCGAAACCATGTGGCGAAATTTCAAGTCTGATTTCAAGCAAGACCATTGTAAGGTTTGCTATGCTCTGCGCATGGATAATGTTGCGAAGAAATGTAAAGCATTAGGTTATGAGCAATTCACGACCGTTCTCACTGTATCACCCTGGCAAGACCATGAGGAAATTAAGCGGGCAGGGGAACAGGCGGCGAAGCGTCATGGCGTGGAGTTTGTGTATATGGATTTTCGTGCAGGCTATCGGGAAGGTCAAGAGATGGCCAAAGCCGATGGCTTATATCGTCAGCGCTATTGCGGTTGCATTTATTCATTAGGAGAATCCAACTTCAAGGTGAAAATAGCCAAGCAGTTAGCCCTTGCTCTAGAGGATATCCCTAGTCGTCAAGCCTAAGTTTACTGTGTTCCAGGGCTTCAGCCACGAGGGTTTTATGTTTATCGTAGATGACGAGGCCAGGTTTCTGGCCTTTTGCTTTACGCACATTCCCTGCTAGCGTGTAATCAATAGCCATGGTATTTTGCATATGATTCATTTTCTCCTGGCTCGTTCTAGAGAGAAATGCTGTGATCTCTGCTGCCTCCACCAGTGTGTTTTCTGGAACCTCCTTACCCTCAGTAATAATGATAACGTGGGCACCCGCACGATTCTGGGCATGTAACCATAAATCATGGTCTTGGGCTTGTCGCAAACTAAGCTGGTCATTCTGATAATTGTTTCTACCGGCCAGAATCATGAAACCATCACTACTACGATAGCGTCTAGGACCTAGTGGCATTGAATCTTTATGCTTTGTTGTAGATTTCTTAGATCTCTTCGATTGCGAAGCGTTCTGCGTTCGGCGCTTGGGCAGAAGACGATTCGCTTCTTCTTTAAGCGCATCGAGATCGTCAACAGAACTCGCTTGGTCAATTAATGCTTCTAAACGCACTAAATAATCCAAATCGTCTTGAACTTCTTCAAGATGTTTACTGGCATATGAAAATGTCTCTTTTTCTTTATTATATTGCTTGAACTTCCTCTGGGCATTCTCTTGCAGTCCGAAGCGTGGATCAAGAGGCACTTCTATCTCAGTAAGATTTTCATCATAATAGTTTAGTAAGCGAATCGCGTCTCTATTCTCATAAGTATTTTGAACTTGATACATTTGACTTAACAACAGTTCACCGTGAAGTTTCTTGGTATCGTACTCTCGGCTTAGCTCCAGGTCATCCACATAAGCTTGCCGAAGCGTCTCTTTTTTCTTACGCTCCTTACTTACTAATGTGCTCAGATAGGACTGCTTCTGTTGGAATTGGTCTCTTACACGATAGGCACGATAGACTTTGGCCAAAGCTTCATGCAAACTCTCCATAGATTCCCATACCCTCAAATGGCTAAGAAGGAGAGGATGACAATCCGAAGCATTATTCTTAGCATAGGGATAATAATAAGCTTTACCTCTTGCTTCTGTAATTTCTGTCAGAATTTCTCTGCATGCCTGGAGTAGTCTGTTCTCGTCCTCAAAACGCAGAGTATCAGCTCTATCTTGCGGAGCAAGATGACTCCTATACAAAATCTCCTGAACAATTTGTGGTGAAATTCCAGAAGCAAGCCCTAAGAGCGCCTTATCCATGCGCAGATTTCCATCTTGTAGTAAGGCCATCAAACTTTCTAAGCTGAGTCCTTCTAATCGATCTTCAGGAGTAGGCTTCTCCTGTGGCATTATCGGTTGATAGGGTCTGGCAGGTAGAATTTCTCGCGTTCTTGATTTCGAATGATCCACATGAACCAAACTATCAAGTATAATATTATCCTCATTTAAGAGAATAATATTAGTATGTCTCCCTAGAAGTTCAAAAACCAATGTCCTAATCTTCACATCTGAAAACTCATCCAAAGTTTGAAAAGTGAAATTTATCACCCGATCATAATGCTCAGTAAAAACATCCAGTAAACGGGCATTGCCTAAATGCTTTCTCAATAACATACAAAACATCGGCGCCTGCATAGGAATATCGAATTTCTCATCTAAGATAGAACAAAACGGGAAGCTAGGATTGGCTGAGAGAAGCAACTTAGGACTCTTACGCATACGAAAGGTAAGAATTAAATCGAAGCGGTTGCTCTGCTGAATCTTATCTACTGAGCTGCCTACAAGCGTCTCCTTCAATTCTTGTGCTATGTGAAATAATGTTACGCCATCTAAAGCCATATAATACCTTCTTTTTTTGTTGTTTGGGTTTGTTGGTTTTATGTCTTGGTTTCATCGATTTTTTCCAAACTATCCTGTCATTATATAGCTAAGTCGATAGAAGCGACAAGAATTATTGGTTTAGAAGGCGTTTTTTTGGGGGGCGCGGCGGATAGACTAGGGAGGAGTACGGGATTTCGGGATTCACCTGAATCATTTCAGAAATTTCTCTCGCAAACGAAAATTCGTGCCATGGGAGTTAATGTATCAGTTATCAAGTGGCAGGGATTTGCGATTTAGTGGGCGCCACTCGTGTAAACGCAAATTTGTGCCAGAAAATAAAGAGCATCATGTTACTTAACCGCGAAAATCCATGATTTTTCTAAGAATTTCACACACAACCTAATTTAAGTGTCAGAAAATAAAATCCATCATATTACCTAGTGGCAGGAATTT
>CAYMOG010000040.1:0-11448 GCA_964392065.1 uncultured Oscillospiraceae bacterium
CCTAGCCCTTGGACTAGTTGCGATTGAAGTAATCCGCTATATCGAATTCTGAAGAATTACTGAAGGCTTCTAATACGTCCATCATTTCTCTTATGCTTTCTAATCCTTGGTATAAGGCGAAATACCCATAGGCTAAAAAGGCTGTGATTGGAATGAGAAGAACAGCAAGAACAATCATGAAGATACCTGGTTTAGCTTTGGGTCTATAGCCTTTTTCGGGTTTATAGAGCACGCGCATCACAATTGTGAATATTAATATTATTACGGAAAATAAGAATGCGACGCCTGCCCCAATTGTCAGTAAATTGTTCGTATTTATAAAGCCTACCATCTGTTCAAGTGAAGTAAATGTATTTTGATCGATGTTCATATAGGACAATAGACCTACAACTAGTGCAATAACCATGAGAATCGTTAATATCATTAGGATAATGGTGATTACTTTTAATATCGGTTTTTTGAGCCGCACGGGTGTATGGGCATCATGGGAAGTTACGTCTTCTTTTCTCGGAAGTGTCTGGACAGGTGCATGGGAAACGTTAGGGCTTGATCCTGACTCGTAAGGATTTTCGGGAGAGGGGGATGGTGGGACTTGATTGGACGGAAGTTTATTGGAATCCATAATTATTACTTCTTTAATTAGAGAACTCGAATTTGTTCTGTTAGTGAGATTTTTTCTTTGCTCACGGCAGGAATCTCGATAGAGCCGAAGGGCATTTGTGCTGTAAGTTCCCAGGAGTCCGGCAAGTCGAGCATTTCTCTTATACCACGATCGAAGCCTTCTTCATAGCCTAGGTTGTTATGTTGCATCGAAGCGCCATAACCTAATTCGGTTAAGGCTAGCCATGTGCCGTATTGCACAATAGCTGAATTTCTCATCTTAATTTTCTGCCTGGCTTCTGGATTTGGATTGGGAAGCGTTTTATAGATAGCTCTATCTTCGAAGAATAGAACGGTTCCTATACCTGAAATTGCCCCGTTATAAACTTCAGTAAACCACTGGAACATTTTTTCGCTCATGATTTTCTGCTGCGTTGCATAGATATGTTCCCATACTTCTAAGTGTTTTTCGCGCGATAGAAGTACAAGTCTAGTAGCTTGAATATTCATGGCGGAAGGCGCTTGGTTTGCCACTTGTCCTAGGTAATTGGCAATCTCTTCTATAGAATGTTTTTGTTCTTGTCCCAAATGATATTGGGATAAACGCTTCGTTACTAAATCTAAATAAGTTGACATATTATTTCTCCAGTTCTTAATTGAGAATAGAATAACATAGAGATGGCTAGGCTTCTTGTATCAAATATTATGGCCAAAGCGCCAAACTTAGTGATTTATACTATCTCCGTGACGCACTCTAAACATTGCAAGCAGAGCAACTAGGAAGCAAACTACCGCATAGAAGAAGAGCATAGAATAGTCTCCCACTAAATCGCGAATGACTCCAAACAATATAGGACTTAAGATAGCCGCTGTGAAGGAGAAGAGGTAGTAGTAGCCGGTGAAAGAGCCGACTGTTTTGGCCGAAGAAAACTCTAAGACCATAGGTAAGGAATTAATATTGATACAGGCCCAGAAAAATCCTCCGCCAATTAGAAGTATTTGCAGTAGGAATTGTGCAGGATGGAAAAGAATAGGAATGAAGAGCAAACTTATGCCAACTAATCCTAGGCGAATCGTCTTGGTGCGGCCCAGTTTCTGGCCGATGAAGCCGGCTGGTAGTGCGAAGGCTAAGAAGGATAGGGAGAATCCCGTAAGCATCATAGTCGCTTCTCCACCCGTCATACCGTAGGTAGAAGTTGCAAAAAGTGTAAAAAATGTTTCAATTCCGTTATAACCCATAAACCAAGCGAGGATAGCAATGAGGATGAAAATTAAACTGCTTTTCTCTTCTCTCTTAAGATTCTTAAAAGCACTTAAACCTCTTAGTTTCGGTTGATCTTCCTGAGTTTCTATTCCTAACGCATCATCGTGAAGTTTATCTGCGAGGCGGATGTTTTCTCTTGCCTCTATTGCCCAGCGATTGCCAATACTCTGACGTAGATTTAGATTGTTTTTTTCGCGGTAGGAAATGGAATCAGGTTCTCTTACAAACAAGAGCAGTACGATGAGCGAGAGTGACATCACTACGGATGCCATGAAGAAAGCATAGAATTTCTGATCGCCAATATCGGAGAGATACCCGCCGACGAGGAAGGCTAGAACAGAACCTACGCCGCCCATGAGATTTATGATGCCATTGGCCTTCGAACGTAGAGGTCTAGGTGTGACATCAGGCATGAGGGAAATAACTGGACTTCTCCATAGGGACATAACGAGATTAAATAAGATGATGAAGGCCATAAAGGTCCAGAGTGTTTGTTGAAGTGGAATAAATGCGAAGAGAACGGCACAAATAGGAAGACCTATGGCAATCCATGGCATGCGCCTACCGATTTTAGTATTTGTATTATCACTCCAGGCCCCGACTAGGGGTTGGAAAATCACGCCAAAGAAATTATCGATGGTCATAATCGTACCAATCAATGTCCCACTCATTAAGAAACGTTGTTCTAGGATAAGTGGTACTTGAGAATTATAAATACTCCAAGCTAGGCTTGATGCAAGGAAGCCGAAGCCAATCAGAAAAGTTTGGGGATAGTTTAAAGGGAATTTTTTCTTAGGACTAGGCATGACTAATATCCTCCTTTGTTTTATTAAGATAGGTAGCACGTATGGCCAAAGCTTTAGACACTTCATCTGTAATGATGGCATTTACACCAAGACTTAGTGCCGCTTGAATATATTGCTCTTCATTGGCTGTCCAGGTATGGACCGACATACCTGCTTCGTGGGCTCTGCTTACGAAGTCTGGCTTTTGTAAGCTGTTTAACATAGGATGTAAATTTTTTACGCCTAGAGATTTGGCATAATTTATATCTTCTACAAGGATAGAACTATAGAGTAGACCTGATTTTTTCCCGTATCCTAAAGTCGCCATTTTAGCCATAGATTCGTGGTTAAAGGACGAGTAGTATACTTGATTCTCGAGATTATACTTCTCGACAAGTGCGACCACTTCTTCTTCCATGCCTGGATAGAAGAAAATGCTGTTCTTAAGTTCTATATTAATTTTATGGGGTTTACCTACGAAGTATTCAAGCACTTCTTCTAGCCTAGGAATGTGTTGCGAAGCGGGATGTCTGACCTGGGCTTTTACTTCCAAACTTTGTATTGCATCAGAACGTAGTTCTTGAACGAAACGATTGGTTCTTGTTAAGCGGGATAAATTCTCGTCATGATAGACAAATAATATACCGTCTAAACTTCGCTGAATATCTAGCTCAATTCCATCGGCTCCTAATTTGACAGCTTCTTGGAAGGCAGGCATTGTGTTTTCTGGATACACAGTACTGGCGCCTCGGTGGGCCCAAATCTCACTTATCATGGTATAAACCTCATTTACATAATAGATTCTTCCTTAGTTTAGCATGTTATGGCTTATTTTAAGCTTAAATTCTGCTAATATTAGTATTATAGATTGTAAGAATCGAGGAAATGAAAATGGCAAAGTTAATCATAGGTAATGTCCACGTGCACAGCATGGATAGAGACATGGGTGAAATAGAAAATGCATATATATTAATTG
The DNA here is from genome assembly GCA_964392065.1 of uncultured Oscillospiraceae bacterium. Lineage (GTDB taxonomy): Bacteria > Bacillota > Clostridia > Saccharofermentanales > Fastidiosipilaceae > JASBZA01. Next base: position 3,626 of record CAYMOG010000040.1, read on the forward strand.
ATGAGGATAAGATTGTGGAAGTAAAGGGGATGGACTCTCTAGAAGATAGTCTCCTCCAAGAAGTAGATTTCTTCGACGGCTCAGGTTACATGGCTTATCCAGGATTTCTAGATGCGCATAATCACTTGGGAATGTTTGATGACCACCTCGGTTGGGAGGGTAGTGATGGTAATGAAGTAACCGATCCGGTTACACCAGAATTACGAGCCATTGACTCGATATTCCATGATGATGTAACCCTAGATGAAGCTATCCAAGGGGGAGTTACCTGCGTCATGACCGGGCCGGGTAGCGCCAATGTTATCGGAGGTCAATTTGCGATTATTAAACCTTATGGACCCTCTGTAGATAGAATGCTTGTTATGGCACCTGCTGCGATGAAAGCGGCTCTAGGTGATAACCCCAAAGGCGTCTATGGAAGAAATCAAAAACGTCCCAGCACGCGCATGGCCAGTGCGGCTGTATTAAGAGAGACCTTAGGGAATGCTAAGCGCTATTTAGAGAAGAAGGATAAGGAAGAGGAGATTGAATTTAATTTTCGACTAGAAGCACTAATACCTGTGCTTCGCCGTGAACTTCCTCTCAAGATTCATGCCCATCGAGCAGATGATATCCTCACGGCCATCCGTATAGCCAACGAATTCGGTATTCGTTATACATTAGACCATTGTACGGAAGGGTATCTCATTTTAGATCAGTTGGAAGAAGCCTATAACCGCCGAGAAGAAGAGGGTTATGGTAGTTTAGAAGGTATTATTGTTGGCCCATTGATAAGCAGTCGCTCGAAACCTGAACTCACGAGATTATGGATAGGATCTGCCGCAGCAATTTATGAAACCGGTATACCCATGGCCATAGCAACGGATCATCCTGTTATCCCAATAGAGTTTGGCGTATCGCAAGCGGCTCTTCTCATGCGAGAAGGCTTATCGAGAGAAGCGGCTCTAGAGGGGATTACGACTTCTGCAGCAAAAATCATGGGTGTTGAAAACCGTGTAGGACGGTTAGCTCCAAGTCTCGATGCGGATGTGGTTTTATGGGCAGAAGATCCTCTCCTTCCATGGTCTAAACCCTATGCAGTATTTGTCAATGGCAAGCTCGTCTATGAAGATTAATGCCATGACCTTTTTGGTCCGAAGTATAGAGGATACAGAAACTTTGGCCAGATCGCTTGCCCGAGAGCTACCTACGCGTATCCTCATTACGTTAGACGGAGACCTGGGAGCGGGGAAAACGACGTTTGTTGGTGCTCTTGCTCAAGCGCTAGGGGTGTCAGAGGATGTTTCATCACCCACTTTCACCATTCATCAACACTATTTAGGAGCTGACGTACGTTTATCGCATCTTGATGTTTATCGCTTGGAATCAGCAGAGGCATTTCGTTCTATTGGACTAGAAAGTGTATGGGAAGATGAAGAAATTGTTCTTCTAGAATGGTCTAGGATGATAGCAGAAATCTTGCCTGAGTCTTATCTGGGCATTGAAATTAATAGTCTTAGAGAGAAGGGTAGCATTGATTTCTCTACCTCTGGTCCTATTGTTCTAGAAGAGGATCTAACTCCGAGAATCTTCACATTTATAGCACATGGAGAAGAGATAGACTCTATACTAGAAGCGTGGAGAAAAGCAAGGCATTTCCCCCACGACTTATTATTAGAAGGGAACGCAGATGAAAATCTTAGCATTTGATACGAGTACCCAGAGATTATTTGTGACGCTGACGGATGATGAGAGGATGCTTGCTAGTAGAGCGCTACATGATAGTAGTACGCATATGAAAAATCTTCTGCCCACTGTCGATGAAATCCTAAGCGAGGCCGGTATGAAGAAGTCTGAATTAGAAGCGGTTGCAGTTTCTGTAGGGCCAGGTTCTTATACAGGTATTCGTATAGGGGTTTCTCAGGCACAAGCTCTAGGTTTCGCACTTGGTATTCCGTGTATACCTCTGAATACACTAGATTTATTTGCAGACAGTAATAAGCGAGTGGGAAGACTTCTCTTATCCATGCTAGACGCAAGAAATAGGAGAGTTTATGCCAAAGCATTTTTAGGTGATTTGGAAATCTTAGAAACACAGGTCGGTAATCTCGATCAGATTTGCGAGGCTCTTGTTGCGAGGGGAATCACCGCAGAAGAGATCGTGCTATGTGGCGATGAAAAAGTACTAGCCTATGCAGGGGATAAAGCTTTAGAAAAAATCTTTTCCGTGCCAGTAGAAGCTGTTTCCCATCCGTATTATACTTTGGATACTCTTGCGACGGCGGCACAGCGTTCTGAAATACTAATAGAACCGACTAATCTCTATCCAGCCTATTATCAAGCTACGGAAGCCGAGAGGAATTTCGATTACTATGTCGATTAGACCTGCACAATTGAACGATTTCTCTTTGCTCAAGACATTAGAACAAGCTAGTTTCAGTGATCCTTGGGGCGATACTGGATTGATAGAGGAACTAGAAGTTCATCATGAAGAAGGTTTCCATAGAGTCTATTTCTATGAGGAAGAGGGCATAACCAAGGCCTATTTGATAGGTTTTCGCCTAGAAGACGAATGGCAGATCTACCGTATTGCTGTTTTACCTTCCTATCGTCAACAGGGGATTGCTTCCAAGTTTTTACGGGGAATGCTCCAGTTGGCAAGACAAGCAGGTATAGTAAAATGTACACTTGAAGCTAGAGAAAATAATGTTGCGGCACTAGCACTCTATAGGAAGTTAGGATTTATAGAAGTAGGACGGCGCCCGAATTTCTATAGGGATACCGGAGAAGCCGCAGTATTATTAGATTGTGATTTAGAGGAGAGAGATGATGAAGACGAATGACAAGTTACAAGCATTACGTAATAAGATGAAGGAAGCAAAAGTCGATGTGTACTATGTCCCCACAGCGGATCCACACATGTCAGAATATGTTACACCGGCGTATCAGGCAAGAGCATGGCTTAGTGGATTTACCGGTTCTGCAGGCCAGGCAGTAGTTAGCCAATCGGAGGCAAAAGTTTGGACCGACGGTCGGTATTATATTCAGGCGGCCAAAGAACTAGCCGGCTCTGAATTCACTCTAATGAAGGCGGGCACTCCCCATGTTCCCAAGGTGCAAGATTATCTTCTCGACTGCTTACCTGAAAAGGGTGTATTGGCAGCCAATGGGTGGACCATTGCTCAGAAGGAAGTGGATTTTTTGCAAAGCCGATTAAGAGAAGGTCAGACACTTCGCTTAGATCTAGAGCTTGTTGAAGCTATTTGGACCGATCGCCCTGAACTTCCCCACAGTGAAGCTTTTTTGCTAGATGAGAAGTATTCGGGGAGGCGTACACAGAAGAAGTTAGAGGGGCTTCGTGAAGCTTTGGCCGATGAAGAGGCCGATTATGCCTTGATAGGGAAGTTGGATGATATTGCTTGGCTCTATAACATACGTGGGGGAGACGTAAAGTCTACTCCGGTCCTCTTGTCCTATGCATTAGTTGGGAAGCAGAAGGCTTATTTCTTCGTAGACGATACGAAATTGGGCGAAGAAGTGCGTAAAGCTCTAGAAACCGATGGAGTTGAAATTCGTACATATGAAGAGATTTCGGATGTCTTGTCTGAGCTAAACATTCAGAAAATTTGGCTAGATAAACGTTTCGTCAATGCGGCTGTGTATCGCTCGATTCCTGAACAGGTACAGGTGGTTGACAAGAGTGATTGGACAAGTCTCGAGAAAGCTCTGAAAAATACTACAGAAATTGCCAATCAAAAAGTCGCTTACATCAAGGATGGTATTGCTGTAACCCGTCTCATGCACTGGCTTAAATCGCATGAGGATATTTCAAGCATTGATGAGTTAGGAGTAAGTCGAACGCTACTTGGCTTCCGTGAGGAACTCGAACATTTCATTGAAGAAAGTTTTACGACCATTGCAGCGTATGGTGCAAATGCCGCCATGATGCACTATGCTCCAACAGAAGGAAATAAAGCGAATCTACAGGAGTCAGGTTTCTTGTTAGTGGATTCTGGTGGACAGTATCTAGAAGGTACAACGGACACGACGAGAACCTTTGCTCTAGGTACACTCACCGATGAAGAAAAAACAGATTATACGCTTTGCCTGAAAGGGCATATTGGCTTAGCCCGCGCAGTATTTCTTAAAGGAACACCAGGATATTATCTGGATAGTTTGGCAAGACAACCATTATGGCAACATCGCATGGATTATAAATCTGGAACTGGCCATGGTGTAGGGTATCTCTTATCGGTTCATGAGGGCCCGCATGGTGTTTCGAGAGCTTATAATAGTCAAGCCTTGGAGCCTGGTATGGTGGTGACCAACGAACCTGGGGTATATAAGGAAGGGAAACACGGAATACGTCTGGAAAATACGTATTATGTAGTGGAAGATCAGTATGTAGAGCCTGACCAATATTTAGCCTTTGAGAATTTCACGATGGTGCCTTTTGATCGAGATGCTATTGATGTGGGATTATTGGAGCGTTTCGAAATTGAATGGGTGAATTCGTATCATACTATGGTTTATGAGACGCTGAAGTCATACGTGTCGGATTCTGTAAGAACATGGTTAGAACAGGCCTGTGCACCCATTGCATAATGCTAGAGAGAGTCTGCAGCGAGTGCGCAAATGCTGGGAGAACCTACTTCAATGGCTAAGTAAATCAAGTAAATACACGCTTGGATGTGAAGCTGTCCATTGACAAGAAGTTGGCTTGTGGGTAAACTGATTTTGTTAACAGAATATTATGCGTAGAATTGTGCATATGTATGGAGGTAATAGATGGTTAAGAAACAAATCATTTTTCAATGTGAGGAAGATATGCAGATGAAGGCTGTAGCCGTACTGATTCAGAAGGCTTCTTCCTACAGAGCAAACATCTGGTTACAGGCTGGTGAACGTCGCGCAAATTGTAAGAGCTTATTAGGTGTGATGAGTCTAGGTATCGAGAATGGTATGGAAATTGAAGTTTCTGCCGAAGGTCCTGACGAAGATGAAGCCTTGGTGGCAATTGTGGACTATTTAGAGAATCCTAGTGTATAAGAAACCTCCTTCTATTTAAGGGAATAGGAGTAAAACGTTGCAATCGAATGAATCTTTTGAAGCACGTTTGGATTTAGTACCGACGAGCCCGGGTGTCTATTTAATGAAAGACGCTACGGGCTCAATCATTTATGTGGGGAAAGCTATTAATTTAAGGCGTAGGTTGGCAAGTTATTTCGGACCGAATCCCCAGGGTAATGAGAAGGTTTTGGCAATGATTTCCCATATAAGGGATTTCTCATATTTAATTTGTCAGAATGAACTAGAATCCTTAGTGCTAGAATCTAATTTAATAAAACGCTATCAACCATTTTATAATATCTTATTAAAGGATGATCACGATTATCCTTATATTCGCATTACGCTCAATGAAATGTATCCTCGCATAATGAAGGCCTACCGAGTGGGGCAGGATGAGGCGGAGGGAGCTAAGTATTATGGACCCTATCTAAACGGGGATCTCTGGCAAGCTCTTAGAACCATTCATAAACTGTTTCCGCTGAAGACGTGTAAGCGTGTTTTCCCGAGGGATATAGGCAAGGAGAGACCGTGTTTAAATTACTATATGAAGCGCTGTATCGCTCCATGTTTAGGAACAATTTCTGCTGAGGACTATCGTGCGGTGGTCTTAGCAGTTTGTGATTTTCTTGAGGGACGTTATGCGGGTATTCAGCAGGGTTTGCGTGTTGATATGAAGCACGCTTCGGATAACTTGGATTTCGAGCGGGCAGCGGTACTTCGTGATCGTCTAGAATCGCTCAACAAGCTTCAAGAGAAGCAAATTGCTGTACTAGAGTCTAATTTCGATGGGGATGCCCTAGGATTGGCGCGAAATGCATCCGAAGTTTGTGTTCTGAAGTTAGAGGTTAGGCAGGGGAAAATCACAGGGACATCAACTTATTTTCTAGATGCTACTGCAAACAGCGATGAGGAAGTCATTCGTGCTTTTATTGAACAATATTATCCTAGGGCTGCGGTGATGCCCCAAGTAATTCTGACGGCGGTGGGGGCTTTGGCCCAAGATAATGACGAAAATAATAACTTACTTCGATTTCTCCAAGAACTCGCGGGACGGAAAGTGCAAATTCATTATCCACAGCGGGGAGAGAAGCGCTATGTATTGCAGATGGCAGATGCCAATGCCCTCCAAGCGCTTAAACGACGAACGATTATTGCAGGTTCTAATCAACAAGCCTTGGATGAAGCACTACAATTACTTGCCCAATTAGTGGGTTTAGATTATCCACCTGCAAGAATTGAAGCGTATGATGTATCGAATACGGGTAAAGCGGATATTACTTGTGGAATGGCCGTGTTCGAAAATGGTAAGTCGAGGAGAGGTCAAGCGAGGACCTTCACTATTAGAAATCAAGAAGGCCAAGACGATTATGGAGCCATGCTCCAGGCTGTAGATCGACGCTTGAATCACCTAGGTGATGAGAAATTTGGGGGCACACCAGATCTTATTCTTGTAGATGGTGCATTGGGTCACGTCAATATTATTGCTGCTCTTGTTAGAGAGCGGGGATACGAATCTATTCCAGTAGCGGGAATGGTAAAGGATAATCGCCATAGAACCCGAGGTTTGGTGTTACCAACAGGAGAAACTATTGAATTGGCAGAGTCGCTGGGAATTATTAAAACTGAAGATGAAAATGATAAAGTTAGAGAAGAGGTGGCTTGGTTCTCGGAGGACCCTGGCGTGGAAAGGGAGCAGAAACTTGCACTCTTAAGATTACTATCTGCTGTACAAAATGAGGTGCATAGGGTCGCCAATCTTGCTAATAAGAAATTAAGCAAGAAACGACAAACGAAGTTTCATCTAGAAGAAATACCTGGAGTGGGACCCAAGAAACGCCAGAAATTACTCCAAGCTTTTCGCTCGATGAAGGAGATTAGTCAAGCTTCTGAAGAAGAATTACTGGCCAAAGTTCCGAGTTTGGGTCGTGTAACCGCTCAAGCGGTGTATAAACATTTTCATGCAGAACACACGGAGGAGGGAGCGTAATGGCAATTTGGGCAATAGGTGATACCCATTTATCTCTGAGTGTTGACAAATCTATGCATATATTCGGAGCTGGATGGGAAGACTATGTTGAACGTTTACGACAGAATTGGTCCACTTGTGTTTCTGATGAAGATACAGTACTTATTCTAGGAGATATTTCTTGGGGAATGAAACCCGAGGAAGCTGTGGCAGATTTAACATTTCTCCATAAACTTCCTGGACGTAGAAAAATTCTTCTGCGAGGAAACCATGATTACTGGTGGACGACAAGACGAAGAGTTGATCAAATATTTGAGGAGAATAATCTTCATACATTGGAAATTTTTCAGAATGAGGCACTCCTATTAGAAGAGAACGGACAAAACATTCTCCTCACGGGAAGTCGAGGATGGAAGAATCCTATGGATGACGATTTCACAGACGATGACAATAAGGTTTATAAACGCGAACTAGAACGTCTGAAGCTCTCATTGCGAGAGGGTAATACTATGGCCCAAGCCCAAAGCATCCATAAGCGTCTAGCCATTACGCACTACCCGCCCATACAGCGTGATGGTAGACTTACGGAATTTGCTAAGCTTCTTGTCTCGAATCAAGTAGATTTATGCTGTTATGGTCATGTCCACGGTCTTGCAGCTAGACAAGCCTATGAAGGAACTGTGGATGGCTGTTCATTTATGAAAGTATCAGCAGACTACTTGGGTTTTAGACCGAAAAAACTCTTTCCAATCGAATAGTCAAAACGTTTTAAGCTGCCCAGAAGGCACGACTTCTGCGGCGGCTAAAA
>CAYMOG010000041.1:0-10944 GCA_964392065.1 uncultured Oscillospiraceae bacterium
CTGAACCAACAACTACAACTACAGCTGAACCTACGACTACTACAGAACCTACAACGGCTACTGAGCCTACAACCACAGCTGAACCAACATCTTCTACTGAACCTGAAGAGACCACCTCAGTTGTGACCGAGAGTAATTCGACGATAGAAACTGTGCAGACATCTTCTTATATTGAAGAGACTACTTTATCCGAAAGTTCAGAAGTATCGGATAGCAGTGATACACCTGTAGAGACCAGTACTTCAGGGGAGGATGTACCAGCAACCGGTGCAGAGGAATCGCATTTAGGTATGGGAATCCTATTAATTACAATTGGCATTATGCTCAGTGTAGGCATGTTACGGATCCAAAAGCAAGAAGACATGTAAGCGTAAAATTATATACAAAACTTAAAGGAAGAGTCTCTGTGAAGAGATTCTTCTTTTTGTTGTAAAAATATCGAAGCTAGTCTTCGCAATTTAACCAATTTCTTAGGATAATGTTTGGAAGGCTAATGCTGAGGAATATCAAAATTTCGTTACATGAGGGAAAGCTCGGTATGTTAATATTAGTAAAGTGTAAAAATAACGAAGTACAATTGAAGGAGGGACATTATGAATAGCAAACTCATTGACCTCATTGAAGAATTAGATGTCATGCAAAAAACACGTGTTTCTGAAGCAAGGGAAGAAGCTAGCCAAATTGTGGAAGATGCAAAAGCAGAAGCAAGAGAGATTTTGCGTGTTGCACTAAGTGGTGAAAATGTAGATTCTTCTGCACAAGACACCTATAATCTAGAAGATATAGACGATTTACCAGAGAAACACTCTATAGAACAAAAGCAAATTGTTTCGGACGAGAGAAAAGAAGCAGCGATTCTTGCAATACTAGAAGCGATTGAGAGGTAGTTTATGGCAATTACAGCAATGAAAAAACTTTCTGTTGTTCTAGCCAAACAAGATCGCCTATCCGTCTTGAATTATTTGCAAGAGACGGGTGTAACGGTTATTGATGAGAATAAAGATCTCGCACATCAACTTGAATTAAGAGGTTTACTAGCAGAGTATCAAGAAGATAGACGTTCACTCCAGGATAAGGAAGTGTACGCCGGCCGCATGTCTAGAATAAGAAAACCTCTAGAAGATTATAATAGTATAGACTTTTCAGTAACGGCGATTGAAGATCTCATTCAGACTTCTATTACATGGCAAAACAGAATTAAAAGCGCCTTAAGTACTTTACGAGAATATTCCACAGAGAAAAAACCATTATTCTCCCAGAAACGCAAACGCACCCTCGATGAACGCTATATGGAAGAAGAAACCCAAATTCAGCTTCTTGCCCAAATCGAAGAGCTTGAACGCGTGAAAAATCTAGAGCGTGAAATCCAACAAGATTTAGCGGCAGAAATTAGCCATCGCAATGCTCTAGAAGATTGGAAGGATCTAAACCTTCCAACGGAAATTTCCAATGGTAAGTTTCAATCAGAATCCGGTTACTTCTTAAGTGAGGAGTCCTATCTTGATTTCGTAAAACAGGTGGAAGAAACCGATGTGCCTCTTGTCTCGGAAGTTTATTTTCAACGAGAAGATTTCTTGGCCGTTTTAATGGCTTGGCCACATGATTTTGAACAAGACGCAAGGAAGCTCATTCAAGCTTCGGATAAGCAGAGTTTTTTAAGTAGTAATGCATTAGAAAAAGATGGAAACTTCCGCCAATCCTATGAGGATAGTGTACGTAAAATAGAAACTCTAGAGAAGCAATTAGAAACCACGAAGACGAGTTATCTAGAGCTTAAAGAGTATATTCCTGAGTTTGAATTTCTCCATGATGTTATAGAGGCAGATAAGTCGAAACTCGAAGCATTGTTAGCATTAAATAATAGTGATTATGTTTCCGTTCTTTCAGGTTATATTCCTGAGAAAAATGCAAGTCAAGTAGCAGAAGTTTTGGCCACGCGATTCAATTCTTATGTTTTACTAGAAGAACCTGTGGAAGAAGAAGACTTGCCACCTACTTTACTCGAGAACCGTAGTTTATTTTCTCCTATTGAATCGACAATAGAAACCTTTAGTAGTCCACATTATTTTGCTGACTTAGATCCTTCATGGATCATGATGATTACGTATGGTTTCTTCTTCGGCTCCATGCTAAGTGACGTAGGTTATGGCGGACTTCTTGCCATTGGATGTGCTTTGGGTATATGGAAATTCAATGCCCAGGGTAATATGCGGAATATGCTTAAGGTCTTCATGACGGGTGGTATCTTTGCAGTATTCTTCGGGATATTATATGGCAGCTTATTTGGTGGCATGTTTGGCACATTGACCAATGGCACTTTTGATTTGCCTGTTGTCTGGTTTAACCCCATGGATGATCCCATCAATTTAATGATTTGGTCTATGGTATTTGGTGCGGTACACTTGTTTATTAGTATGGGATTGGATATCAAGAATAAAATTCGACGGGGAAATTGGTATGATGCGGCCTTCTCGGTTGCACCCTGGTACCTCATCATCATAGGTTTAGGACTCATGCTCATCGGTGTGCGTTTGGGGATGTACCTAGCAATCGGCGGTGTTGCCGTTATTATTCTGATGAGAAGTAAAGAGAGGAATCCCATCAAGCGTATCTTCGGAGGGCTTGGAGGATTGATGGATGTAACGGCTTGGTTGTCGGACTTACTCTCTTATACACGTATTCTAGCGTTAACACTGGCAACAAGTGTTATCGCCATGGTTGTTAATTTAATGGCAGGTATGATTGGTACCGGTGGTGTGCAGATAATATTTACAATATTGGTTCTAATTGCAGGGCACGCATTAAATCTGGCGCTATCGACATTAAGTGCATACGTACATGCTACAAGACTTCATTATGTAGAGTTCTTTGGCAAGTTTTATGAGGGTGGAGGAAGACCTTATGCCCCCTTACGTATGGAAGGACAATACACACAAGTTGTAAACGAAAATCCGTTATCTCCTCTTACCGATAAGGCGAGAGAATAATAATAGAAAAGAACAATTTTAGGAGGACATATGATTCAGGAATTTATTAACGGGAATGCATTAGCATTGTTAGGCGGTGCATTAGCAGCAATTGTAGCAGGTTTAGGTTCTGCCAAAGCAGTACGCATTGTAGGATCTACTGCAGCAGGCATCATGAATGAGAAACCAGAACTCTTCGGACAAATGGTTATCCTTCAGGCTCTACCAGGTACACAGGGTATCTATGGCTTACTTGTGTGGTTCTTCGTAATGAACTTTGCCGGTTTCTTCGGTGGAACAGCAAATCTTAGTATTACACAAGGTTTCTTGTACTTCTTGGCATGTATGCCTATGGCGATTGTTGGATATGTTTCCGCCGTTCATCAGGCAAAAGTAGCCAGTGATGGTGCCATAATGGTTTCTAAGAATCCAGGTGAGCAGGCCAAAGCGATTATCTTGTCCGCTATGGTTGAGACGTATGCCATTTTCGCACTTCTGGCTTCCGTACTATCCATCATCATGATTTCTGGCTTAGCATAAGCGAGAAGAGGATTATTTATGCAGGGAACAGACAGGTTGCGTAAACATATTGAGGAAGAATCCGAGAAGCAAGTGCATCAGATTCTGACTAACGCAAATCAAGAGAGAGAGTCCATTCTAGCGGATGCTAAGCGAGAAGCCGATAGCATACGTAAGGATCAAGCCGCTCGTCAAGCGAAAAAAGCAGAAGTCCAGAAACGACAAGAAGATGCTATGCGAAACCTCGCAAAGAGGCGTGCTAAGCTACAAGTTCAACAAGGCCTGTTGGAAGACACTCTAGTTGAAGTAGGCAAGCGTTTAGATGGCTTCGATTCGGAACGCCGACGTGCTTTATATACGCATTGGTTAGAGTCTTTAAATACGAGCACGCAGACTGAAATCGAAATATCCAGTAAGGATAAAACCTGGCTCCTACCTGTTTTAGAGGAGAACTATCCTCATTTGAAGATTACAGAACAGGAAGGATCGTTTTCGGGAGGCTTTATTATTAGGCAGGGCAGGGCGTTTCAGGACTATCGTTTTAAGAGTCTTCTGGAGCAAAATAGATTACACTATTTTGAAATTGCTGCTGGTATTCTTTTCGAGGATGAAACCGAGCAGGGAGGCTAAGTGATATGTCTAGAGCAAAAGAACACAAATTATTTGAGCCTACAACGCTTCCAATGGATCTAGATTTTGCAGCCGAAATTGGTAGACTGCGTGTATTAGAAGATGATTTTTTAAAAGCTGAGGATTTACAGCGTTTAGCAAGTTCATCAACCAGTTTCCATGAACGTGCGGATATACTAGAAAAAGCCGGATATACCGGAGAAGGTAGTCTAGAGGAACGTGTCCTAAGACATAGAGACCAAGAAGACCTCTTATTAAGAGAGTTTTCAAGGGATAGTGATCTAGATTTGTTTTTACTTCTGGACTTGGATTACCATAATCTGAAGGCCATCATTCGATACCTACAACTAGAATTGAGAAATCTCCAGGAGAAGACAGAAGGCCTACAAATTATTGAGAAGGAAGCGGAACAAGCGCAAGGTGATGTACCGAAAACTCTAGACGAAATGCTGAGGAAGACGGCTCCTACGCCAATTCCCCATTTGTTTGACACCGTTATTCGTATCATGCGAGGAATCTCAGAAACGGAAGATAACATACCATATAACATGAGGCCTCAGTTCTATAAATATATTAAGTCCGTAGTGGCCAAAGCTTCCGACGGCTCAGACTTATCGGCAGCAGACTGGCTGGCCGATCAGCTGTATTTCGAAGAATTAAAACAAATAGGAGAAGAAAAGTCTTTTCGTAAAATGAAAGATTTTACGGATGCCTATAGGATAATGTTGGCAGAGCACGCAAATTTCGAGATTTTCTTACGCATGAAACGCGCAGGGAAGAGTAGAGAGTTTTTCAAACGTGCGTTTGTTCCCCATGGAACGACGCAGTTGGAGGCATTTCTAGAGGCTTATGATGATGTGGAAAAAAGTCGTGCGTTGTTCGCTGATTCGCCAATTTCAGAAGGGTTTCCAACGTTTCCTGATTATAATTCTAGCGAAGATGTGGCGGTCTTTGGCAAAAATAAAGACAAACTCTATAGCAAAGTTATCGCTAGAGGCAAGATGGAAAACCAGCATGCCTGGGCCATCGCTGCGTTCTGGCTGGCGAAGAAATTAGAACAGAAAAATATAAGGATTATTTTACAAGCGGTCAGTAGAAATATGGATACAGAAGAAATTCTAGCTATGCTACGTCCGACCTACAAGGAGGCTAGTTTATGAAATATGAAGTAGCTGTTTTGGGTGACAGAGCGAGTGTCATCGCGTTTAGAGGTTTCGGTTTTACAGTGGTTACTGTAGAGGAAGGTAAGCATGCAGAACGCGAATTGTACCGTTTGATTGATAGTAAGAAGTTTGCCATTATTTACATAACGGAGCCAATGGCAAAAGCGTGCGAGAAAGTCCTTAAACGCTACCAAGATGAGGTCTTACCGGCCATCATCCCAATCCCAGCATCTTATGATTCTGGCTCTTATGCCAAAGAAAACCTCCAACGTTCTGTGCTAAGAGCCGTTGGATTCGATGTCTTGGGGAATACAAATAATGAGAGTGGAGAGAGAAATGAGTGACATGAAGCAAAATCAAGGCATTATTAAAAAAATTGCCGGTCCTCTTGTAGTTGCAGATCATATGCGTGATGTGCGTATGTTTGACGTGGTGCGTGTAGCAAATATTGGTTTGACGGGCGAAGTTATCGAAGTCCGAGGCGAAGAAGCATCTATTCAAGTGTACGAGGAAACTTCAGGTTTAAGACCTGGAGAACCGGTAGTGAGCACGGGTGTTCCTCTGTCGGTTGCCCTAGGCCCTGGTCTTATTGGTAGGATGTATGACGGTATTCAGCGTCCTCTAGAAGATATTTACGCAGAATCTGGAGATCGTATTGCCCGTGGCAGCGACGCCCATGCTCTATCCAGAGAAACGACATGGCAATTTCGCCAGGGCAAAGCCGTAGGCGATAGCGTTGTCGCAGGGGATATTGTAGGTCTCGTGGAAGAAACTTCAGCTATTGAACACCGGATTATGGTGCCGCCAACTCTTTCGGGAGAATGGACGATTAAATCTATTGCAGAAGACGGTGCCTATCATGTTGATGATGTGATTTATACCTTAGAGCAAGAGGATAAAAAACAAGATTTTACCATGGAACAGCGCTGGCCCGTAAGAAGAGCTAGACCGCATAAGGGGAAGAAAGCTCCCCATGAACCACTTATTACTGGACAAAGGGTTATAGATACCTTCTTCCCAGTAACGAAAGGAGGAACCGCAGCGGTTCCTGGGCCTTTTGGTAGTGGTAAGACGGTTATTCAGCATCAGCTGGCGAAATGGGCTGATGCGGACATAGTGGTATATATTGGTTGTGGAGAACGTGGTAATGAGATGACCGAAGTATTAAATGTTTTCCCAGAACTAATTGACCCCAAAACAGGTAAATCCATGATGGAGAGAACTATTCTTATTGCCAACACTTCGGATATGCCAGTGGCAGCCCGAGAAGCTTCTATATATACAGGCATAACGATTGCCGAATATTATCGTGATATGGGTTATTCCGTATCCATTATGGCGGATTCCACCTCTCGCTGGGCAGAGGCCTTACGCGAAATGAGTGGTCGTCTAGAAGAAATGCCAGGTGAAGAAGGCTATCCTGCCTATCTAGGTTCTAGACTTGCCCAGTTCTATGAACGTGCAGGTTATGTGGATTGTTTAGGGTCTGAACCTCGAGAAGGCTTCCTTACCGCTATCGGTGCCGTATCTCCTCCAGGTGGTGATATGTCTGACCCGGTCGTGCAGTCTACTTTGCGTATTGTGAAGGTTTTCTGGCAGTTAGATTCAGCCCTAGCCGCCCAACGTCACTTCCCAGCTATTAATTGGAACAATTCCTATTCCTTATATTCTGATGATGTTGTGGAGTATTTGAATGATGAAATTGACAGAAATTGGGCCAAGAATCGTAATGATGCCCTTCAGATTCTCAGTGAAGAGAGCCGCTTAGAAGAAATTGTGCGTCTCGTAGGTATGGATTCTTTATCTTTTGAAGAGCGATTAACAATGGACGTCGCCCAATCCATTAGAGAAGACTTCCTCCATCAGAACTCTTATCATGCTGTAGATACTTACACTTCCTTGCAGAAGCAGTTTTATCTCCTAGCTCTAATAATGCATTACCATGCTTTGGCCAAAGCGGCCGGCAAACGTGGTGTGACGGTAGATCAAATGCAAAATCTTCCCGTACGTGAGGAGATAGGGCGATTTAAGACGGTAAAAGAAGAGGATACAAAAGCTCGCTATGAGGAAATTCTAAGTCGCCTAGATGAAGTCATTCCAGCCCTTGAAGCAGAGAGGTAAGAAATATTATGCAGAAAATATATCGATCAATCGAAGAAATTTCGGGTCCGTTGATGCTCGTTGAGGGCGTTGATGATGTGGCCTATGAAGAACTAGGTGAAATTGAGTTGGAAAATGGTGACCGCAGAGCTTGCCGTGTTCTAGAAGTTGAAGGTACCAATGTTATTGTTCAGTTATTCGACAATTCCATGGGAATTAACATGGCCGATAGTCAAGTGCGTTTCCTAGGACATGGTATGCAACTATCTGTTTCGCCTGATATGTTAGGTAGAGTTTTTGATGGAATGGGAAATCCTATTGATGATGCACCACCTATCCTACCCACAGACAGAAGAGATGTGAATGGTAAACCCATGAATCCTGTCGCCCGCGTCTATCCTAATGAATTTATTCAGACTGGAGTATCCGCCATTGACGGCCTAAATACACTTGTTCGTGGTCAAAAACTTCCTATTTTCTCTGCCTCTGGACTCCCTCATAACCAACTTGCTGCTCAGATTGCTCGTCAAGCGACCGTACTAGGAGATGATGAGAAATTTGCCGTTGTGTTTGCTGCTATGGGTATTACCTTCGAAGATGCGAACTACTTCATCCAAGACTTTACAAGAACCGGTTCAATAGAGAGAACGGTTATGTTTTTGAACTTAGCGGATGAACCTCCCATTGAACGCATAGCCACCCCCAAAATGGCTCTCACTGCAGCAGAATATTTGGCATTTGATCTTGAGATGCAAGTGCTCGTCATACTTACAGATATGACGTATTATGCGGATGCATTACGTGAAGTCTCCGCTGCCCGTAAAGAAGTCCCAGGCCGAAGAGGCTATCCAGGCTATCTCTATACTGACCTAGCCCAAACCTATGAGCGTGCAGGTAAATTAAAAGGGAACAAAGGCTCCATCACACTTATGCCAATCTTGACCATGCCCGATGGCGATAAAACACACCCTGTACCAGATTTGACCGGTTATATCACAGAAGGGCAAATAATCCTCGAGCGTGAGCTGAATCAGAAGAATATTGCGCCTCCTATCGATGTCTTACCCTCCCTATCGCGACTAAAAGATGATGGTATTGGAGAAGGTAAAACAAGAGCCGATCATGCTGATGTCATGAACCAGCTTTTTGCTGCGTATTCCAGAGGTAAGGATGCTAGAGAATTGGCAACAATTCTAGGGGACTCCGCGCTCTCTGAAATGGACAAAATATACGCGAAATTCTCTACCGCTTTTGAAGATAAGTATTTGAATCAAGGATTCTACGAGTCAAGAAGCATAGAAGATACGATGGATATTGGTTGGGAACTCTTACGTATATTGCCAAAGTCCGAACTGCGCCGTGTCGATCAGGAATATATTGACCAATATTATGATGAGGGGAACAGGTAGTCTATGGCTCGCCGAGTTAGTGCCAACAGAATGGAGCTCATGAATTTAAAAAGTGAGCTCAATATTGCCAGAAGAGGTCATAGTCTATTAAAGGACAAGCGTGATGGACTCATGCAAAAATTCTTAGACTTGATTCAAGATACTGTAGAGAAAAGGTCAGAAGTGGACCGTCTGCTCGGTGAAGCAACGGACGCTATGGCTCTGGCTTCTGCAGTAATAGATCCTGAAGTCTTATTACAAGCTATGCAAATGCGTACCGAACCACTACAGGTAGAAGTTACAACCGAGAGCGTTATGGCCGTACATACGCCCAATTTCTCTGCTCCAAGTTTAGAGGGTAGGGATTCAGAAGTCTTGACAGATGAGGATGTTGAGGAGCAAAATGAGACTGTTGAAAAAAGTACCAGCTTAGACTATGGTATGGTGAAAACTACAGGTGATATTGATATTGCATTTGATGCTTTGGCCGTAGCGATAGAACCTATGTTAGAGCTTGCTACCTTGGAGAAGAAGGTGCAAGTGATGGCTCATGAGCTAGAAATTACTAGAAGAAGGGTAAACTCATTAGAACACGTTCTGATTCCGGAAATCGAAGAGACGATTAAGGAAATCGAAATGAAGATGGAAGAAAACGAACGGCAAAACATTGTACGTCTGATGAAGGTCAAGGACATGATCTTAGCAGATGAGATAAGAAAAAAACAAGAAAGAAGATTGGGGCAAGGATAAGAACCTGGCCCATCTTTTTGTGAGGAGTTATTGTGATTATTGAGCATTTTCTGGAGATGATTGTCCCCTATGTGGCGGGTGTACTGGAAATTATCGGTGTGTTGTTTATTATTGTGGGTGTTGTATATGCACTGTATAAACTCATCAGCCGGAGAAACCGTGTGGAGACGAGACACGTTAAACTCATTTTATCCGAGTACATGACGGTTGCTCTAGACTTTCTTTTGGCTGCCGAGATTCTCTATACCATTGTTGTGGGGAGTTGGTCTGATATTGTACTTATCGCAGCTATTATGATTATGAGAGTCGGCCTCACCGCGCTTCTGCACTGGGAAATAAATATTCTTGAGAAGAACGAGGATCAACGCCAGCATCTATCCGAACGTGAAGCTAGGACAAAGGACGAGTGAATTGAAAGACAATAAAATAACGCGTACAGATAAACCTAAACAAAATCTAGCGCTTGGCGTTACACTGATGCTCTTAGGGGGGCTAGGTTTTTCGATGATGAACCTATTTATTAGACTTATGGGTCCAGATATTTCATCGGTACAGAAGATGTTTTTCCGAAATCTATTTGTCTTCTTAATCACTCTAATTCCATTAATGCGTTTACCTAGAGGCAGAAGAAACCCTATCAATAATCGAAGCGATTTAGGCTATATGCTATTGCGGTCTGTCTTCGGCACGCTTGGCATGTTAGCGAATTTTATTGCAGTGGACTTAATGCCTATTGCAAACGCATCTGTCTTGAATAAGCTCTCGCCATTTTTCACGATTCTTTTTGCAGCCCTATTCTTAAGAGAGCGCGTCAATAAAATTCAGATTTTAGGAGTAATCATTTCTTTTGTAGGTGTAATAATTCTTTCACAGCCCGATACCGGCGGATTTACCCTAGCCTATCTCATACCTATTTTGATTGGAGTAGGTGGTGGTTTATTTGCGGGAGCTGCCTATACCTCGGTTCGTTATCTGGGAAGCAGAGGCATCAAAGGCGCGTTTATTGTGACCTTCTTTGCAGGGTTTTCAACTTTGGCCCTATTACCTTATGTCTTGCTAAACTACACTCCGATGAACGCTCAGCAGTGGTTCTACGCTATCTTAATTGGCTTATCCGCGGTGTTAGGCCAATACGGCATTACCTATGCCTACCAATATGCCGAACCCAGAAGTATTTCCATATTCGATTATTCTACAGTTGTCTTCACGATGATCCTAGGCATGCTCTTCTTAGGACAAATCCCTGGAGTGTACGCACTTATTGGGAGCGGCATCGTATTTTTCGCATTTTTCATTATGTTTATCTATAACCATATACAGGCCAAAAAGGAAATGCGCTTAGACGCCGAGGCCAAAGCCCTCGAAGCCAAAGAATTGTAGGAAATTGTAGGAATTTGTCTGTCACGTAGTAGCTAGGTATCCCCTATG
>CAYMOG010000042.1:0-10682 GCA_964392065.1 uncultured Oscillospiraceae bacterium
ACCACGCAAAATGATGGGAATTGATTCTGAAGGCATGATTATTTCTGCTATTTATGAAGAGGATGGAGTAGAGCGATTGAAATTGCTAATCTTGGAAAACAGCGTCCCAGCAGGAG
This sequence comes from uncultured Oscillospiraceae bacterium, assembly GCA_964392065.1. Lineage (GTDB taxonomy): Bacteria > Bacillota > Clostridia > Saccharofermentanales > Fastidiosipilaceae > JASBZA01. Next base: position 117 of record CAYMOG010000042.1, read on the forward strand.
CAAAAATATACTAATAACATTTCTAGAAATGCTAAAAGACTGAGGCTACGAACTCAGTCTTTTTTTACACTAATCCCCGCGCATTTATTTGTATTATCATAAGTTTATTGCACAATAATATTATTGCTATTTTATAATGCTAATTAGTCCCAAATATTTTACGAATTTATAGAAGAATCTATGATAATCTTATTAAATCACAGAAAGTTGGTGTTCCCTTGATAACTAGAGAAGAAGCATTAAAACGTCTGAACCTACCTGAGGAGGCCAACTCCTATGATGTAGAAAGACGCTATACACTCTTAAGTAAGAGTATGAGAGGAAAAAGAGACGAAGAAACGCTCAAGAAAATAGAAGAAATCACAGAGGCATATGATATTCTCACAGGTCGCTATGTGGAGAAGCCTAAACTAGATCCTAAGATGGAAGAAGTTGTCTTTGGTAAAAAACGTAAAGATTGGAAGAATATCTGGCATTATAGTAAGTGGCCGGTTTTTGTTTCTGTGCTCATTTTAATTTTAGTTGGGACAATTATTTATCAAGCAGTGACGACACCGTCTATAGATATGCAGATCTCTGGATTCGGTACACTGTATAAAATGAATAATGAGTTTGAACAAGAACCTTTTGACTTCGAAGTATTAATTCAAGAACAAAATCCTAATCTACAGAATTTAAATATTAATATTCATACCATCACATACGACTCCGCCAATCGCACGGATCCACAGATGGAGCAGGGCGTATTGATGAAGCGCTTACTTATGTATACTGGAGCAGAACCTGTAGATATCCTCATAGCCGACTTACCTCAGTTAGAAGCTCTCATGGCTGAAGGGCTGTTATTACCTATGGATCATCTCTATGAGAGACTAGAAGAAGAGAAACCCAATTTGACAGAGGACGCTTATTACCGGCCAGTTTTCTATACAATTGAGGAAGAATTTTTGGCCGAAGGGGAGAGCCCAGAAGAACATGTGTATGCTTTTGATTTAAGTGAAAAACAGCTTCTGAATTCTTTAGATATATTTGCTGAAGAGCAATATATTGGCTTAGTCTATCATGGCGAAAACAAGGAGAATGCCGAGGACGTTGTATATCAACTAATGGCATCTATTGAAGAATGGTATGATCCAGAAACTCCGCTTATAGATAGAGAAGAAAGCGATAGGCCAGAAGATCCTAGACAAAGCGATCCTTTCACAACGACTCGTGAAACACATTAGGGTCTAGTCCCGTACTTTCGTACAAAGCATAGATTTCCTCTTGTGTAAGTGCTCGGTAGTCACCTATCTCAAGTTCGTCTAGACGAATAGAACCATACTGGATGCGGTGCAGGTTGGTTAATTCTTTTGCCAGACCATGCATTATACGTTTTACTTCATGGAATTTACCTTCAGTGAGCGTCAGTAGGCAAGAATGTTTACTAAGAATTTCTAAGTCGGCTGACTTGGCAAGAACGCCACTACCAATGTCGACTCCATGATAAACACACTCGACATCATACTCTGTGAAAGGGGCATGCGATTCCTCGATTTCGACGTAGTAGACCCTAGGGATTTCATATTTGGGTGACAGCAATCTATAGTGTAGGTCTCCATCATTCGTAAGGAGTATAAGTCCGGATGTGTCCTTATCTAAACGCCCTACAGGTGCGATTTTTTTCGCAGAGAAGTAGTCTGGAAGAAATTGCATGATGGTTTGATCGCTTTTGTCTTCCATGGCTGTTATATAACCAGAGGGCTTATGCAAAGCAAAATAAAGATATTTATGCACGGCGATTTTCTGACCATTTATCGCTATATTATTAATATCAGTATCAGGTATTCTTGTTCCTGGATCTCTTACGATTTCTCCGTTCCAGCTCACGCGTCCAGATTTAATTAAGATTTTCACTTCGGATCGACTACCTATAGCGCTATTGGCTAGGAGCTTATCTAGTCTCGTAAATTTCACTATAATTATTCCCTTTCCTTTGTTACAATATGGGTTGGAAATTCTGTTTGGGCAATTTGCCGAAATTCAACTTCTTGTTCTTATTTTACTCTAGTTTTGATAAAATAGAATGAAGAGAATTGTTATTAGATGAAAGGACGTAGATGGACTACTTAGAAGGCATGTTACTACACTCTTGGTGGAGTGATACAGATTATGAGTCTCGTAAACATACAGGGACTTGGCTGTGGTTTAGCTTCCTCTCATTTTTATTTCTTGTAGGAAGTGTTTTTGTACTAAATTATTATGGTAGTTTCGATCTGATTGAGAATCGTGGATTATGGAGAGGGTTAACGATTGTGTTATTCCTCGTCACACCTTTTTTATGTATGATTTATTACAGATTGCCCTTCTTCCTGAAGGTTCCGATACTAATCCTATTAGCCTTGAAATATATGAGTGCATTTATTTGGGCTATAGGTTATTTCGCACAATACTTTGTGCTGCCTGAATGGCTTACCATCCCTGCTATTCTAAACTGGGGAGACGAAACCTTTGGCCGGTATCTCGAAAATACTACGGCGGAAATGGGTGTATCTGGACTGTTTTACGGTGGCGCAGTATTTGTTCTAGTTGGCGTTATTATTGCACTTGTTGTGCTTGCCCTAGCCATTGTAGTTCCTATATTTTTGCTTAAGGTATTTAATCTCTTGCAGTTTTTCTGGGATAAATTATTTATTTGGCTCTTCTATAAAGTACAAGATCTCTACTATCATTATCAGTCTGACCCTTCGGAAGGAAAGTTTGCGAAAAAACCAGTAAACCCGCAAACTAGGAGCAAATTAAATAGTAATGTAAGTAAAAAACCAAGTAGCTCACCTGTTACTAGAGATACGCAGGCGAGCAAAACGAATTATAAACAAGCCAGTGATCAGAGCGGAGAATCAAGAAAATCACCTCGTTCTGTAGGAAATAGATGAATTTATTGAACTATTGATTCATGTAAGAATAAAGGAGTATTTATGCGTAGAACAAAAATAGTATGTACATTAGGTCCCGCTGTAGACAGTGATGAGGCGATTCGTCAACTAATTAGAAACGGTATGAACGTAGCCCGCTTTAACTTCTCTCACGGAGACCATGAAGAGCATTTTGGAAGAGTCGAAAGAGTACGAAGAATTGCAGCTGAAGAGGGTAAGAATGTTGCTCTTATGCTGGATAATAAAGGCCCTGAAATCCGAACAGGAAAGTTTAAGACGAAACCTGTTGAGTTGGAACTTGATTCAGTAGTCTATATTCGTTATGAAGAAATTCTAGGAGATGCCAAGGAATTCTCATGTACCTATAAACACTTACATGAAGATTTACGTGTTGGTGACCGTGTTATGGTAGATGATGGTCTAGTAGAACTAGAAGTTCTTGCTATTGAAGATAAGGATGTTAAGACTGTAGTACGTAATGCAGGTCCAGTTTCTGATTATAAGAGCATTAACCTACCTAACGTATCGACGAATTTACCTGCTTTAACTGAACGTGACGAGAGAGACATCCTCTTTGCTGTAGAGCATGAGATGGACTTCGTTGCGGCGTCTTTTATTCGCAAGGCTGAAGATGTTGAGAGTATCAAGAAACTATTGGCTGATCACGATGGTAATCAAATTCAAATCATATCTAAAATCGAGAACCAAGAAGGTGTCGATAATATCGAAGAAATTATTGCAGTTAGTGATGGTATTATGGTGGCCCGTGGTGACCTCGGTGTTGAGGTTCCAGTTGAGAAGGTACCAGGCATACAGAAATATATTTTGGCCCGTTGCCTAGAAGAAGGTAAGTATTCTATAACCGCTACCCAAATGCTTGATTCTATGATTAGAAATCCACGTCCTACCCGTGCTGAAGTTTCAGACGTTGCGAATGCTATTATCGACGGAACCGGTGCAATCATGTTGTCAGGTGAAACAGCAAATGGTAAATATTCTGCTCAAGCCGTTGCGGTTATGAGAACCATTGCAGAAGAAATTGAGAATGATATTGTTGGAAACGCGATTCCTGCAGGTGCTCTTGAAGACAGAATTCCTAACGTTGCTACAGCGACCAGTGAAGCAGCTGTTCATGTTGCCGATGATATTGGAGCATCCGTTATTATTTGTGGTACAACAAGCGGTAGAACACCTCGCTCAATTGCACGTTTCCGCCCTCATTGCCCAATTATTGCGGTGACCTATGACAAGAGAGCATTACGTCAAATGGCCTTGGTTTGGGGTGTAGAAGGCTACTATAGTGAACAAGTTGATAAAATGGAAGACTTCTTCACGAGTGGTGTTGAATTGGCCAAAGAAGAAGGCTTCGTTAATGAAGGCGATCTAGCGGTACTTGTTTGTGGTACTCCTTTAGGTCAGAGTGGTTCAACAAATACAATGATCGTTCGACATATAGATTCTTCCGGTGTCAAAGGTGAGAGTTTAGGTAGTCGCATCGAGGTAGGCGAAGTTTTCCTCTTACCTGATAATAGAGACATTGCAAGCTTGTTCTTGCCCGAAAACGCTGTTTTAGTAGCTACGGATGTAACAGAAGAAGACTTGCCAATTATCCGTCAAGCAGTAGCCCTTGTTCTAGAAACTTCAGATGTAGAAGGCAATAGAGCGGTAGAAGTTGCTAAAAACTTAAATCTTCCAGTAATTTATGGTGCCAAAGACGCAAAAACCAGACTCTTTGAAGGCCAAATCGTTTGTGTAGATCCTAAACATAAGATTGTAAGATAGCATCAAGAGTTCATGAATTAAGAAATGCGGTTTAACCTCTTGGATAAACCGCATTTTTTTAAATCGGAATAGAGGAGAGCTTATGCGAGAAAAATCCGAAACTAAGAAATTAATCACCATCACATTTCCATGCCCTCATTGTGGACAAGATGCTTCATTCACGTTTCCTATAGGAAATATCCAGACGATTTCATCTTATCGATGCCCATCATGTGCAGGCGATGTGAAAGCAGAATTTGCCAAGGCACTGGTCTCACAAGACTTGAAAAAACACAGAGAGAATCGTAAAAAGCTGCTTGTCTTGTTGTCTCTAAATAGTTTAGTTATCGTATATCTTTTACTTTATCTCTATAATGGTTGGGGTTCTTATGCATTTGGTGTTGTTTTATTCGTAGTTAATTTCCTAATCTTTAGTTTTGTTCTTCAATTCACGCGAAAGGTTCATGGTATTATTAAACACTTGGAACAGATACAAAAGGAATACCATTTATAATGTACGGCCTTGAAGATGCACGACGACAGATGTTTTTTCTATTCATTCATATTTTGTTTGCAAAACACTAGGCTTTTTAAATTCGTTATTCACATATAAGCCTTATAATGTAAGTGTATTTATAAAATATATCAAATTATCATATTATTCTAATATCATTAGAAAGGAATCTTATATGCGGGTAAAAGGACGAATCGTAGCTATTGCATGGATATTAAGCACAACTCTATTATTAAGCTCATGTCAGAGCATTTTTCAAATCTTTAAGGAACTTAATCCTGATGAACAATTGGATTCTAGCAGTACAAGAGTAAGTTCCGGCCATGATGCAGAGACTGAAGATTCCGGTGTTCTTATCAATCCTAGCATAGAAGAAGAGCCTGAAACCCTTTCTACTAGACCTAGAAACTTTAGTGTTGAGGACGCTTCCAGAAGACAAGAAGAGAGCCCAGAAGGCTTGAAACCACTTAGAACTGTTGAAATTGCCCATTTGGCCCAACCCACCGTAGTTGCTATCAACACACAAGGATTAAGAGAAACATACTATGGAATGATGCCTTCTGAAGGGGCAGGATCGGGTGTTATAATTTCCGAGGATGGGTATATCGTAACGAATTATCATGTCATTGATACTGCCGATACTATTGAAGTGGTTCTGGCTACTGGGAATAGTTATAAGGCAGAGCTAATTGGCTCTAACCCCATAAATGATTTAGCTGTAGTTAAGATTAATGCGGATAAAATTCTTCCCCATGCAATCGTAGGAAATTCCGATGATCTTATGGTAGGGGAGTTAGCGGTTGCCGTAGGTAATCCACTGGGAGATTTCCAGGGTACTGTAACCTCTGGCATAATTTCATCATTAGGTAGAACCCTTATTCTAGAACAGGGTAATGAACTTATAGAACTACGTAATCTAATTCAAACAGATGCTGCAATTAATGCGGGTAACTCAGGTGGAGGCTTATTTAACTCCTACGGAGAGCTCATCGGTATTAATGTGGCCAAAGCCAGCGCAGGTTCTCGAATAGGTCCAACTATAGAAGGATTAGGGTTTGCTATACCGATGAACACAGCCAGCCCAATTATCAATGCACTTGTTAATGAAGGGTATGTTTCTGGAATGCCTGTACTTCAAATTATGGGATCAGACATAAGTAGACGTATGGCGGCTTCTTACGAGGGTTCTCTCGTAGAGGGTGTCTGGGTCAAAGAAGTGGCGCCTGGCTCTGCTGTGGATAGGGCTGGATTAAGAGCAGAAGATATTATCGTTGCATTTGAGGGAGAAGAAATCACAAGTATTGCACAGCTTAATCTTATTAAAAATCGTTATCGTGCAGGGGATGAAGTCGAGATTACCTATTATCGTGATGGCGAAACCGCTACTATAAAGTTTATTCTGGATGAATACCAAGAATCTGCACAATAACGTGCAGATAAGTGTAATAATTACTGTTTTACTTCTTAGAAATTTTGTAAAATAGAAAACGTTCGTGGAGGTGTAGAATGGACGATTTTCTAACAGAGGTTTCTAATGGTGTTTTGGATGTCCGTGTGGAGTTGGTGTTAGCTTTGCTTACATCTCTATTCATAGGTTCAGCCCTCGTTCTATTATGGTACAAGCGAAAACCCGAAGATAAAGTTTTACTAGTAATCTTAGCTGTTCTACAGATTATTGAATTTGTCACCATTAATATCTGGTACTGGGCTATGGATTATCTTCTATATCCCTTGCCTTTATATCATTGCCGCATTGCCAAAATCCTACTTGTACTCTTTGTCTTCTTACCTTCGAAGTGGAGGCGAAAAGCAAGGGGCGTCTATATTTATACTATAGGAATGGCTGTACTGGGTGCTATAGCGTCTTTTGTTTATCCAAGTAGTGATGCGTTTCTTTGGCCTCACATAACCCATGTGTGCTACTTTTTCGGTCATTTTAACTTAATGCTTTTCTCTATTGCCATGTTGATGGTAGAGAAGGAGCGTTGGACGCTGAGTGATTTCTGGAAAGGACAGGGAGTCGTATTAATTTTTAACATCTTGATTACAATTGTTGCTCGAGCAAGTCATGCAAACTATTCTTATTTCTTAGAATCACCGTTGTTTAATGAGCCGCTACAAGCAAATGGACCTATTGTGTATACGCTCATACTTATGTTTTCCTATGCGGTGTTATTTGCTCTTGCCTTCTTGGTCATCAAAGGAATTGAACGCATCGCTTGGGGTAAAAAATAGGCCCTTAATATTAAGGGCCTATTGATTCTCTATGAATAAGATCTATTAATTATTTCGCATGAGATAGTCAAAAGCTGATAGCGCAGCCGTAGCGCCAGAGCCCATTGCGATGACAATTTGTTTATAGGCTGTAGTGGCACAGTCACCTGCCGCAAATACACCTGGAAGACTCGTTTCTCCACGAGCATTAATTTCAATTTCTCCAATCTGGTTCCTACTAATGGTATCACCTAGCCAGTCTGTACTTGCACGAAGACCAACTTGGATGAAAACACCATCTACGTCGTGTTTCAAGGATTCTCCTGTATCACGGTTTTCCACAGAAATTGCTTGTACCTTATTATCTCCATGGATTTCTGTGGTTTTATGGTTGGTGAGAATTTCAATATTGGCTAAGCTTCTTACACGATTCTGTAAGACTTGATCGGCGTTTAGTTCAGGCATAAATTCAATAACTTTTACTTCTTCTGCTAAATTGGCCAAATCAATGGCTGCCTCAATACCTGAATTTCCACCACCGACGACTGCTACTTTTTTCCCTCGGAAGAGAGGCCCATCACAATGAACGCAATAAGCGATACCTTTTTTCTGGAATTCTTTTTCTCCTGGCACATGAATATCTTTCCATTTTGCTCCTGTAGCAAGGATGAGCGTTTTGGATTTGAATATGGTTCCACTCTCAGTTTCTAGATTAAGCAATCCATCGTCTGAACGCATAATGCTCTTAGCCCTATAAGTCTCGAAAAAATCAACATTATATTCTTCTACATGACGTTTGATTTGATTCATAAGCTGAGGTCCCTCTATGTAAGAAGTACCAATAAAGTTTTCTATACCTAGGGTATCATTAACTTGTCCACCAAAGTTTTCAGCAATAAGGCCTGTCTTAATACCTTTTCTCGCTGCATAGACTGCAGCACTCATGCCTGCTGGACCACCTCCGATGATAAGGACATCGTAAGTTGCTAAGTCTTCTAGTTTCTTATTAGCTTTTACATCAGTAATGAGATCTAGTATCTGGTCTAGCGTTTGTCGGCCACTTGCGATTTGCTCATCGCCCTCGAATAGAGCAGGAACAGCCATAACACCTTGTTTATCTACGAGTTCTTGGTACCAGCTGCCTTCCACCATAGTATGGGAAATTAATGGATTTAATACGGACACGATATTAAGTGCTTGTACTACATCCGGACAGTTATGGCAACTAAGGCCCACATAGCTTGTGAAGTGTTTTTCTTCTTCAATGGCCAAAATTCTCTCACGCTGCTCTTGGCTAATCTTCGGAGCTCTGCCAGAAACTTGAAGAAGCGCAAGTACAAAGGATTCAAACTCATGTCCTAATGGTAGCCCTGCAAAGACAATGCCGCTTTCAGAAGATTCTGAGTCAATTGCAAAACTGGGCGTTAAAGGCAGCGATTTTTCCTTAATGCTGATTTTGGACGATAAACTTGCGATATCACTTAAGAAGTCTCTTAAGGTATTGGAATGTTTAGAAGAATCTAGGCTTGCATGGAAAACCACAGGGTTTTCCAGCAAGGCTAGATATTGTTTCAATTGTTCTTTTAAATTCTGATCAAGGCTCATAATGTATCCTTAAATTTTTCCGACAAGATCTAAGCCAGGAGTAAGGGTTTCGCCGCTTTCTCTCCACTTTGCAGGGCAAACTTCACCAGGATTTTTGCGAACATATTGCGCTGCTCTGATTTTGTCAATGAGATCTGCTGCATTACGTCCGATACCATCTGCATTAATTTCAACGGCTTGCACGATGCCATCAGGATCTATAATAAATGTCCCTCTCTGGGCAAGTCCAGATTCTTCATCTAATACATCGAAGTTTCTGCTTAGAACTTGCTTAGGATCTGCAATCATTGGATAAGTAATTTTAGAGATGGCTTCAGAATGGTCGTGCCATGCTTTGTGTACAAAATGGGTATCGGTTGAAACGGAATAAACATTTACACCTAACTCCTGAAGTCTAGGATACTGATATTGTAAATCCTCTAACTCCGTTGGGCAGACAAATGTAAAATCTGCAGGATAAAAAGCTAATACGGTCCAAGAGCCGTGGAAGTCTTCATGACTTACTTCTATGAATTCTTCGTTATGATACGCTGTTGCGTGGAATTCTTGAATTTCTTTACCTATTAATGACATATGTATTCCTCCATTTGATTCGTAATTTCTACGTCGCGTCAGATTGTAACGTGTATAATTTTTTAAAATCGTAACCAATTAGACTGATTCTAAACTACAACTCATGTAGGTCTTAATGAACTCTCATGGTTTAAGAAATATAAGGTGATTTTCAGTCGAATGTTCTTCCGAAAATGTGAAGTTTTGAAAAGAAAATTCTTTTAACGTATCGCTATCAGTCGCCCCACGACTTGCCATGAAACGTACCATTTCTCCTCTAGACATTTTGGCATAAGTTGCTAGCCGCTTAATTTTATTATTATCCAAACGGGCAAAATCCATTTGAATTAAACGATCCTCAGGGCCCAAGAAAGGAAGAATTGCTTTCGCATATTCGTCCGAAGCTAAGTTAATAAGTATCCTATCTTCTTGATCATCGAACAAAGCATTGTAAAGTTTCTTTCCCCAAAATTCATACAAACTATTAGTATTATCCATTTTAAAAGCAGAACCCATTTCCAAACGATAAGGACGAATACCATCAAACGGTTTTAACAAGCCATAAAATCCAGAAATAATACGAAGATGCTCTTGAACATATTCTAATTCAGAATATGAGAAAACATCAGCAGCCATTTGGTGGTAGGCCAGCCCTTGAAAAGAAAACAAAGCAGGTTGAGGATTCTCATACAAATCCATGTGATGTATCCGGTCATAATTAAGTTTCGCCAGCTTGTCGCTCACTTTCCAAAGCGCTTGAGTTTCATCAAAACTAAGCTTCTGCAGCGCATCTAGAATTTCTTCTGTTTCAGAAATAAATTCTGGTAACGCTCTATGGGAGAAGTCTTCAACTTGATCGACCATTGTTTTAGCTGGAGATAGAATAATTTTCATTATATTGTCCTTCCAATATTCATTTGATTACTATTTCTAGTGTACCATTTGCTATTGATTCTTGAAATATCGTGAATTCGTACCACTGTATGATATGTTGGATATTATAAT
>CAYMOG010000043.1:0-10062 GCA_964392065.1 uncultured Oscillospiraceae bacterium
TTAAGGTGTGTTTTTATTTGGTGGAGACGAGGGGGATCGAACCCCTTACCTCTTGAATGCCATTCAAGCGCTCTCCCAGGTGAGCTACGCCCCCAAATATGCTTAGTCATTCTATAGGAAAGCATGAGATTTTGTCAATAGGCATTTGCGTTTTGTGGCTAATAAAATTCTTAACGGACAAGAGCTGTGTTACACCTTGATCGGGAATTTGGAAAATTGCATAAGCGTATTTTCGAGATAAAATTGCAAGTCAAATATACCATACTTAATAATAGACACTATGTATTCAAGTTTAAGCAACGATGTAAACGACATTGGACACTGCCTAATAGCGTTTTATTCTTTAACGTAATAATATAGACTCATCAAATCTAGGCAGAGATGCTAATCTTTCCATTCTTGAATAAGACGTTTTGCATCTTCAAAACCTAAATTTGTCCAGAAACTTTCAGCGGTAATCTGAAACTCTGAATTATTTACGTCAGAAGCTTGGAAAATAACTAATTTATCAAATACACCTTGTATCAGCGCTAATCCTACTGTCTCATTCGTAGCCAAATTATCACCGGCCTTATGAAGTATACCTGGTCTGATTACGAATTGCTTCGTCACATTATTTTTGTCAAGTTTCAAATGCATCTTAACATCTCTAAGTTCAGGATTCTGAACGCCAATAATCTTTACATCACCTTTAAAATGCATACTATTGCCTAATAAACTTTTGCTTACAATTCCGTCTATTGACAAAATTCCTTTCTGACCTTCAACTCCAGAATTCCACTTAGTCATCTCTATCTCAAAATTTAGATCACTTGATACAGGAATAGCAAAGGCTAAAATTACAAGAACAATAAGCAAGACTGCTACAGAAATTACATTCTTTATTTTTTTTCTATGCACAACAAATCTCCTTATCTAAAAACTAATAATTTGGTCTATTTAATATACTCGGCGGTCATGAAACCAAAACCTAGCTTATAGTCAAAAGTTCCACCATCGCTAGAAGCAGGTGCAGCTAAATAGTATGGGGTATCAGGGAATGGGTTCAAATAATATACGAAATTACCTTCGATGAGATTTCCTACCACGCTTGCATCACTAGAGGCCCATGTTCTTACCGATAAATTATAGCCATCTAAGCCTTGTACTTTTCCGTATTCTGCTATTATATCTGCAAAGATTTCTTGGGCAGACAGCTTATAGGTCGAATCACCATCTACGGATTCCTTTTTCAACATATTATAAGAGCCGTAAGGGTTGATGGTTAATGTGTAACGTGTTTTGGCCAAAGGTCTATGGTCAATAAGGTGAAGATCTTGACGTTGGGCAGGTGTACTAAAACCGATAGTGACTTCATCGATGACCATACGTGCCAGTGGATTGTTGGATTCTTCACGTCCTGTGTCTGAATTTACAAACTCATAGGACAGCTCATAAGCTTCAAATTGAATCTCATCGCCTATTCTTACTGCTTGAGGTTCTAACCAAATAGAAAAAGGGCGGAAGTTGCGACTGGATTCTTCAATGGGCAAAGTGAAGCTATCTGTACTCTTATCATAAGCAAGCATGCTCTCTGGTAGCGCTTGGATTTCCACATCAGGATGTAATTCTTCCTGAAGGTAGCTCTGAAGTCCTGTCCGAGGAATACTTGTTAACCCCGTTCGACGGATGGCATCTTCTAGCAAACCATTTCCGGAGTAGACAACCGCTGGAATCTGGTTGATGGAGGTGAAATTAGGAAATTGTGTGTACGCTCTAAATGGTCCATTAACAACGGACGCAATATAGGTTTCAACTTCTTGGCGTTCTGTCTCACTCATGTGTTCAGGTGTAGGTGCTTGTGTACTAGATGTGGAACTTATGGTTTGATTTACATCTAAACTAGCTCTAGTTTCTGTGCTGTCGCTATCGTCACATGCGACAAGCATCACCGTAAGCGCTAACAAAGTAGTTAGAATACGTATATTTCTCTTAGGATGTTTTCTCATAATTATTCCTCCAAAGCTTGACGAACTCTGCTCATTCCAAGCACATCGGCTCCCGCTTCAATCAAGTCCAACATTTCATCTTTGGTTTGGATTCCTCCGGAGGCTTTGATTTTAATTTTGGGATCAAGATGTTCTCGCAAGAGTTTCACGTGATGGACCGTTGCGCCTCCGCCTACAAATCCGGTGGATGTTTTGGCAAAAGCAATGTCATGTGCATTGATGATATGGCAATATCTTTTAATTTCATCATCACTTAATTGAGAAGTTTCGATGATAGCTTTAATAGGTGTACCTTGGGCGGCCGCTACGTACATGCCAAGTTCTAGGTCAACCTTATCCCACGCGCCGGCTTTGGCCAAATACAATGGGCAGACGACGTCGATTTCATCGACACCTAATGCATGAAGTTCCTTGATTTCTGTCCATTTTACCTTGTCACTCTGATAGCCAAGAGGGAAACCTGCGACGGATACGATAGGAAGATGCATCTGGGTTTGTTCCAAATATTGTAAGGCGGATAGGACATAGACAGGAGGGATACAGGCTGCTCGGCATTGCCATTGATGGGCTTGGGTTAAGACTTCATGTACATCCATTTCGCTTGCATCGGGCTTCAGCAGTGTATGTTCTACGCGCTTATATAAATCTAGTAAATCCATAGTTACCTCGTATTTCTGTCTTCTTAATACTATTATACAAAATTCTTCTCTCCAAGAGGGAAGGAAATTCGGGCATAAAATGTAAGCACATTTACTAGGAATTAGATGCTTCTTATAATATGTGCCATAGGTTAAGAAAATTAAGTTTTGTTCATGCTAGAATAACTTACTAGATTCATGGCTTAATAAGTTGGGAATTGAAGGAGGAAGTTGTGCATAAATTAGTATTTCTTAACCATAGTGGTTTCTTGATTGAATTAGAGCATGCTGTTCTTGTATTCGACATGTATACAGATCCAGCATCTGTTTTGAGTCAGTATGTGGAATCTACCAAGGCTTTCTATTTCTTCGTCTCCCATGCGCACTATGACCATTGGAATTCGGAAATTCTTGATTTCAACAGTCGAGGCACTAGAACGTATTTCTTAGATCAATCGTGTCAACTCCCTGAAGATTTTGAGCAAGAAGATCTCGATCGCTTCTATCAAGCTTCGTCAGGAGAACGTTTCCATTTGTCGGCAAAAGAACAAGAGAAAACAGGTGTAATCAGTATAGAAGTATTCGGCTCAACCGATGAGGGGTCTTCTTTTTTAGTAACTACCCATGCAGGGAAGATTTTCCATTCGGGTGACTTAAATCTCTGGGATTGGGAAAGAGAAGGGGAGACGGATCTTGCAATGGAAGCGGCTTATCGTGGTGAATTAATTAAAATTCAGGAAGCTCTAGAACAAGAGACACTCTGGATAAGCATGTTACCTGTGGATTCTCGATTGGGTGCCAAGGCTTTCTCAGGAGCGGAAGTCTTTTTGGAATATATTAAAACAAGATTTCTAGTACCCGATCACCTGAATGGAGGCGTTAATCTGCCTAGAGAGTTGCAGGAGTTGGTAGGTGATAAGACTGAAGTTCTAACCATGACCACTCCTGGCGTTACGATAACTCTCTAAATGCATTTTATTTTTCATGCTCTAATATTTTTTTCCAGTGGGAGAGATTCTTCTTTTCTTCGTCTGCTAATGCTGGAATTTGTGGATTCATTCTAGCCAGTGTTTCAAGCACAACTTGAGAAACGGTAGCTCTTGTAAACCACTTCCTGTCTGCCGGTATGACGTACCAGGGTGCAAAGTCCTTTGCTGTATACTGAATCATTTTTTCATAGAGCGCTTGATATTCATCCCAGTACTGGCGTTCTTTGATATCGCCAGAAGAAAATTTCCAGTTCTTATCTTCTTCATGAATACGATCGAGAAGACGTTCTTTTTGTTCCTCTTTACTTAGATGTAAGAAAAACTTAAGAATTGTATAGCCTTGCTGCGTTAAGTACTTTTCCCAGTTGCTAATTTGTTCATAGCGCTCCTGCCAGATGTCCTGGTGGATTAAGTGGTCTGGAATTTGTTGATCTCGAACGAGATCGTGGATCTGGGTTACGACGACTTCTTCATAATGGGAACGGTTAAAAATACCAATTTCTCCACGACGAGGTAAAGCTCTATTAATACGCCACATGTAATCCCTGTCGAGTTCCTCTTGACTAGGAGCTTTGAACGCCGTGACGTGAGTCCCTTGCGGATTTAAACCTCTCATAACATGTTTAATCGCGCCGTCCTTACCAGCCGCATCCATCGCCTGGAAAATGATGAGTAAACTCTGACGGTTTTCCGCATAGAGTTTTTCTTGCATATTAAACAAGCCTTCTCTATTCTCTTTAAGAAGGACCTGTCCCGCTTTTTTATCTAATTCCTGTTTATCTCTTGTGTCAATTGAAGTAAGCGTAAAATTACTATTCTCTACGATCTTATACACCGAAGTATCAATGTGTAGATTTTGTCCTGCCATATGGTATCTCCTTATAACGTATTTTGGCCAAAGTCCAAATGTCTCTTCAATTATAAAGGATTCCTCTCCGCCACATACTTATTTTGCTCCCATAGAATAAAAAATCTTGCTTGTCAATGACCTAGTACTCTTGAAATTTACAGCAAATGACAAGTCGGTGTAATGCACAGACCAGTCGAAAATCGTTGTACGCAAGTGGTGGACTGAGTGTAGAATTTGCATTGTGGATAAGTTCTCCCGATTCGAACAGGATTAACCTGAGTTTAACAAAAATAATGTCGATTTTATGGCTATCCACAAAGTTATCCACAGTTTCCACAATTATCAACAGTTTAAACAAGGTTCTGACAGAAAAATTGGAATACGCTCTTGTCAAGAGAAATGTACGTTGATGATGGACAAAGAAATATTACAAAGTGATTACAAGACGAGGAAATGTTTACAATTTCTCTGTTCTCTCACAATGGGCGAGGCCCATGGTATAATTTAACGACTTTCAATAGTGTAGGGAGGAGAAGGATTGTTTTTTAAGAAGAAACAAATGGACCATTCTTTATATATGATAGTGGGGCTAGGAAATCCCGGTGATAATTACGATAAAACCCGACATAATGCGGGTTTTCTTGCGGTTGATGCTTTGGCAGCGCGATATGGTGGTACATGGAAAGCCACGAAAATGCAAGCGGATACCTGCCGAGTGGCTATAGCTGGGCATAAAGTTTTGCTGGTGAAACCTACTACGTTTATGAATCTGAGTGGTCAAGCGGTACGAAAACTACAAAACTTCTATAATCTTCCTGTGGAAAATATTTTCGTTCTATACGATGACGTTGATATTTCGTTAGGACAAATTCGTATGCGAGAATTTGGTGGCGCAGGCTCACATAATGGTATGAAATCGATCGTTCAAATGTTGCAATCCAAAAATTTCCCTAGAATTCGTATCGGAATAGGGCCACAGCCTCCCCATATAGATATTGTGGACTTTGTGTTAGGTCGATTTACTTCAGACGAGAAGGTGTTACTCGAAGAGAGCTTGGAATATGCTTGTAATGCAGTTGTTGATGCTTTGGCCGAGAATGTGCAAGTGGCTATGACTAGGTATAACAGTAAGAGGTAATTATGCAGTGGATGGTTGAACAGGCCCTTAAGGATAAAAATTTCGTCCGACTAAGAGATTTATGGCAGGTGCGTAACGAGAGAAGGCAAGGGCATATAAATGTGGTAGGGCCCGGCGATGTTCATCAGGCATTTATATTATCGGCTCTTCATGCGCTAGATCGCTTAGATTACGATGAGCCACAAGGCTTGGTGATCATTGTTCCTGATGTGTTACAAGCGCGTTTGTATCGAGAGGTTTTGCAGAGTTTTCTGGATGAAGATGTTCTAGAGTTTCCCACTCGTGAGTTTCAACTAAGTCCAGTCGATGCTTCGAGTAAGGAGCAGATGCAAAGAAGGCTACAGGTGTTAAGTCGCCTGCTTCAGGGCGATAAGCCAATACTTGTAGTGAGTGCTCCTGCCCTCTTGCAGCCTCTACCCAGTCTAGATGTATTGAAACAAAATAGTGTTCATTTAGCATTGGATGTGACCTTTGGCCCTCAGGAGTTAGGTGTGAAACTCGAACAGATGGGTTATGAAAGAGTGCCCCTTACGGATGCACCAGGACAATTTTCCTTACGTGGTGATATTGTCGATATCTTTCCGATTCATAAACCGAAACCAGAAGATATTCCACTTGAGGAGCAATTGGAAAATTATGGTGTTAGAGTTTCATTCTTCGACAGGGAGATTGATCAGCTTCGCTATTTTGACCCTATAACGCAAAGACAGGTCAGTAATTGTTCTAGTATCACGATTCCCCCTGCAAGAGAAATCATTCTGACCACAGAAGAACAGGCGAAATTAGTAGAAGAAATTGAAAAATGGGGAAGCGTTCGGGCCAAAGAACTGTATCAAGTGGGTGCCAATAAGGCCAGAGTAGAAGCGTTTCGAGCTTTTCTCCAGGCCGATCAAGAGAAGATTTCTACGGGGATTGATCATGGCGTAGTGGACCGATATATTCCACTATTAGAAGGTAAAACCGCTAATCTTCTGGATGTGTTACAAGGGTTTAATTATCGCCCCGTAGTGGTGGAAACGCTAGATTTAAATAGGCGAATGGACGCTTGGGACCAAGACCAGTTTAAGCAAATGGAGCTATTACTAGAGCGAGGCAAAACAACTAAACTAAGTTTCGATGTGTTTTACCAAAGCCACGAAGTTATGCAGAGGCTCGATCAGAAATTTTCTTGCTTAAGTTTCTCCTTATTACTACAAGCAGGAAATGGATTTCCAGGAGCTGAAAGAATTGATATTCAGAGTAGGCAAGCAGAAAATTATAGGGGATATGAAGATAAACTCTATACAACATTAAAAGAACGCCAAAACACACTACAAGATACCTATATTTTCGTGCCGGATCAAGCCAGAAGAGAAAGATTACATAAAGAACTCCTACTGCATGCACCCGGTACGGTGAAACGTATTGTGCCTGAAAACTTAGCGTCAGGCTTCGAGTGGCCGAAGGCTTCCTTACTTATCTTAGGTACTCAGGATGTTTTCGGAGTAGAGAGGCGAAAACGCCCTCGGAAGAAAAAGCAAAGTGGTATACCTATTGCTTTTTTCTCCGATCTCACACCTGGAGACTTGGTTGTCCATGAAGTACATGGTATTGGTCAATACGAAGGCTTAGAAACCTTAGAGTCCGATGATTCTTGGAGTGACTACATTAAGATTAGATATCAAGGCGAAGATGTCTTATATCTACCGATGAGTGCACTGGATCAGATTCGGAAATATGTAGCGACGGGAGGGCGCAAAGCGAAACTCTCGAAACTAGGTGGTGGCGAATGGGATAGGCTTAAGAATCGAGCGCGCGAGTCTATCAAGAAGTTGGCAACGGACCTAGTCGAACTCTATGCGAAAAGACGAGAGCTAAAAGGTTTTTCTTTCCCAGAAGATACGGTTTGGGATCAAGAATTTGCAGAACATTTTCCCTACGAAGAAACAGAGGATCAGCTTCAGGCTGTCCGAGAAATTAAAGCGGATATGGAAACGGATAAGGTTATGGATCGTTTGCTCTGCGGTGACGTAGGCTTTGGCAAAACGGAAGTGGCTTTTCGTGCCATGTTCAAGGCCGTGAATGGCGGGAAGCAAGCGGCACTCTTAGCCCCAACGACTGTATTGGCCCAGCAACATTATCAGAATTTCAAGGAACGCATTGCGAATTTCCCAGTGCGGATAGGGCATTTAAGTCGTTTTGCTAGCCCTGCCATGCAGAAGCGGACACTAAAAGGCCTAGCATCAGGTGAAATTGATGTGGTCATAGGCACGCACCGAATCTTGTCCAATGATGTGAAATTTCGTGATTTGGGACTCTTAGTGGTAGACGAGGAACAACGATTTGGAGTGGACGACAAGGAGAAAATCAAGGCCTTGTACCCCAAAATTGACGTGCTTTCTCTAAGTGCGACACCTATTCCCAGAACCTTACATATGTCCATGGCAGGAATTCGAGACATTTCTATTATCGAAGAACCCCCACAAGATAGAAGAGAAGTGCAAACTTTTGTCATGGAATATCAAGAAGATATTATAGCGGATGCAATTCTTAGAGAAATTTCTCGAGGCGGTCAAATCTTTTATCTCTTTAATAATGTGAAAAAAATTCTCCAAGAACAAGAGAAAATTGAACAGATGGTACCAGGAGCAAGAGTGCTCATTGCCCATGGTCAAATGCCTGAGCGTCAATTAGAAGATGTGATACAAGCCTTCTTGGAAGGCGAAGCGGACGTGCTTCTATGTACAACCATAATAGAATCAGGTATAGATATGCCTAACGTCAATACGCTAATTGTTACGCAAGCGAATCGGATGGGCCTAGCCCAACTCTACCAGCTCAAAGGCCGCGTAGGGCGATCCAGAAGGCAAGCGTATGCCTATGTCACGTATAACAAAGACCAGATTATCAATGAAGATGCTCAGAAACGTCTGGCCGCAATCCGTGAGTATACAGAACTAGGTTCAGGTTTTCGCATAGCATTACGAGACTTAGAAGTTCGAGGCGCCGGAAATCTTCTGGGAGCAGAGCAACACGGGCACATGGAAGCCATAGGTTACGAGCTTTACGTGCAGATGCTAGAAGAGGAAGTGGAGAAGATTATGCCACGGGAGGAAGTAGAGGACTTTGGCCAAAGCCCACGCTACGAAATCCCCGAGAGTGTCGATACCAACATTCAGCTCGCTCTCAATGCATATTTGCCTCAATCTCTAATTCCGGATGAGGGTCAACGCATGGATATGTATCGTAGGTTAGGTGAAATCCGTGGGTTAGCAGACTATTATGATATTCTCGATGAACTCTCGGATCGCTACGGCGAGTTGCCGGCGGAGGCATATACACTAGCGGATGTTTCGTATATCAAGGCCAGAGCTGGAAAAATGGGTATTGCTCAAATTCGTGTGCAGAAGAAAAATATTGTTATGGAATTCCAAGAAGGTGGTAAACCTAATATGGTGGAGGTATCGAAGTTGTTTTCAATCGATGAATACAAGCGCAGTATACGGTTCAGTGCAGGAACAAAAGCAAATCTCTTGTGGGTTAATCAAGGTCAGCCTGTGGGCATGGTGCCTGAACGCCTTCGTAAATTATTCGCTCAAATAGAAAGAGTAGAGTCATAATATGTTAGATACCGTTGAAGTTATATTTGTTGATATCGATGGAACCCTTGTGAGTTTCGAGACGCATGCGCCTGTACCTAGTAGCCTGGAAGCCTTCCAGAAATTACAAGAGCAAGGGATTGCAGTGGTCTTAGCTTCGGGCAGGTCTTATGCCTCTATGGCAAGTTTAGGTTTAACAAATCAGGGATTTGACGGTTATGTTTGTTCCAATGGTCAGAAATGCTTCTCTAGAGAGGGTGAAGTGCTTAGAAGCGTGATGATTGATAGTGCTGATGTAAAGAGTTTACTGAAGGCGATTGCGTTGCGCAGAGAAGCAGGTTTACCCGAGTGGGATATCTTCTTCATAGGAGAAGAGGAGGCATATGCGACTCATATAGGATCTGAAGCCGAAGCGATTTGTAGAGCCCTTAACTTCGAACTTTATCCTACGAAATCCTTGGATTTCTTAGCATCTCAGGCGTATTATCAACTGTTGTTTTTTGGCGATGAAGCTCAGGAGAGAGAAGTGATGAAACAGCTACCTAGATCCATTGCGACACGCTGGCATGCAGGATTTATTGATATCTTGCCTAGCCAAGGCGGCAAAGGCTATGGCGTAGAGGTGCTCTTGAATCACTTGCACATTCCCCCGCAGCATGCTCTGGCCTTCGGCGATGGCGAAAACGACATTAGTATGTTCGAAAAAGTAGGTTTTAGCATTGCAATGGGGAATGCGACGAAGGCCTGTCGCGATGCTGCGGACTACGTAACGAAGTCCGTAGATGACCACGGCATTCGCTATGCTCTGGAGGCTATTGGCTTGCTCGGCCCAGGTCGACCAGGGCTCAGTAATCGGTAGTTGAACTAGGTTTTGTGGGGGG
>CAYMOG010000044.1:0-9983 GCA_964392065.1 uncultured Oscillospiraceae bacterium
TTTCTCTTGTTGCCATGCAACCTCCTAGGAATATCGCTAGTGCGAACCCCAAGGACAGGGTTTTCGTAATGTTCATATAAAAACCTGCTTACGCTCCTCTACTCCAATTTCACAGAAATGGATAGGAGGATAATTCGGATATTACGCCTTAATATTTCTCTCGTCAATCACTAGTATTAACACAATTGTTCGCTCAAACGCTTAACTTCCTCTACGATTGAAGAAATCTCTTCAGTCGTTTCTAGAGTGCCGAGATACTCGCCTTCTTCCGACCGCACCGCATAATAACGAATCAATAATATGCGAGGGCCCGCCAAGACTACCCTAACTTCTTCGTCTTTTGTCCCCGCCTTGAAATCTATAAGAAGCTGATTCACTACTTCTTGAGCTTTGGGCGGATGACAGTGTCTAACATCTCTACCTATAATTGTCCGTGTTCTAGGGAAAACAGGATGTTTTCCTTCAGAGAAATAGCGAACCTTATCCTCAGCATCTATATAGGTAAAATCCTGGGGTGACGTATTTAACATATGAATCAACTGTTCGATACGAAGCTCTCCACTCGGTAAGCTAATTACGCCTTCGCTATGTGTTTCATCCTGGATTCCAGCAGCAGGCACCTTAAACTTACGCTCTAGCGCCCACTGAACGGCGTCAGAGGGTGATGCGCCCTCAATGCCTCCATTGAATGCGAAACCAATAGTAGGAGAATCCTCTGCAATTTGCAACCAATCTTCATGGGTGACGGCTTGTAGAAGTAGCGGTGAGAGGATTTCATTTTCCTTTTTAATCATTGCGGTAATTTCTGCCAAAGCAGAGTCAACTAAATCTAATAGTGCATGATCACCAGATTCTGTTGATTGGATATCTTTTAGCATTGCTCTAATCTCATCGTCTACGCCCCACATAACTTGTGGAGGACCTGTAATCCCAGCCTTCTCCAAATATGGGAAAAATAGGTTCTCTTTACGTGCATAATGTCTATCTAATTTCTGTAATCCACTCATTGCAAATAGAAGCGCTTCACCAAGCTCGACACTGGGCATCCTTCGAAACGCTTCACGTGCTGGATAGACAACATTTTGCAAATAGCTTTGTAGTCCTTCATTTTCCTTACGAAAAACAAAGAGAGGGTGTCCCCATTCGTCTTCAATGCGCTGAACGTTTACAGTATCTTCTACTTGACCTTCAAAAACACGAGCATGGATACTACATAAGCTCTGAATTTCTTCTACTTTAATGCCTTCTGCAATCAATTTCGCTTCCATCTGAGCAATTTCCCTAGAACTGACATGGCCGAACGCCTTGCGAAACGCTTCTTGAATAACAGACTCATCCTCTCCGCCATGGAGGCGGAGAATTAAATTTTTTAATTGTTCTACTTTCTCCATAAATTTTCCTATTCTGTGTATCTTTGGCCATAAATACTATACTTAGTCTAGTAAGGCCTGGACGATTTCTGCTGACTGGGTTAAATCTTCGGAAGTCGGTTTCCAATTTATACGCATCTCAGGTTCTACAACTGTAAACCCTGCATCTTCTAATGCTTCTCTCAAAACTTTCGTTGACTCACCGGACCAGCCATAAGACCCGAAGACCGCAGCCTTCTTATTCTTAAATTTCAATTCCTTCATGAAATGTAAGTAGGAACTTACCGTAGTTAGAATGTCATTTCCTACCGTTGGAGAACCGATTGCAATTGCCTTGGATTTAAAAATTTCCGTCATAGCGTCGTTCTTATCTGTTTTAGCAATATGGATAAGTTTTACGGTTGTGTTCGGCGATTGTTTACTGACTTCTTGAGAAATGGCATGAGCCATGAGCTTCGTTGCGTCCCACATTGTGTCATAGAGAATCGTCACCTGATCTTCTTGATAGGCGTCTGCCCATTTCGCATACGCTTCAACAATTTGCATGGGGTTGTCGCGCCAGATAGCACCGTGACTTGTAGCAATTATATCAATCGTTAAGTTCAAGCTCAGAATCTGTTCGAGCTTCTTCGTTAAGAAAGAGGAGAACGGATTCAAAATATTGGCATAATACTTCATCGCTTGCTCCCAGAGTATGCACTGATCTGCTCTATCATTAAACAATTCTTGCACGGCATAGTGTTGGCCGAAGGCATCGTTCGAGAATAATATATTATCTCCAGTCATATAAGTGGCCATAGAGTCGGGCCAATGGAGCATTTGCATCTCCACGAATACGAGTTGTTTACCATTACCAATATCAAGCGTATCTCCTGTCTTCACTACATGATAGTTCCATTCTGGGTGATGGTATTGACCCGTAAGAGATTTTACTGCATTTTTTGTGCAGTAAATGGGTGTATCAGGAATCAGCTCCATTAGAGCCGGGAGCGAACCGGAGTGGTCCACTTCACCATGATTTATAATAATGTAGTCAATGGAGTTGACATCTATTTCAGCTTTTAAGTTCTCAATAAACGTATTGGAATGGGGTAACCAGACTGTATCTACAAGCACTGTTTTTTCTTCTCGAATAAGATAAGCATTCTGCGAGGAGCCTCTCGTAACAGAATAATCCGCTCCGTGAAACTCTTTTAGCTCCCAATCCATTTTGCCAATCCAATCTACGTTGTTTTTAATATTAATTTTCATTGTAGTCTCCTTATTGTTCTATTAATTGTTTCCGGTATTTAGGAAATAGAATAGAATTCTCTTTAAATATGTGGACGAAAATATCTTCTGTTAATTGTATCATACGTATATAAGTCTTTTCATAGGTATGGCATGCATCTTCGGGTATAGAAAATTGATTGCTTCGTTCTTGAATTTGATGAATGAGATTCCCTGCAACGTCGTGTTCTCCCTCTAAGTCCTCTAATTGATCGAGAATCTCTTTACTTGGTATGGGGTTACGGAGCATTAGAGGGAAAATCTCTTTCTCTTCTCTAGCAAAATGCTGCAGTAATTCCATTTGTAATTGACTATAGAGTGTATGCAGAGCTAAGAGTTCTTCTCCATGATGTTCGTAATGGACAAGGAGAATTTTATTCAATAATGCATCGACTTCTGTCATTCTTTCACGTTCTTCATAATGATGCGTCTGCTCTAAGGTCTTAATCATCGTAGGAATATCCAGTGCATGAAATGCTTCTATAGACTCAGTCTGTTCTTGATAGCGTGTGGCTGGCTTAGCCTGTGCGCGATTTAATAAGTGCAAAATGCTATCTACGAGAATGTTCTTTTTCGCAGCAGCTTGTTCTAGTGTATCTTCTCCCGCACAACAAAAATCTATTCCTAAATCGTTAAATACTTCTATTGCTGCAGGTTTCCAACGGATAACTTCATTTAAATGGGTTTCTGGGGTTAAGGTGTGCATGGTATTTCTCCTTCGTTTTGAAACAAGGAATAGAATAATGCTAGAGGCAAGGATATTCTGTGAAGTGTTTCACTAATTTACTTCCAATCAGATATTTTCCCTTCTACTACAATACTTTTATAGCCTTGTAGCGTGATTTTACCTTCTTGCTGTAATTCTTGTAATTTCTTCGACACCGTCTCACGACTTAGATTGATAGCAGATGCAATTGTTTGCCTACTTAATTCAATCTCGGCTTGTTTAATATAGCGCTTTCGGAATAGCAAATATTCTTCTAGGCGGTCTTTGGCATCTGGAATCGTCAGTAGACGATTCATCTCTCGCGCTTCTATAAGTTTTTTGGCCAAAGCAGCAAACAATCGCGTGGAAAACTCTGGATATTGGTGAACCAATTGGAAGATTGTTTCCTTACGTAAAATACATATATGGCAAGGGGTAAGACATTCGCCATAAGCTGTATATTCTTGGCCTGTAAATACACCTTCTTCACCTAATACTTTTCCTACCGTTAAGATTTCATGGATAGACTCTTTGCCTTCCGCATCATAATTACTGATTTTCAGTTTACCTGTCCGAAGGATGAGTAGCCTATCCATCCTGTCTCCAGGTTGAAATAGAATCTCACCTGCAGGATACTCAAGATGATCCGCATGGCTCATGAGCCAAAGTTGATCAGCCGCCTCTAAACCTCGAAACAATTCAACTTGCTCAAGACATAATCCACAGCGTGAACATGCTGAGACAAAAAGCTTTCCGTTTTCTGTGTGCATTGTTAACTTTCACTTTCTTCACCATGCGCTTGACTTCATTTTCATTATACTCCCACATAAGTTTCAAAACCTTGTGTTTCCAACGAGCAGGTATAAAAGTTTATTTCTTGTACAATATTTCCATGGATATAAATTTGATATTACAAACTCCTCTGTTTAGAGGAATTCAAAAAGAAGAATTTCATTTTCTGTCGACATGCCTACAGTTCGAAACGAAAACCTTCACGAAGGATCAATTCGTTTTCATGGCTGGACAGCATATCGAGCGCTTCGGTTTACTCTTATCTGGTGAACTGCTTATTGAGTATGTTGATATTCAGGGGAATAATAATATTCTATCTGTCATTCATGCAGGTGAAATATTTGCCGAATCCTATGCTATGGACCCTAACGAAGGTATCTTGGTCAATGTGAGAAGTACCGGAACCAGTGAAGTTCTACTCCTAAGTATGCATGCGATTAGCACGACATGCCAGAGAAACTGCGGTTTACATAATCAACTTATCAGCAATCTTTTTCACATTATAACGGTAAAAAACAAGAATCTCTCACAGAAAATTTTCCATACTACTCCTCATACTATCCATGAGAAACTCTTGTCTTATCTCTCTTTTGAAGCCATGAAGTCAGGGCAAAATACATTTACTATCCCATTTAACCGACAGCAATTGGCGGATTATCTAGGTGTCGATCGCAGTGCCTTATCCCACGAGATAAGTAAGCTCAAGAAACAAGGTATTATTGAATCTGAACGCAACTACTTCCGCATTCTGCGTTAGTCTTAACTTAAGATAACTTCTATTGCCCTTCTTGCAAGTTTTCTAGCCATCCAAGATAGTGTTCTCTAGACTTAGCTTCTTTTTCCTCGAACATCCTACTGCTCTTGTTAACGAACTGTATTGAATCGGAACTAAGCTCTCGTATTGCAAATGGAAACACCACCTTATTCTCCCTCTCAATATGCGCATCTAAATGGTGCACATAAGCGGTGGCGCTCCCGAGGAAATCCAATTTACTCTCATCTTCTCCTGAAACTTCATAACGGTTTAATCCATCTTCCATTTCTTGGACAAGAAAACGTGCGGTACTATGCTCTTGCATCATCCCATATTGGACCAATTTCTGAGCAATTTCTCCTAGTTCTTCGCCCATGACTTTGAAGAGAATTTCCTCTTCCTTATGATGATGGTGGTGATCGGCATAATATTTAATAAAGTCAATATACGCTCTAAACTTCACAATGTCTTCTGAAGTTCCTCCCTGATTCATGAAGATAATGAGATCTTGTTTAAATATTCTGAGAGCTCTCCTAATATTCTCGTGTTCTTCAATCAGAATTTCAATACCGTCCATAATAGACTCCTTAGTCCTGAATACTACTATTTAAAGCAGCTAACAATTCTTCAACAGATAATCCATGCACCATGGCTGCTTCGGCTATAGTTTCCATTTGAGAAGATGGACATCCCAAACAGTGCATACCAATCCCCATAAGTGTTGGAGCGGTCTCCGGATACTGGCGTAGTAGTTCTCCAATATACATATCACCATGAATAGGACCTGTGGTGGCCTCTTCTACGGTCTCTTCGATACCGAAAAACGCTTCCAGATCAGACTCTACATCACGAATTCCTGCAATACCGAAATTCTCTACTAAAACATTGACCACATTAGGAGATAAAAAAGCTGGTAACGTAGGACCTAAATGAATATTCTTAATACCTAGAGACAGCAAAGCAAGAAGAACAATAACGGCTTTTTGCTCATACCAGGCAATATTATAGACAACCGGAAGTGCATTAATATCTTCTAAGCCGAATACTTCTTGAAGCTTAAGAGCGATTAGTGCAATAGAATACGAGTCGTTACATTGTCCCGCATCTAACACTCTAGGAATTCCACCAATATCTCCTAAATCCAATTTGTTATAACGATATTTCGCACAACCTGCAGTGAGAATAACTGCATCTTCAGGAAGCCCCTGAGCGAAGTCTTTATAATAATCACGCTTCTTCGAGCGGCCGTCACAACCACCCATGACAACGAAATGCTTAATCGCACCACTACGTACAGCCTCTACCACTTGATCTGCCAGTTGGAGCACTTGATTATGGGCCATACCACCAACAATAGTACCCGATTCAATCTCAATAGGCGCTTCACAGGATTTGGCCAAAGCAATAATTTCCGAGAAGTCTTTCTCTTCGCCTATTCCACCAGGAATATGTGGGCAGCCAGGGAAACCCGCAGCCCCTGTAGTGAATAAACGGTCTTTATAGGAGTCTTTAGGCGGAACAATACAGTTTGTTGTCATTAGAATAGGGCCACGGAAGGACTCGAATTCTTCTTTTTGCTTCCACCAAGCATTCCCATAGTTTCCAACAAAATGCTTATACTTCTTAAAAGCGGGATAAGAATGTGCAGGAAGCATCTCCGAATGGGTATAAACATCAATACCCGTACCCTCGGTCTGCTCCAACAACATCTCCAAATCCCTCAGATCATGCCCTGAAACGAGAATACCAGGATTCGTACCAACACCAATATTCACATGGGTAAGTTCTGGGTTACCATAAGCCGTCGTATTCGCACCATCAAGTAGCGCCATACCCTTCACCCCATACGCACCCGTTTCCAGCGTAAGGGCAACAAGCTCCTCAACACTCAAGCTAGCATCTAAGGTTTTGGCCAAAGCTTCTTGCAAGAAAGCATCCACTTCTGCGTTGTCCTCTAATAGAACATTTGCATGTTTAGAATAGGCGGATAAACCCTTCAAACCATAGATAATCAGTTCTCTTAAACTGCGGATGTCCTCATCTTCTGTTGCTAATACACCGACTTCTTGGGCTTTGGCCCAATAATCCTCTTCGTCCCCTGTCCAAAAAGCGGCTTCCAATAGAGCCTCTTGATTCTTCACTTGTGGAAGCAACTTCGCTTTTTCTTCTAGTGTCAAGGCTATGCGTTCGGCAATCATTTCTTCATCGAAATTGGCGTTTGTAATGGTAGTAAATAAGTTAAGAGTCACAATATGATTGGTTTCCTGACTTACCTCCTGCCCTTCGGCTCTTAACTGAGTAGTCACGAGCGACAGAGTCTTCGTAACAAATACTAATAAATCTTGTAAGGCAGCCACCGTAGGGCTCTTGCCACAAACTCCTACAGTAGTACAACCCTTATTTCCTACAGTTTCTTGACACTGGTAACAAAACATTTCCTTCGTCATATCTATCCTCCTGAAACGAATTTCTTATAATCTTAAGATTATTATAGGAGTGGCTCTGACAAAATTATGTTGTAATTACAACATAATTTCCTAAATAAAAGCCCAGGTTCTCAAGAGGAAAATAAACACAAACAAGCTGAAGCTACACAGAAGCGAGTTATAAATGAGGAGTTGGCCCGCTAAGCGATGATCTGCTCCCATGCCTTGTGCCATAGAGTAGGACGCCACGGCCACAGGGCTCGCACTAATCGCTAAGAACGCTACCAGGACCTCTCCTCTAAAGCCTAACAGGACCGCAAGGCCTAAGAAAACAGCCGGCACCACCAGCAAACGCGTAAGCACGCCTAACACAATATGTTTACGAAATTCTACCGTTTGTTGGAAATGAAATCTTGCACCGAGGATAATTAACGCCAGAGGCGTGGCCACCTGCGCCATGCCATGCACAGGTTTTTCCAAGAAACTTGGCAAGGTTCCGAATGTAGCCTTATAGATTAGAGAGAGTATTGCTGCAACAATTAAGGGGTTGGTAAATATACCCTTAATTAAGCTCTTTACATTCATCTTACCTTCACCATAGTATTGCAAGATGAATACGGCGTAGACATTAAACAGAGGGACCACCACAGCAATCAGCACTTCCGTTACACCCGTCCCTCTTCCAGACAAAATCATCTGGGTTAGTGGCAAACCGAACAAAACGAAATTACTTCGGAAGGCATTCTGAATCATGACACTTCGCCTGCTTAAGACCGGCTCTTGCCAGGCGAAATAAACCCATGCCAATAAGAAAACCACCGTCACCATAACCACGGCATATAAGAGCACAGGCGCCATATTGGTAGCGCCTAGCTCTGCATTGATAATATTTCGGGCAATACTCATGGGGATGAATATCTTAAACACAAGATTATTCGTCTGGGCCAAAGCTGATTCTTCCGCAATATGGAAATACTTCACCAACATGCCTACAAGCATGTAAACAAGCAAAGGGAACACCGTTTGGAATGCAAATACTATATCCGTCATAACGCTCCTATAGAGTGATTAAATCTTTTATCTTAACTTCTCGGTTCGACGCAATGGACTGGTTCGCTGCTATACCGGTCAGTATACTCTTGATACCATCTTCTAGACCTGCCGCTCTATTATACGGATCCTCTTCAGACTCACCAAACAAATCCTTCAACAAGATAGGGTCACCGCCACCATGGCCACCTTCTTTTTCTTCGATCGCCACTTCATAAGGTGCAGCAAACATAGGGTGGACCATAAGTGTCTTCTCTTTTAATGCGCCCTCGTCTGACTTATCTCCACCTGCAGAAACATAAGGTCTCTCCACAACATGAAGCTCAATCCTACCCTTCGTTCCATTAATGTTTACATTGAAGCCTTCCCATGGCATATAGGCGTTTAGAGAGTAGGTCATAATGGCACCGTTATGATACTTTACCAGAACACCCATCGTATCTTCTATAGAGATATCATCTGCAAAAACACTGCGGTCCCTCACATAACCCGAGTCCTCCTCGGCGTTCAAGTACAGAGCCTTCATGGTTTCGTTACCTTCTATATCAATGGAGAATGGGTCGTCTTTTGCCCACTGTGAGCCATGACTACGATGGTAGAAGTGTGCTTCTCCACGATCCTCGGCATTATGTCTACCATAGAATTTAAGATCTCCGTAGGCAAATACAGATTCAGGTTCCGTACCTAACCAGAAATTTACCAAATCAAAATGGTGAGTCGATTTATGGACAAGAAGTCCACCGGAATTAATCTTATTTCTATGCCAACGACGGAAATAGTCCGCGCCATGCTGGGTATTCAGTAACCACTCGAAATGCACAGAGGTCACTTGACCTATCGTACCGTCTGCTATCAGTTCACGAATCTTCGTATTATGAGGCGCATAACGATAGTTGAAGCTCACTCGGATTTTTCTACCTGTGCGCTTCTGGCAATCGAGAATCGCTTGGGCTTTCGTCTCATCCGTTGTAAGCGGTTTCTCCGTCAAGACATCACAGCCCATTTCCATAGCCTTGATAATATAATGATCATGGCTACGATCCACAGTCGTCACAATGACAATGTCTGGTTTCGTTTCTTCTAGCATTTTCTCGAATTCTGTATAGAAATAAGTCGGTACTTCTTGGTGACCATGCTGGCTTAATAAGGTATTGGCATAATCCATACGCGTTTGTGAGATATCACAGAACCCCACCAGCTCACTTGTTTCTTGAAAATCACTCGCTACCGCCTCGTAGAAAAATCTCGCGCGGCTTCCTGTCCCCACTTGGGCATATCGTGTTTTGTTCATTGTTCAGGCTCCTCATTTATTTATTCTATAATAGCAAACGTTTTCAATATAAACTAGAGTAAGATTAAACTACTTCGTAGAACCTAAGTTGAACTGCTTAAGCAACACATGAGAATGGAAGCATTACAAGCATAGGAGCTGGCAGGAATTTGTATTTGTGGGTAAGATTTCTGACGCTGGGTAATAGGATGGGTTTTATTTTCTGGCAGGAATTTTCGTTTGCGCGAGTGGTGCCCATTAAATCGCAAATTCCTACCACTGGGTAATATGATGGAATTTATTTTTTGGCACAATTTTTCGTTTGCTCGAGTGGCGTCTACTAAAT
>CAYMOG010000045.1:0-9964 GCA_964392065.1 uncultured Oscillospiraceae bacterium
GGGAAAATAGGTCTTCGCCGGCTTTTTTTATGCCATTTTTTACTTTGGCTCTATGTTATAATGTTTCATGTTAATCTTAAGTTGTTTTAAACAATTTTTTGAAATTATTTCTTTTTTTTAGTAGAGGTGTCTATGGCAGCAAAAATTTTAGTCGTTGATGATGAGCATGCAATCGTTGATATTTTACAATCCAATTTAGAACGTGAAGGTTATCAGGTAGATACTGCGTATGACGGTGGTGAAGCGATTACTATGGCTTTGGAAGACGATTATGACCTTATTTTATTAGATTGTATGCTGCCTACAAAAGATGGCTTCGATGTCTGTAGAACTCTACGTCAAACCATTACGACTCCGATAATCATGCTCACTGCTAAGAGTGAAGAAATAGATAAGGTTTTGGGTTTAGAACTTGGCGCCGATGATTATATTACGAAACCTTTCAGCACGAGAGAAGTTCTTGCAAGAGTGAAAGCACAGCTTCGTCGTTTGGCACTCACGAATACTTCTGAATTCGAGGGATCAAGTGCAAAGGTATTACGTATTGGTGATATAGAGATAGATAATGATGTTTACGAAGTTCGTAGAGATGGTGAGAACTTACATCTTACTCTACGTGAATTTCAATTATTATCTTTTCTCGCCCAACATGCTGGGACGGCTTTTACTAGAGAAGAATTATTAGATGAAGTATGGGATTACGAATATTATGGAGATGTTCGAACCGTTGATGTAACAGTCCGTAGGACAAGAGAGAAACTTGAACCC
Organism: uncultured Oscillospiraceae bacterium; assembly: GCA_964392065.1. GTDB lineage: Bacteria > Bacillota > Clostridia > Saccharofermentanales > Fastidiosipilaceae > JASBZA01. The sequence goes on from CAYMOG010000045.1 coordinate 769, forward strand.
GACTCTACTAAATATCGATACATCATTACGAAACGTGGCGTAGGATACTATTTTAATAAAAATGTTTAGATCCTTTCATTTCTTATCCTTTTCATTAACCTCAAACCATGAAGGCTACATCGTTGGTATGCACCCTTTGCTTATCTTACTTATAGGTATGGGCATCGGTGCTTTTTTGTGTTTAGTTTTATTAGCATTCTATCTGTACAAGAAAGAGGAAAAAACCAAACAAGAAGTAGAAAAAATCACACAACAATTTCTAAGAGATCGCATTCAGACAGAAGCACTTCTAGAAGATCTTGATTTGGGCGTTATTGTTTATGGTATTGACGGCAAGTTGAAGTTAAGTAATCAAAGAGTTTTAGCGATGCTTAACCTAGAACATGTCCCCGACCATATTAATGACTTTTTAGTATTGTATGATGAAGCTAATGATTTGAAAACTGCACAACTTCTGGGAGCTCTGGAAACGCATGCAGACATTGAGATTAATAAGAGACAAATTCATATTACAATGAAAGATATTGCGATGGAGGGAAAGAGTAATTTCTCTACGCTATTCATAACATCGGATATTACTGCAAATGTCCTAGAAGAGAAACAACGCAAAGAATTTGTTGCCAATGTTTCCCATGAGTTACGAACACCCCTTACAATTATTAAAACCTATACAGAATCTCTTCTTGATTGGGGAGTTGATGAGAAAAAGACAGAGTCCATTAAGCAAGATCTAACGCGCATACTAGAAGATTCCAATCGCATGGAAGCACTTATTAATGATTTACTGCTCTTATCTAGTATTGATTCTAGGGGAAAAGGCATGCACATGGATGAAATCGATCTAGTTTCGATTGTAAAATCAGCCGTTGAAAGATGCCAACTTAAGGCAGAAGAGAAAGAAATCGAGCTTACGTGCGATGTAATGTCTAACATTCCAAAAGTTTTCGGTGACCGGAGTAGTATGGATCGTATTCTATTGAATATGATTCTAAATGCTATTAAATATACGGATAAAAAAGGAAAAGTGAATGTCTATTTAAGTCGGGTAGCTGAAGATATTACGGTAAAGGTTAAAGACAATGGCAAAGGAATTGAAGAGCGACATCTACAATCGATTTTTGATCGATTTTACAGGGTTGATAATACGGGCTCGAGAAAATATGGCGGGACAGGTTTGGGTTTGTCGATTGCCAAAGAACTTTGCGAGCTCCACCATGGGAAAATCTCTGTCCAATCTGTATTGACCAAAGGCTCTGAATTCACTGTATCTTTACCTAGTGCAGCAAAAATCTATCGAAAAATCATGCTGGAAGTTGAGTTAGCTGATGGCCAAGAAGGCGATATTTTGATTGCCAAAGCTAGGCAATTTCTTCTGGATGAAGCGGCTAGTCTCGGTATAGAGAAGAATAGCCTTCAAGATTTGACAAGACAAGAAAGAGACATTATTCTTGCTCCATATAAGATACAGTCTGATGAGGATGAAGAGGAACGAGTGGAAGATTTTGCGGGCGTGCTTAGTAGTGAGAGGCAAGTGCCATCAAATGCTTTGGCCGAAGATGAAATGTCTACTGAGAATACAACAATCGACAATCCTCTTGAGAAAGAAGAGAATGAATTGCCGTCTCATGGTAAAATAAATGCAATAAATAATGAAGAATAAGAGAATTCACATGAAGTTTTAATCTGTATTGTATAATGTGAAACTATGATTAATGAATTAAAAGGGGGACCTTAAATGGCCAGTTATTATATTAATGGAGGGCGTCCATTACAAGGTGAAATTACCGTTAGTGGATCGAAGAATGCTGCACTAGGAATTGTTGCGGCAGCATGTGTTCTGGATGGACCATGTGTAATTGAAAACCTCCCTAAGATCTCCGATGTTTTGACCCAATTAGAGTTATGCCGAAATTTAGGTGCGACCGTTGAAATCCGTGAAGATGGTAATGTATATTTCGATGCGACGAAAATTAAACAGGCGGAAGTTACCGATGAGAGAGCTAGAGATATACGTGCTTCTTATTACTTATTGGGAGCGATGCTTGCTCGTTTTGGTAAAGCAAGAAACTATCTACCAGGTGGATGTAATTTCGGCACAAGACCAATTGATCTTCATCTCAAAGGATTTCGTGCATTGGGTGCCAAAGATGATGTCTCCCACGGCTATATTCATCTCAACACAGAAGATGGTTTAATTGGTGACCACATTTACCTCGATAAGGTTAGTGTTGGCGCTACGATGAACATTATGATTGCTGCAACGAAAGCAAAAGGTCAGACAACCATAGAAAATGCCGCTCGTGAACCTCACATCGTAGATGTCGCAAATTTTTTAAATTCGATGGGCGCCAAGATACGTGGAGCAGGAACCGATGTTATCCGTATTGATGGTGTAGAGGAAATCCCTGCCGATACAAGCTATGCTATTATTCCTGATCAAATTGAAGCAGGAACCTATATGATTGCTGGTGCTATAACCCGAGGTGATGTGCTAGTTAAGAATCTAATTCCTAAGCATTTAGAACCGCTCACGGCGAAACTCGATGAGATGGGTGTAAATATGGAGATTTTCGAAGATAGTATTCGTGTATGGGTTGATGCAGAGCAAGAGCTTAAACCTATTAGTGTACGTACCATGGCTTATCCTGGATTTCCTACGGATTTACAACCACAGATGGTGGCGCTGCTTAGCATGGGAAATGGCCTATCGAAAATGTATGAAGATGTTTGGGATAACCGTTTCCAATATATAGATGATCTGAAGCAAATGGGTGCAGGTATTACGGTAGCAGATAAGGTTGCCCTCATTGAAGGACCTTCTCATTTGACAGGCGCTATGGTTAAAGCAAGAGATTTAAGAGCTGGGGCGGCCATGATCTTAGCGGGATTAGCCGCTACTGGTACGACTGAAATCTATAATATCCACTCTTTAGAACGAGGCTATGAGAATTTAATCAAGAAGCTTCAAGGGATTCAAGCTGATATCCGTAAGAGCACAGAAGATCATCCAGAAGCAGAGAGAGAACTGTAGATTTGAATTATCAAGATCGTGCCTGTACTTTATTTAGCGGTAGTGCAGGAAATAGTGTCTTCGTACAAAATAAAGATAGCAGTATTCTTATTGACGCAGGAGTTTCTTGTAAGAGACTTCTCTCGGCTATGTCTAAAATGGACATTTCTCCTGAGAAATTAAACGGCATACTCATTACCCATGAGCATAGTGATCATATTGCAGGATTGAGTGTTTTTGCTCGTCGTTTCCAAATCCCTACTTATATGAGTTTAGGAACCTGGAATCGTATTAAGCACCGAGAGCAATTTAGGTCCTTACCGGATGTAAGAATCGTCCATGAAAACTTAGGGTTTGAAGTGGGCTCTATGGCTATAAAACCTTTCTCAGTGCCGCATGATGCCGGTGGGCCCCTAGGCTATCGCATTGATACAGGTAAGGCTGTGGTGGCTTTGGCCAGTGATGTCGGGGAGTATACGGATGAGATTGCCGAACATTTATCGTGTGTGGATTTAGCATTTATTGAAGCAAATTATGATGCCCATATGCTCTGGGGAGGTTCTTATCCTTGGCCACTGAAGCAACGGATTGTTTCTGGCACGGGTCATATTTCCAATGTTGAATGTGCATATGCTACGCAAGATATGCTGGAGTCTGGAAGTACTCGGTTCGTTTTAATTCATTTGAGTGAAAATAATAATACTCCAGAACTTGCTTATTCAAGTGTAGAGACGCACTTGAACAAGCAGGGAGCAAAAATCGGAATAGATTATCTAATGACTACCGCACCTCGCTATACGCCTAGTGTTTGGCAATATTTGTAGGTGTAATTAATGAATCTATATATTATCTGTGCCGGGAAGATTAAAGAAAAATGGTTGGTGGAAGGTATTAAGGAATACCAGAAAAGACTACAATCCTATGTGAATTTAGAAATTATTGAAGTAGCAGACGCTTCGGATCAAGAACCTCTAGAGTTGGCCAAAGCCGCCGAAAGCCAGCGTTTATTGAAAAAAGCTAGAGACAATAGCTATAAAATTGCACTTGATTTGCATGGCATTCCACTTTCCTCAGAAGAACTAGCCAAAAAACTAGAGCCATGGTTTATGAGTGGAGGAGCAAATATTACTCTGTTTATTGCCGGTTCCTATGGTTTCAGTGATACCTTATTAAATCAAGTGGATTTTCGTTTATCTATGAGTAAGATGACATTTACCCACCAAATGAGTAGATTACTTATAATTGAGCAAATCTACAGAGCTTTTAAGATCAAACGTGGCGAGAAATATCATAAATAGTCCAAATAATCTATAATAGACAAAAAGGGGAAATACTATGACCAACATCGGCGATATTTTCATAGAAGTCTATCAAGTGGTAGAAGATCGTAAAAAAAATCCCAAGAGTGGAGCTTATACAAGTTATCTCTTAGAAAAAGGGCAAGATAAAATTTGTAAAAAAGTTGTAGAAGAGGCAACAGAGCTGGTACTGGCGGCCAAAAATCAAGATAAAGAGCAAGCGGTTCGAGAGCTGGCAGACTTGTATTATCATCTCATGGTGCTCATGGTTCAAGAAAATATTACTTGGGAAGAAATCGCTGCAGAAATGAAAAATCGTAGAACTTGATTCTTATATATTTTACTCATGTCCGCAATAGTTCATAACATGAGAAATTCGAGCGAAATCTTGTCATTCTATTTGACACAGGCAAGAAAGTAGTGGTATACTCACTTAGCCTTTCTGGGAAGGGCATTATTTTTTTATGTAATTTTTTTACATATACTAGCGTTCAGCTATTTAGGGAGATGGAGGAAGAGAATATGGCGAAACCTGGAGCAGCGGAGATTATTATTCTTGCTTGTGATGAGTGTAAACAAAGAAATTACACCACGAAGAAGAAAAAGAAGAATCATCCTGATCGTCTTGAGAGAAAAAAATACTGCAAATTCTGCCGTACACATACGAACCATAAGGAAACGAAGTAAGTTCTTTATACCAATGTAAAGGGGCTCTGAAATATGGCAAGAAAAGGGAATAAAGTCAAGCAAGAAGAAGTGAGAAAAGGTTCGAAGAAAAAAACAACGGAAAAACCTGGTTTCTTAGATAGAATTAAAAACTTCTTCAGTGGTCTGGCGAAAGAAATTAAACGTGTAGTTTGGCCTAGCCGTAAAACGGTCAAGGAAACAGCCGTAGTCGTTGTGGTCGTTGTTGCACTAGTATTAGTCATGGTGTTTATAGTGGATAGTATCATGGTAGGTTTATTGAATCTTATGGGTTTCAATACCGCTCCTATGACAGTAAATCCAGAACAGCCAGTAATTACTGAGCCGATTGTAGAAGAAACTACAGCTACGGTAGAAGTAGTGGATCCAACAGAGTAAGATTCTGTAATACATTTGACCTACACGATACAAGGTCTATCTATAGACTAAGTTAACGGTGCAGAGATTAGTAGAAGAGGAGAGTAAGATGTCAATACTTTCAGATGATAATAATAAAGACGAACAAGTAGTTGAGGAAGAGACTCAAACTACCGATGAACTTACAGAAGAACTTTTCTCGGAAGATGTGTCTGCAGAGGAAGCTACTATAGAAGAACCTGAAGTTGAATTGATAGAAGGTGTCGATGCGTTTTGGTATGTTGTTCACACTTATTCAGGTTATGAGAATAAAGTGAAGAGAACACTCGAGCAAATTGTTCATAATAGAGACCTTCAAGAATTTATTCAAGAAATCGAAGTCCCTATGGAAGAAGTGGTTGAGTTCAAAGAAGGCAAAAAGAAAACTTCAATGAAAAAAGTCTTCCCTGGATATGTACTAATTAAAATGGTACTAAACGACGATATTTGGTATATCGTACGTAATACTAGAGGTGTGACTGGATTCGTAGGACCTAACTCTAAACCCGTACCACTCAGAGATGAAGAACTTGCAATGATGGGAGTGGAAACCGATTGGGTACCTGATGTAGATTACGATATCGGTGATTCTGTCAAAGTTATCAATGGACCTCTTGAGAGTTTCGTTGGAGCGGTAGAAGAAATAAATTTCGAGAAGAAAAAGGTGCGCCTGACTGTATCCATGTTTGGCCGCGAAACGCCAGTTGAATTGGATTTTACTCAGGTAATGCGTCTTTAATAAACTGTAAAAATACTTATCCACCTAGGGAGGATGTATAGGCTTAGCGGCTTAAACATCTTCTTATGGTAAATATAGATAAGCTTAAGCCCTAGGCTTAAGGACAACAAATTGGGAGGTGGCTATCATGGCTAAGAAAATCAAAAATTATGTAAAACTGCAGATTCCTGCAGGCAAAGCAACGCCAGCACCACCGGTTGGACCAGTTCTTGGTGCGAACGGAATTTCTATTCCACAGTTCGTTAAAGAATTTAATGAGAGAACTGCGCAAGACGTAGGTCTTGTTATTCCTGTAGTAATTACAGTGTATGCAGATAACTCTTATTCATTCATCACCAAGACCCCACCGGTGCCAATCTTGCTGAAGAAGGCTTTGAACATCGAAAAGGGTTCTGGTGTACCACAACGTGACAAGGTCGCAACGATCAAACGTTCTGAAGTACGTAAGATTGCAGAACAGAAGATTCAAGACACGAATGCAGCAACTATTGAAGCATGTATGGAGATGGTTGCAGGAACCGCACGTAGTATGGGTATCGTCGTTGAGAACGACGAAGAATAGGAGGGCTAAATGGCTAGAGGAAAAAGATACCAAGATGCTGTGAAGCTCGTAGAAAATGAGTCTTATGCGCCAGAAGAGGCGATGGGTCTCGTGAAAAAACTTGCTACAGCGAAGTTTGATGAATCCGTTGAGTTGCATGTGCGCTTAGGCGTTGACTCAAGACATGCAGACCAACAAGTTCGTGGATCAGTAGTATTGCCACATGGTACAGGTAAGAGTGTAAAAATTCTTGTATTTGCACAAGGGCAAGCAGTAGACCAGGCAAAAGAAGCAGGTGCTGATTATGTTGGCGGCGCTGAACTTGCGGATAAAATACAAAGTGAAAACTGGTTTGATTTCGACGTTGTCGTAGCGACACCAGATATGATGGGTGTAGTAGGCCGTTTAGGTCGAGTATTAGGTCCTAAAGGACTTATGCCTAACCCTAAGGCTGGAACGGTAACTGCTGATGTAACCACTGCTATAAATGATCTTAAAGCGGGTAAAGTAGAATATCGCTTGGACAAGTCCAACATTATCCACTCCGTAATTGGTAAAGCATCATTCGATGAGGAAAAGTTATTAGAAAACTATAGAACTCTTATGGATGCTATTATCAAATCGAAGCCTGCTGCGGCCAAAGGCCAATACATTCGTTCCGCGAGTGTAAGCAGCTCCATGGGTCCAGCTTTGAGATTAGAACACTAATTTAAATAAAAAACTTGACAAGCTAGAAGATGGGCTATATCATCTTATAATGTGCCTAAGACAGTAGGAGCTAATGCATAAATTCCATCAGGGAATCCTACCGAGGAACGAGACAAACTTTCCCTTATATTGGGTTAATCAATTTGTTATTCGTATCCCTTATGTCTTCTGGCATAAGGGATATTTTTATAAAGGAGGGAAAACATGCCTAGTGATAGAATTTTAGACCAGAAGAAGCAATATGTTTCTGAATTGGCTGAGAGTTTAAAGTCTGCACAGACCGTTGTTCTTACAGAATACCTAGGTCTAACTGTTGCACAAGATACGGATCTTCGTAATCAACTTCGTGAAGCAGGTGTAAGCTATCGAGTAGTGAAGAATAGACTCGGTAAACTGGCAGTTAAGCAAGCGGGCTTAGATGAATTAGAAGATATATTCGTAGGTTCAACGGCTGTAGCTTATAGTGATGATATTATTGCTCCAGCAAAAGTCCTGAAGAAGTTTGCAAAAACTAACCAACATATTGAAATTAAGGGCGGTGCTAGCGAAGGAAAAGTAATTTCCTTAGACGAACTTAATGCTTTGGCCGATGTACCAGATTTACCTGAATTGTATGCGAAGTTGGTAGGAAGCCTTGTTTCTCCAATCAGTGGCTTAGCTATGTTGGTTAAAGCCATTGCTGAGAAAGCTGAAGAAGCAGGTGCGGAAACAGCAGCGGATGTGTATGAAGGTAAAAAGGAAGACGGTGAGGAAGTTTCAACAGATGAAGTTGAGGCTACAGCACCAGTAGAAGAAGCAGAAGTCGAAAGTGCTGATGAGAGCACAGAGGCACCTGCAGAAGAAGTAGAAGAAACCCAAGAAGAAGCTCCAGCAGAATCTGCTGAGTAATTAATAGAATCAAGGAGGAAGTCGAAAATGGCTAACGAAAAAGTTACACAATTTATTGAAGAAATTAAGAGCCTCAGTGTTATGGAGCTTAATGAGCTCGTCAAGGCCCTAGAAGAAGAATTTGGCGTTACCGCTGCTGCTGCTGTTGTTGCAGGTCCAGCTGGTGGTGCTGCAGAGGAAGAAGAGCAGACTGAATTCACAGTCAACCTCACCAATCATGGTGCATCTAAGATCGGTGTTATCAAGGTTGTTCGTGAAATTACAGGTCTTGGTCTGAAAGATGCTAAGGAATTAGTAGATAACCTTCCAAAGCCAGTTAAAGAGAATGTTTCTAAGGAAGAAGCTGAAGAAGCTGCAAACAAACTTAAGGAAGCCGGCGCTGAAGTCGAAGTTAAGTAATTATTATAGTTTTCTGCCTATGTTTAGGCATAGGCAGATACTTATATAATTGGTCTAATGGATCATCTTTAAGTTTAAACACAGAGAGTGTAGACGTTTTTATTATTGTAAATTGATTTGAAAATAATCTTAAGATTTTAAAGAAATTTTCTGCAAAAAGCTGTTGACATCCTAAAGTTTGATTGATAGAATTATCAAGCACGTTTCACCTGAGACGGTCGCAGCGAGAGCGGAGCAGAATATAATACGGCGGTATAGCTCAGTTGGCTAGAGCATTCGGTTCATACCCGAAGTGTCGTTGGTTCAAATCCGACTACCGCTACCAACATGGCCCGTTGGTCAATCGGTTTAAGACACCGCCCTTTCACGGCGGAGTGAGGGGTTCGATTCCCCTACGGGTCACCAAATTGCTTGTTAATATCCGGCATAGTATTATGTCTATACTACAAGCAAATTTGCGGGATTAACTCAATTGGTAGAGTGTCACCTTGCCATGGTGAAAGTCGCGAGTT
>CAYMOG010000046.1:0-9673 GCA_964392065.1 uncultured Oscillospiraceae bacterium
ACTGTAGGTGCTTCTGTTGTAGGTCTTAGAGTCGTGGTTGTGGTAGTTTCTTCTACTGCATCCGTAAGCTCTGTTTCCGTGTCTTCCGTTGTAGCCGCAGTCGTTACTTCGGAAACTTCCGATGCCAATGCAGCACTAGGCTCTATAGAAGCTGACGATTCAATTTCATCAACACGCATATTCTCCAAAGAATTCTCGCCACGATTTAATAAGTACACAGAAGCTTCTGTTACTTCTTTTTCAGAAGTAGGCGAAGCTGCAAATGTTGTTCTTACAAATGCTGTAGTAGACTCCTTGGTTTCAGCCACTGTTGTATTCAAGGTAGTAAGTAACGGAGTCGTCAAGGCACCTCCCATGTTATGGGCAGTTGTTAACTTAATATCTGTAGCAATAGTCGTCTCAATAGACTCTAATGCAGGACTTATCGGCTCTGTTGCTTGCGCTGCAAAAACAGCGTTATTGGGAGCTAATGACTCATTGGTGTTTGTAATAGCCAGTGGGGTCCCTAGTTGATTGGATAAGAGAACGGCGACCATTCCACAGCCTGCTAATGTACTGAGTAATGTAATTAATTTCTTCATGATACTCCTTCATGTTAACTGACAACGGCCAGAGATTTTTTACATATACTTTACGATTGTAGCATAAAACAAACAGTTTCTTTAGAAATTGTGTATAATCAATTTGTTTACAGAGAAATTCGTTAGCTTTTAACAAAAACAATGACTATCTTTTAGTGAAGTTTTCATGCTTCCTCCATATTCTCAATAGAGATACTCGTTGCAAACTTTTTAATCAAATGAAATTCATGTACAATATAAAATAATATTTAGATTTTTTGAGCCATGCTTTTTGACGCATGCTCTTATTATAAAAAATAGAATAAATTAGTAGGAAGTCACACGTGGAAGAGACTAGAGATTGTCTTGTAATTCTTTACTTCCTACGCAGTATGAAAGAAGGAAATTTATGCCAGAAAAAAACCACAGTAGTAGGCCCAGATCGCCACAGTCACAGAATAAAAATGAAAAGAATAAAGCAAACGAGCGATTCGTTCCAGGCCTAGTAGAAGAATCAAATTCTAAGCCCAACAACACTAACAACAATAGTAATAAGAAGAAAGAAACTAAGAGTTTCAAACAAAGAAGTCAAGAATTCCAGTCCAAGAAGTCAAACAGAAAACAGAATACACCAACTTGGGCAAAAGAAAATCCAAGAAATCGGAACCAACAAAATACAGCAGAAGCTACAGAACCTGTCATGTCTCCTCAGCTCAAAAACCTTAGTGGCCGACCAGGCCAGAGAAACTACCGTGGCACCAATATCCGTTCAGCCCATGACCCCGTACGTGTAAATACGAAGCATTTAGATAGTGACACATTAAAAGTAATACCTCTTGGCGGTCTATTAGAGATTGGTAAGAATATGACGGTTCTAGAATACGGTAATGACATGATAATTGTGGATGTTGGTGTTGCTTTCCCAGAAGAACATCAGCCTGGAATCGATGCGGTAATTCCAGACTTTACCTATGTCGAAGAAAATTTACATAAACTTCGTGCTATTTATATAACGCACGGTCATGAAGATCATATTGGTTCTCTTCCCTATTTAATGCGAAAAATCAAGAAAAATGTGCCTATTTACGGTGGAAAATTAGCAGCTGAATTAATAAGACTTAAGTTTGAAGATAAAGGTATACGTCAGTTTGCCAAACAAGTATATTCCGTTGAACCTGGCCAAACTCGTAAAACAGGCTGTTTTGAAGTGGAATTTATCAATGTCAATCATAGTATTGCAGATGCTTACGCCCTTGCTATACGCACACCTGCGGGATTAGTAGTACATTCAGGAGACTTCAAAGTCGACTATACGCCTGTAAATGGTAAACCCATAGATCTTGCCCGCTTGGCCGAACTCGGCAAAGAAGGCGTACTCCTCTATCTAGGTGAAAGTACAAACGTAGCCCGTGAAGGCTATACAATTTCCGAGAAAACCGTGGGAGAAACATTTGCTCGGCAATTTGCTTTGGCCAAAGGACGCATCTTCGTAGCAACCTTCTCTTCAAACGTTAGTCGTGTCCAACAGATTATCAGTGCTGCGGAAGAAGTGGGACGCAAAGTGGCTCTAGTCGGGCGTAGTATGTTAAATGTATTTAATGCTGCAAATAAACTAGGCTATATAAAGATGAAAGAAAGTACACTCATCGAGCTAAATGATGTTAATCGGTATAAAGCCGAAGAAGTTTGTATTATTACAACAGGAAGTCAGGGTGAGCCCATGTCTGCTTTAACCCGTATGGCCTATGCTGAACATCGTTCCATTGAGATTGAAGAGGGCGACACAGTAATTATTTCTGCAACCGCTATTCCTGGAAATGAGAAACCCATTTTGCGCGTTATAGATGAACTCTACAAACGTGGAGCACGTGTCGTCTATTCTGATATTTACGCGATACATGTATCAGGTCATGCAAACCGCGAGGAACATAAGTTGATGCACACGCTCTTGAAACCTAAATACTTTATTCCTGTCCATGGTGAATATCGTATGCTCTATAGTCACGGTGCTTTAGCACATGAATTGGGTATGGATTGGGGTAATATCTTTGTTTTAAACAATGGTGATATTTTCGAGTGTAATTATAAGAAGGCGAATATCGGAGGATACACTTCCGGTGACGCTATTCTAATTGATGGAACATCTGCTACATCTATGGACAGTATGGCTCTTCAACAGCGTAAAGAACTTAGTTCAGATGGTGTCCTATCTGTAGCACTTCTATTAAATAAGGAAAATAAGTTAGAAGCGAGACCGGCTGTATTATCCTATGGTGCGCTCTTAGACTTCGATGAGAATTTCTCTGATGCCAATGAATCCATTGCGAATTTCGTAATTGAGTATGTAAAACGCCATCAGACAGAAGGAAATAAATTAGCCAATAATCTACGGTCTAGACAGTTCCGAGTACAGTTGCAAAACTTCTTCTATGGAAAAACTGGCCGCAGGCCAATTACGTTGGTTTCTGTAATCGAAAGGTAAGATTGGTGAATTAACCAAAACATTATAGTCCTTACATTATTAAACCTAGCGAGGAAGCGCTGGAACTATGGCGGCGTACTTCAGATGCATATGAAGAATCCATTCATATTCAAGTCAGACGTACGCCTGCTTTTCTTGAATATGTTTTTCGCCGAAAGGACACTGCATTAATGAAACAGGCGCTAGAAGAAGATTTATTCTTCCTAGACCATTCTTCCCTTCCCTATTTTATTCAATGGGATTGATATAATATAAATATAAGATTTTCTCTTTCATGTTTGTAGGAAAGAGAAAGAATTTTAGTTGCTTTTCAACAGGTGAGTTAAAGACGATAGAAGTGGTGGAATTGGAACTAATCAGGTTCCTAATATAGTAATAGAGAGATAAGAGAAATGCTAAGGAAAAAAAGATTTTATTTATTAGTATTGGCGTTTTATTCATAGGTTTAACCCTATTTACTTTTCAAAAAATCAACATGTAAAACGGTTAGATTTTTCTAAATTTACAACAACAGATGCTGTTGCCTTTGTTTAAAGCGAAAACATTAAATTATCTAACGGACTGGAAAAAGTTGATGGATATGAAGACTTCATCTTACAACATATTAAATTAGCAAATGAGAATTTAGATTATCAGGGTTGGATGGCAATCAGTTGTGATGAAATGAGTAACTTTGCCAAAGAAATCACGAACAAAGTATATTCATACAAATAAGTTGATGGTTTATAGGATATATTTTATTAAAATTAGTTAAAACTAAGAGAGTGCTTGTCTATACTTTCTAGAAAATAATCTTTGAAAAGATTCTCCTATTCTTATATAGAGAGGATTTTTCATTATTTATACCTTTAGTTATGAAAATAGTCTAAGAACTTGGAAATTCGAAGAATTACATACACAAATCAAAAGATCTAGGCCTACTCCTATTAATCCATTTTTAGAATTACATTAAAATTTTCTAGTTTCTGTATCTTATATGTACAATATAACTTATTTTTAGGTTATAATAAGTGATGATATTACACAAAATATCGAGAAACCCATACTAAAAACTTCGCAAATACACAGGAGACCGTATATTGTGAAGTGCAGTACAGAATACTTAAATAATTGGAGGAGAAACAATGAAGAAAGTTAATAAAATTGTTGCATCAGCTTTAGTAGGCGTAATGCTTTTTACTGCAGCTGCTTGTAATACAAGCGGTGGTTCTACTACTGCAGGGACAACAGGATCACAAGAAGGTACAACTGAAGGTACATCCACAGATGAATCTTCGGACCCTAGTGAAACAACTGCCAACACAGGTGGTGAAACACGTGACGTAAGCTTAACCGTATGGTCACCAGCCGAGGACCAGGCAGATGATCAAGGTGCATGGTTAAATAAGGAAGCAGAATCTTTTCAGGCTGCTAATCCTGATTTGAACATCACTTTTACTTTTGGTGAAGCTGGTGAAGGTGATGCAAGAGATAAAGTCTTACAAGACGTAGAAGCTGCAGCGGATGTTTATCTGTACGCCAATGACCAAATTGCTGGTCTAGTTGCAGGTAATGGATTAGCACGTCTTGGCGGAGAAGCTGAAGAATATGTAAAATCCAGTAACGAAGAAGGTATTGTAAATTCCGTTACAATAGACGATAAAGTATATGGTATTCCATTTACAACGAACACATGGTTTATGTTCTACGACAAGAGTGTATTCTCTGAAGAGGATATCAAGAGTCTAGATACTATGTTAGAAAAAGGTAAGGTTGCCTTCCCTCTTAATAATAGTTGGTATATCGCTTCTTTCTATCTCGCAAACGGTGGAACCATGTTTGGTGAGGATGGTACGGACGAAGCAGCAGGTATAAACTTCGGTGGAGAAAAAGGTGTAGAAACTACAAATTATCTTGTCGATTTAATTAACAATCCTAACTTCGTTGTGGATAGAGATGGTGTTGGTATTTCTGGTCTAGCCGATGGCAACATTAATGCTGTGTTCTCAGGTTCTTGGGATGCTGTCGCAATCCAAGGCCATCTAGGTGAAAACTTCGGTGCGGCACAACTACCAACTGTTAACATCGGTGGTAGCCCTAAACAGTTACTCTCCTTCGGTGGAACAAAGGCAGTAGGTGTTAACCCTAATGCTGAGCACATGGATGTAGCCGTTGCCTTCGCACAGTGGCTAGCAAGACCCGAAGCACAACAAGCCCACTACGATTTACGTAACGTGGTTCCTGTACACAATGATTTACTAGCAGATGACAGTATGTCCGACAACCTCGTCGTGAAGGCACAAAATGATACGATGGCCAATACTTCCTTCTATCAGCCTTTCGTTCCTGCTATGAATGACTACTGGACACCTGCCGAGAACTTCGGTAATGCAATTGCAAACGGTGAAGTGACACATGAAAATGCCGAGCAAAGAACTGAAGAGTTTAATGAACTATTGAACTCTGGTGCGATTAACTAATCGCTATAATTTAGGTCTCCATAGGGTATCTGCCCCAAGCAGATACCCTTTTTTTAAATAAAACGTCTATCACCCACTGGGTAGAACATAGGAGATAGTGTATGACAACTAATGCAAAAACGCTCAGAGCTAAGCGGATAAGGTCTCCATTTTATGAGCCTTGGAGCTTCGGTAATGCGATAAAAGACGGTAACTGGGCAACGAAGTTATCCATCCTGATAATGGGTTTCGGAAATCTTGTCCATGGGCAAATTATTAAGGCACTCTTATTCTTTTCTATGCAAGTGCTCTTCATATTTTACATGTTAACTAAAGGGATTCCTGATCTGATGATGCTACCCTCACTAGGAACACAAGAAATGGTCGAGACTTGGAATCCAGAGAAAATGATTTATGAATATACAGTAGGTGACAATTCCGTTCTAATACTCTTGTGGGGTGTTGTAGCCATTTGTATGATTATTACTTTTTTCTTCATCTGGAGAAATACAGTAAAAAGCGCTTATAAAGCAGAATATCTGAAGAAACAAGGTATTAAACCCAATAGTTTCCAAGAGGACATCTATGATCTCTTCGATGTAAAGATTCATAATTTACTCTTGGTATTACCTGTGACAGGTATTCTGATTTTTACAATTTTACCTCTTATCTATATGATCTCTATGGCTTTTACCAGCTATTCTAGAATAGACGACCGTCTTATCTTATTTGATTGGGTAGGGTTAGAAAACTTCAAAACTGTGCTTACACCAGGTGGAACCGTAGGCTCTGCCTTCTGGCCAGTTCTCGGCTGGACAATTATTTGGGCTATTTTGGCAACAGTACTTAATTTCCTACTCGGTTTAGGCTTAACCATGTTGATTAATCGTAAGACAACTAGGGCCAAAGGCCTATGGAGAGTTCTATTCTCTCTAACTATTGCCATCCCTCAATTCATCTCACTATTAGTTATCCGAACAATGTTAGGACCCAATGGCGCGATAAATGAATTACTTAGAAATGACTGGGGACTTATTACTACAAGTCTTCCCTTCTTGACGAATCCAACATGGGCTAGGGTAACGGTAATTGTCGTCAATCTATGGGTAGGTATTCCCTACACATTGCTACAAGTGACTGGGATTCTACAGAATATGCCCGAAGAATATGAAGAAGCTGCACGTATTGATGGAGCAAACGCATGGATTATTTTCTTAAAAATTAAACTGCCTTATATTTTCTTCATAACAACACCTTATCTCATTACCCAATTCACCGGAAATATTAATAACTTCAATGTTATTTATCTTCTATCGGGAGGTGGCCCAGGACGTCCCAACTCCACAGCCGGATTCACGGATCTCTTAGTTACTTGGCTGTATAAACTCACGATTGATAACCAATACTATAATATTGGTGCTGTAATTGGTATTTTCACCTTTATTACTCTATCTGTAGTAGCCTTAATTACCTATAGAAGTTCAGGCTCATATAAAGACGAGGAGGCATTTCAATGAGTTTAGATAAGAAAAAACGCAAACTAAGTACAGGTAAAACGTTAAAAGAAACAGGAATCCATATCCTGCTATTATTATTAGCCCTCCTATGGCTATTGCCATTTGTTTGGTTGATCCTAAACTCGTTTAGAGATGGAGGGAACCGCTCTTACTTCCCCAACTTCTTCCCAGACCAGTTTAGCTTGGTAAATTATCAAGTACTCTTCGATTCAAATCGTAGGCAGATACTAGATTTCCCAAGAGCATTTATGAATACACTCTTCGTTTCCATCATGTCTTGTATCATCAGTGTATCGTTTGTGATGGCCGTTTCATTTGTAATGAGTAGAAGACGCTATAAAACCAGAAAACTCATGCTTAACATCAACATGATTCTAGGGCTCTTCCCTGGTTTCATGGCCATGGTTGCGGTATATTTCATATTAAAAGCTGTAGGTCTTACGGAGGGCGATTGGACTTATCTAGCCCTTATTCTTGTTTTCTCAGCAGGATCAGGCGCTGGTTTCCTTCTGATGAAAGGTTATATGGATACAATTCCTAAATCACTAGATGAAGCTGCACTAATCGATGGCGCTAATCAGTGGCAGATTTTCACAAAAATTATAATTCCTATTAGTAAACCTATGATCGTATTCCAAGTTCTTACCGCATTCTTAGGCCCATGGGTCGACTTCATCTTTGCCCGTGTTATAGCGGGAGCAAACAGCAAATATTATACGGTGTCTGTTGTTCTCTACAACATGTTAGACCGTGAACGTATTACCTATTGGTACTTACCCTTTACGGCCGGCGCCGTACTCGTTGCCATTCCTATTTCGATTTTGACTATTATGATGCAACGTTTCTACAATCAATCCTTTTCAGGAGCGGTTAAAGGATAATTTAAGTAAGAAGAGACTGGAATTAAACCAGTCTCTTCTTTTACTAGAGGAGCAATACCTATGAACAAAACACCTATTATTTCCCTTATTTTTATATGGCTTTTCGTATTAAGTAGCTGCCAATTATTAAGTCCTGGATCTACTGAACAAGGTCATAATATTCAAGATCACTACAGAAGTTATTATGAGGTGTTCGTCTATTCCTTTGCTGATAGTAACGGTGATGGCATCGGCGATTTCCCAGGCTTAACGGCAAAACTAGATTACATCAATGATGGTGTGTTTTCTTCTGAAGACGCTTTGGGTTTCGATGGGATATGGCTTATGCCTATTATGCCCTCTCCTACCTACCATAAATATGATGTTAAAGATTACTTAGACATTGATCCACAATATGGAACGCTCGAGGATTTCGATGCTTTTATGGCAGAAGCTCAAGATCGTGATATTAAGGTTATTATCGACTTAGTTTTAAATCATAGTTCAAATGAGCATCCATGGTTTCTAGAAGCAATTGAGGCCCTAGCCAAAGGAGAAACAGATCATCCCTATATTGACTATTATAATTTTTCTCAAGAAAAGCATAATGAAAACTGGTACGAAACAGGAGCTCCAGGATGGTACTACGAAGGTGTATTCTGGTCAGGAATGCCTGATTTCAATCTTGCCAGTGAGCGTTTACGAGATGAATTTAAAGCAATTATGGAATTCTGGCTCCTTGAGAGACAAGTGGATGGTTTTCGTTTAGATGCTGTAAAAGAATTCTATAGTGGTGAAAACGAAAAAAATATTGAATTTCTACAATGGGTGAATGATACGGCCAAATCTATAAAAGAGGAGGCTTATCTAATTGGTGAGGCTTGGACCTCCTTTGGCGAATATAAAACTTTCTACCGTAGTGGTATAGATTCTTTCTTCGATTTTGCGTTTGCAGATCAAAGTGGACTGGCCGTTCGTAGTATAAATATGGAACAAGGCGAGGAATATGCTAAGAATTTGGCCAATGCCCAGAGACTTATTCTAGAAGAAAATCCAGATGCAATTAATGCCTCCTTCCTCAGTAACCATGATACTGGCCGCTTGGCTGGTTTTTTGGGTAGAGATATAAATAAGCTTAAGCTTGCAGCCGTTGCGAATCTTGTCACATCGGGTTCTAGCTTCGTTTATTACGGCGAGGAAATCGGTATGAGGGGTTCTGGCCGTGATGAAAACAAACGAGCACCCATGCCTTGGGCACTGGATTCAGAAGCTCTTACTAGAGGTCCCGAGGCTATGGAGGAGGATAAGCATGGTTATCCCTTGGGAACTGTAGAAGAACAATTATCAGACCCAAATTCTCTTCTCCACTATTATCGTACTCTAATTAGAATAAGAAATACCTATCCTGAATTCTCTAGAGGCATAAGCACTTATATAGAAGATTTTACTTCTCCCGCCCTTATGCCCATAGAAAAAGAATGGACAGATACGGAAGGTGAAGTCCATCGTAGTTTAATTCTTGTAAACTTCTCTTCCGAGACGCTCATGGAAACAGTCCCTGAAGCGTATGCTGATTTCAAACTCGTAGAAAGCTTGCCGAATTCTAATCAGGAAGAAGTCATACGAGAAGATTCAACTATAACACTTCCTCCCTATGGCTTTGCTATCTTCCGATAGGTTCTAATTGTTAATCCAAATATAAAGATCCCTCCTATAGTATCTATAGGAGGGATCTTTTCTTATTTATGAAACAATATGCGTTTTACATTGCTTAAGAGCAGCCCGTAGTTGTACCACAGTCTAGGCAGACTTTACA
>CAYMOG010000047.1:0-9411 GCA_964392065.1 uncultured Oscillospiraceae bacterium
ACATCACCTAACAGCACTGTTGTCTCAGTTTTCTTGATTAGTACTTGAGAAGGTGGATATGCGTTGATATAGCCTTCAACACCACTAGTATTCCTTACCTTATACCATTGATCGGTTGCACCAGAAACTTGTTGTCCTGTAACACGTTCTAGTATCGTCACAATTTCATTATTAGCTACACCACCAACACGATTAGAGTTCGTAGTAGCTTGCGCTCTCATGTTATATCCATTGGCAGAGGTGATTCGGAGTTGATCGCCTGTATTGCCGAAGGGTTTTTGTTCGCCAATATCATAATCTTGATCATCGGTAGATGGTTGAGGAGAAGGTACAGAGTCAGGATAACGAGTGCCTGGATTAGGATAGCGGTATTGATCCATGTTTTGGAACACTGGGATTATAAAGGTATAACCTAAGTCTAGGGCGTCTGCTTTTACGTTAGAGCTATATTGCACGCTAGCTTCTGTAGCAGGTGCAAAAATGTTTCCCATATACTGATGCCATACGTTCGCGCGTAGATTGTTTCTCGATGGGCGGAGGTTATATTTCATGTAGTAGTTCGAGTTTTGCCCTCTGTCCAAATAGGCTTCTTTGATAAAAGTTATACCTCCGTAGATGGCCTTGTACTGTGTATCCCAGGGCAGAGAATAGCGCGCCATCACATTTGGAGACGTTACGCCGTTATTGTAACCCATAGCGTAGAGTACAGCGTTTTTCTGTGGGTCAGATCCTTGATAGGCACCTATATTGAAAACATTATAGTAGTTGGCGTTAGGGTCAGCGGTTATACCGAGGAGGTTGATTTCATCTTGGGAGATTTTGCGTGTTCCTTTGGCCGGGGCGGTCACAGTAAGGACGCCATTGTATCTTGTCTGAACTTCTGTAAGTATTCTACTGCCCACGAAGATTGGAGAAACGCCATGGGCCCTAGATGCAGAGATGATGCCAGGAATCATATTGAGTAAATCTTGATTGCCTGAGAACATGTATTGGAGCCTGCGTTCGGCAGGGGCATTTTCCACTTCACTCAGTTTTTCGAACATGAAAATGTATTTCTCCGTTAGCCAGTTACGAGGATCCATGGTGAATAACAGACCAGCGCGATTGGCCGCATACCATCCGCCAGCATCTTGTTGATTAGGATAGTTGAAATCTCTATATTCTCGGAAGTTATAAGGCACGATATTTCTTGCTGGATTCTCTAACTGGATAGTCGCAGCAAATTCTAGATCATAGTCATGGTAGACTGCTTCGAATTTCCAACTGGGATGGTCTCTATGCAGTACGTTTAATTGCTCATGATAAGAGGATGGGAAAGCTTTTAAGACTTGCTGCCATTGGGCATCGGTATAAGCAGGTTTGCCTGTTTCATCGTCTGGTACATAAGGAGGAGGTGTAGGTGTAGGGGCCACTGTGGGCGTAGGAGCTGGGGTTGTTTCTTGGGTTTCTACAGGGATAATGTGCTGTTTACTGGTATCAGGATCCATTA
The DNA here is from genome assembly GCA_964392065.1 of uncultured Oscillospiraceae bacterium. GTDB lineage: Bacteria > Bacillota > Clostridia > Saccharofermentanales > Fastidiosipilaceae > JASBZA01. The sequence continues at coordinate 1,490 of CAYMOG010000047.1, forward strand.
TGATATAGCCTGTGTTTTTATTTATTGTGGTTTTATACCAGATGTTACTGAAACCACTTACATTTTCGCCTTGAACGACATCTTCTACGATAAATGTTTGTCCTTGTAATAGGTATCCTAGTGAGGATGAGGATGTGCTTGTGCCTGTTCGAATGTTATAACCTCGTGGATTTCGGACTTCAATGGTATCGCCTACTTGGGCCTGGGCAAAAGTATTTAGAGTAGGGATAAGGCTTATGACAAAACTGAAAATTAACGTGAAGAGAATTCTTCTATATTTATTCATATTTCTTCTGGATAGCGTTTGTTGGCTGTGGTTTCTTACATCAGTCATGAGGGGCTCCTTCGTATAAGTGTATAAACTACATCTATTCATTACAGAAATATTACAAACAGATTCCATGCTATTATAAACACATTAATTAGATTTTGCCACGGCAAATAACTAAGAATTTGTGGTCTTTTATCCTATCTGGGAAATATTTACATTTTTTCTTCCGGCCAAAGCTCCAACTTCCCCTAAACCTGCTTCTCGCACATGACATTTCAATAACAAATAGGTGCTTTTGTGCATATATGTTAAAATGTTAGAAACAAATAAAAGCTTTAAATTGTAGGAGGCTTTAGAATGAAAATTGCTATAGGTGCAGACCATGGAGGGTTCGCGTTGAAGGAATCCATCCGTATAAATTTAGAAGAAAACGGTTATGAAGTTCTGGATAAAGGCGTGTACGATACGGATTCTGTAGACTATCCTGATATCGCTGTATCGACCTGTCAAGAGGTGCTGAACGGTAACGCGGATAAGGCCATTTTAATTTGTGGAACTGGAATTGGTATTAGCATCGCCGCGAATAAGATAAAGGGTATCCGTTGTGCCTTATGTGCTGAATCCTACAGTGCGAAGATGGCTTCACGCCACAATAACGCAAATGTGATTGCCTTGGGTGGAAGAACTTGTGGTAGTGCCTTGGCTTGGGACATCGTAGAGGCTTTTTTGACCAGTGAATTTGAAGCAGGTCGTCACCAGAGACGTGTGCATAAAATCAATAATTTGGAGGATAGTGCTTGTTAGCTCGAAGTCGAGTACACACTACACAATGTTTTAAATGAGTAGAGAAGATCTTAGAAATGTTTTGGGCTTCTGGCATTATCAAATGCATTTTTCGGCCAAAGAAGTCCTGTTGTCTCCTGAACACATCGTCAATCCTAGCGTCTTACCCTGGGAAGAACAACAACTTGAAGAGGATAGGCTTCTCTTCGCGGTTAAGGGGTCGGCCAAGGGGCTTTGGCCTGAGCACTATTTACCATTACCTCAAGGTGAAATGTTTAGAGATATTGAGGTGTATTTATATAATTTAGCACTAGATGGTGCTGGACGGTATAGAGTAGGTACATTTACACTTAATCCGTATGTATGGGCGATGGCGAAGTTGTCCCATGAAGAATCGTCCGATGAAGCCGTAAGTTTTCAAGCAATTCGCAGTGTGGAAGAACAAATTGATGAGGAGCTAACGACTTCTAATCCTGTTTTTACAAGAGGCATAATTCATTCACTTAATAAAAGTATATATACATTATTTTATGCGCATACAGGCCATATGGATCTAGAAGACTTCGTCTTAGATTCTCTACATTATGAGAAGAGAGATCGGTACTGGGCAAGGCAAGAAGCGTATTTAAGAGACTTCCGTACGATCGCGTCCCGTGTAGATACGAGTGAGCCACTTGCACACTATATTTTGCGAAGAGGCCTCTATGAAGACGCGCAGATATGGAATCTAGAGGATCCCACTCTGTGGAAAAATAGAATGAATCCGAGTTGCTATTCACCTGTTGCATGGCCACGTAAAGGGTATGCGAATTTAGCCCAGCAATGGATTCTCAATGATATTTTTCAGTCCGATGCGAGGCGATCCCTTCTGGCATATCAAGCACCAGAGGGTAGTGGTAGACGTGTTCTAGTCGAAGATAGAATCGCTCAGAATATGTATATAAGAGCCCTTGTATTGAGAGATTTAAGCAAGGTTCCAGACGCCTTCACCATGAGGCGCTTCCAGGAGGCACCGGACAATTACTCAGCGAATTACTATGCGCCCATTTCTAGTATAGGTAGTGAGGTATTGACTGTAGTTCATGCTCAGCAAGAACGCTTGCAAGCGTATCATCGAGAACTCTTAGAGAGTACGAACTTAGCTGCACAGGAGAGCCATGCCCAAGCGTTTCGCCGCGGGCGTGATCGGGACGTGTATTTCGGGGCTTTGGCCAAAGATTTATATGGCTTAAATGCCCAGAGTTTGAGCGCAGTTTACATCGAGAATGAAGCGGATTTATTAAGTTTGGTAGAGAAGGTGCAAGCTTACTTGGATAAGAAATCTTCCTATTGGGCTGGATTAGAGAGCCAAGGGCAAGGGCCACTGAGTTTCATCGAGGCTAAGAAACGCTTCTCGGTGATAGAGAGCAAAGTTTCCAAGAAACTAGAGGAAATGAAAGAAGCCTATCAGGCGTGTGAAGAGATGAGCGTTCTCAAGTTACGTATTGATGGCTTGCTAGAAGAACAGGATTATCTAAAAGACGCTATCTTGGAATTAGATAGCAAAGGCGATAAGTTAGATCTAGAAATTCAGGGCTTAGAAGAGAGCTTACGCTGGCGAGAGGAAGATCTAGAAGATTACAAGTTGCAGATGAAAGGTCTAAATAAATTACTCTACACCTTCTTCCGCATAGGTCCTTATAAAAACGGCATTGAATCTCTAGAAGAAAAAGTGCGTATTACAGCTGCAGCTCTAGGTGTGCAGCGTAAAGCCAAACAAGAACATGCAGTCCTATTACACGATAAGAATGTACAAGAAGAGCTTCTTGCTAAACAGATTTTCTTACAAGAGGAAAAGGTGCGTGAGCTGGAACCTAAGCACAAGAAGCAAAAGGATTTATTAGGTAGTCATTATGCAGATTACGCCTTCTATCAAAATCTCCATACGGAAGAAGTGCAAGACGCTTTGCCCTGGATGGATGAGGAGCTTGCTGCTTTGCGTGAAGAATTGTATGCGGCAGCTTTGGACTTAAATAAATCTTTCATTCTTGAGTCGACGGAAATCAAGGCCAATATGAATCGTTTAGAACTCATGTTAAGAGGTAAGTTCACCAATCCCGAAGACCGTGAAGACAGTATCTCTGTACTCTTGAATACCTTACGTTTAATTGTACCTGCACTCTATATTCCTCTGCATTTTCTCTTGGAATTAGAAGTGCATTGTGGCAAGGAAGCCCTGGGCAATGTCCTATACTTAAATGCTGAGAAACATCATCCTTATCAGCTTCTAAGTCTGTTCTGGCGGTCTCGTCAATCCATTGTTCTATCCGATCATTTGAGTATGCGAACAACGAAACATTTCCTCTCACCTGTAGACTATTATTTACAAGAACAGTTCAGCTTAGATAGTAGATATTTAGATATGCGGATGGCCGCTTCAGACTTCCTCTTACCACTTAATCAGACATTGATTTCTCTAGGGGATACGGTGGTTCCATTTAGTTTACGCTTCTTATATGAGAAGTCCGAGCCGATTTATTCTCTCGATAATGTTTTATGTTGGGGAAACCAATTGATAGGTCACCCCATGCCACTCGAAAACAAGAAGGGGGACTTCCTGACACAAACCGATTGGCTTGAAATCGGCGGTGATGCCGTTGAAGGCACTATGTTTGTGCCCAATGAAGCCAAAGCACTCAGCGAAATGCTTCTTCGCTATGTCCAAGAATATAAGCGACTACCCACTGTTAAAATTTATATATTTTTTCCTAGTGTATGGGATGGATTTAACACCTATATTGATGAACACTGGCTGTCTGAAAACAGTGACTTCTTAAACTCTATTTCGGTCCAGGCCATCGACCGCTGGCGTCAAGAACACGTCTTACTCCTCAAAGAATGGAATGGTCTCGTGTCGGATGAAGTGGTTTTCTTATGCGGAGGCGATCAGAGTGAGAAGACTCTAGTGGAAAAACGCTTCTGGCATGACCCCAAAGCATTACACACTATGTTTAGCGTTGCATCTAGGAAATTCCTGATGATCGCAGATGCCGATCTCTGGGGAGATAGTCATGCTATGCAGCGCGTGTTTGTGCGGTTAAGTAAGGACATTCCAAGTCAAGGCTTAAATAAGAAATATATTTATTTCTATCCTACAAGTGAGAGTTTAGAGGATAAAGAGTATATAGAAACCGATCAGTATTATAGTTCACCAGAAGATCGGGCGATTATTCGCATGAAGAAAATGTTTCCTGATCTCGTCGAAATTAATACGAGTAATGTTTTATTAGTCAAATCAAATGCCGATAATTTCTTAGAAACTACGCGCAAGGGTATGGAAGATTTACTTGAAGAACTCGAGCGACTTAGCATGAAAACGTGTACCATTGTCACGAATCAAGAATGGATATGTACCTATCTAGGTCATGGGCATGACGAATCCGCCGCGAATACTACTATCCAATGTTCTGCTGCGTCTCGAGTGGAATACCACCGGGTAGGTAAGGCCTGGATTGTAGGGAAAATAGAAAACATTTAGCCAGTATGGGAATTTCAGAGTAGAGCTTGTGCTTATGAATTGAAGGAGAGTAGACCCATGGAAGTAGGATTACAACATACAATGGACTTTCTCGTAGAGAGAAAACACTTAGCCAGCAGTCTGGGTTCAGGTGAACTGGACGTATTGGGTACGCCTGCCCTATTGGCGTTCATAGAGGAGTGCTGTTGGCGGGCTTTGGCCAGCGGAATTTCGGATGAAGAAACGTCTGTGGGGACCCTAACGGATTTCACGCATTTGAAACCATCGCCATTAGGAGCAAACGTTCAATGCAGAGTGGAGCTTGTAGAAGTGGATAGACGCCGCGTGGTTTTCCAAGTAGAGGCTGTAGATGACCAGGGTAAGATTTGTCAGGGTAAACTGGAAAGGTTCATCGTAAATAGGGACAAGTTTATGGGCAAGGTTATTCAAGGAGAAGGCACATTATAGAGCGCGGTAGGACTAGAGGAGCATGTGGTTTATAGGAGTTTTTCTCTAAGGGCTTCCATGTTCTTGATTAGGAAATCGCCCTTGGGATAAGCTTCTAGAATACCTTCCTTCTCGAATTGATGGATCTTGCGACTCATGGTTTCCCGAGTAATTCCTGCGTAAGAGCCCATTTCTTCACGATTTAAGTTGCTCTCTAGGGTAATCCCTTCGTTAGTCTCTATGCCGAATCGATTGCACATGTGTAAGAGTACTTTGGCCACACGTTGATCGGCATTGGGCGTGGACAAGACATCGACTTGGCTCTCTGAGAAACGGATACGTTCATAGGCCATGTCTAAGACGTGAAGCATGAAGGCCTCTTCTTTCAACAAGAAATTATGAAAATCTTGTTGGGTAATGGTAATGACAAAGGTATCAACCAGGGCAACACCTGTATAAGCGTAATAATCTCCAGATAGAATATTAAGCCCCCCCACAAACTCACCATTCTTATAGATATATAAGATTTGTTCTCTACCATCGCCTAGCTGTGCAGAGATTTTCATACTTCCTCTGTAAATGATATACATAAAATTGGCAGGTTCACCGGCAGAGAAAATGGTTTCTCCTTTTGCCACGGCGAAGATTCGCACTCTATGCTTAATTTGCTCATAGATTTCTTCATTAATATGGGCCAAAAGCGCAACTGCCTTATAATTCGTTAATTCATATCCTTCCATAGGGAACCTCTATTTCACATGTAAACTTAAATCAATTTTACCAATTTTCAGACAAAAGCCTGTAAGATAATCCCTGTAGTAGCAAAAATCCTTTATAATAGATTGAGATTTTCAAATAAAGGAAGAACAACCATGACAAAAATTATATTAACGGGCGATAGACCTACAGGCAAGCTACACATCGGCCACTATGCTGGCTCCTTGAGAAATCGCGTAGCCTTACAGAACTCTGGAGAGTTTGATGAAATATATATTATGCTGGCCGATGCCCAGGCTCTAACCGATAATTTCGACACTCCAGAAAAGGTTAGAGAAAACATTCGAGAAGTGGTCCTAGACTACTTGTCCGTAGGCATCGATCCTAGTAAATCCCATATATTTATTCAATCACAAATTTCAGCATTATTTGAACTTACCGTATACTATATGAATCTCGTGACCGTTGCCCGAGCAGAACGTAATCCTACCGTGAAATCGGAAATTCAACTAAGAGGCTTCAATTCAAGCATTCCTATGGGATTCTTAGCATATCCCATCTCACAAGCAGCGGATATCACAGCATTCGATGCCAATATTGTGCCGGTGGGAGAAGACCAAGCACCTATGCTGGAACAGTGCCACGAAATCGTCCAACGCTTCAATAACTTCTATGGAGAAACTCTAGTTATGCCCAAGATGCTCTTGCCGGATAACAAGGCCAGCCTACGCTTGCCAGGCACCGATGGCCAAAGCAAAATGTCCAAATCCTTGAATAACTGTATCTATCTCTCAGAATCCGAAGAAGATATTAAGAAGAAAGTTATGAGCATGTATACCGATCCTAACCATCTCCGAGTGGACGATCCTGGCCAAGTCGAGGGTAATCCTGTATTCACCTATCTCGATGTCTTCTGCACCCAAGACCATGTAGACCAATATTTAGACGGCTATAACAGCTTAGAAGAACTCAAAGAACACTATACGCGCGGAGGCCTAGGCGACGTGAAGGTAAAGCGCTTCTTAAATGACGTTTTACAAGAAACTTTGGCACCCATCAGAGCCCGACGCGAAGAGTTCGCCCGTGATCCACACTACGTCTACGATATAATTCTTGAAGGAACGAAAGTTGCTAATGAGAAGGCAGAGAAGACTCTAGCCAGGGTAAAGGCCCAGATGAAGATTGACTACTTCAATGAGGATGCTCTTCTCGATACCTTCTTAAACACATGAGAATACATGGAGAATCAGATTCCAAAGGACGCAAAATTCTACGTGTTGCAGCAATCCTCTTACTTGTACTGATTCTTCTAGGAACGAGCATATTCTTACGTATTCAGTGGCCCAGTAAGCTGGTGATTGGCGAGGGGGCAGAAAGAGTTATTGCGGTGGGCGATTTCATTACCTATGGATTAGGTGTTATATCTACCAGAGACATCGAATCCTATCCCACCATGCTCGCAGCGTTACTGGGTGAAGATTATACGGTGGAAAACTTCGGGATGAGTGGCCGTACGTTACTCTCGACGACAGACGCTTCCTACTTCTCAGAAGAACTAGGACAACAGACCTTCGACAGCGAAGCGGATATAGTGCTCTTCATGCTGGGCACCAATGACGCCCGTGCTGTGCATTGGGACGCCAATCGCTATGCATCGGAATACAGAGAAATCATTCTGAAATATCTCGCGCTGCCTAGTAAACCCACTGTATTTATCCTGGCTCCGCCCAAGGTTTTCACACCTGTTACGGATGAGAACTCCATAGACAACGCAATTATTCAAGAGGAAATCTTGCCAATCATTGAGCGCCTAGCAGATGAAACCGCAGCCCATTTCATCAATCTCTATGACTTGACCCGTTCGCATGAGGATTATTTCTCCGATGGCATACATCCCAATGCGCAGGGGAATCGCTTGATTAGTGAGCATATCTATGAGGAGGTTATTAGGGTTAGGGGTGGAAGATAGGGGTGGATTTGTAAGTATATCTATGAGAAGATTATTTAGGGTCATGAGAAATAAAAAATATGAGTGAAGTTCTGGATATTTCCCCCTTGACTTGAACAATAATTTCGATATAATTTAATAACGCTCATATTCAAATGCGTTATTCAGTATGGAGAAGTACCCAAGAGGCTGAAGGGGACGGTTTGCTAAATCGTTAGACGTGAGAGCGTGCGAGGGTTCGAATCCCTCCTTCTCCGCCA
>CAYMOG010000048.1:0-9199 GCA_964392065.1 uncultured Oscillospiraceae bacterium
TCGCAAATCCCTGCCACTAGATAACTTGATATATTTACCCTCCCTGGCACGAATTTACGTTTGTGCGGGGGATACCAAGAAATATCGCAAATTCCTGCCACCTAGAGTTATCAAACATAAGATGAGATAAAAATTCAGAATTTTTAATCGAGACGCTACATGATTTTAGTATGATAGTTATACGGACTTAGTGAGGTGAATTATGCATAAGGGAATTGTTTTATATCAATCGAAGTATGGATCTTCTGAGAAGTATGCAAGGCAATTAGCACACACAATAAATTATGAGCTTCGTAATCTCAAGGAGACCAAAATTGAAGATCTGCTCGACAATGCAGACCACAAGTATCAAACAATCATTTTATGTGGAGGCATATATGCTTCGGGAGTTGCAGGACTTCAGTTCATTCGTAAGCATATGGTTAATCTTAATAATAAACGACTGGCGGTTTTAGCAGTAGGAGCCAGTCCATATAATAAAACGGCTTTAGAGCAGCTCAAAGCGAGACATTTTCATGGGGCGTTAGAGGAGATACCGCTTTTTTATGGCAGAGGATCATGGATAATGGAGGAAATGACCATAGTAGATAGAACGCTCTGTCGTTTGCTCATAAGACATCTCTCTAAGAAGGAGCGTAGTGCCTATGAACCTTGGGAAGAAGCACTTATGTCTTCTGTGGGTCACTCTACAGATTGGGTGGATTTCCGCTATCTTGATCCTATTATCGAATATTTGCAAGGCTGTCACTAAGAGGTAATTTCTGTTATGAACCAAGAAACTTATTTACGACATTCGACTAGAGTCAGCGCGCTCAGTTATCAGAAGACAATCCACACAAGTCTTCCTAGTAAAGCGACACCTGTCCACGGGACTACGCATCGGTACCTGCTTGTGGCGCAGAAATTGTAGAGAGAACGTTTTAAGTTCTGTAATATATAGAGGATTATAATAGCATCAATAATAGGAATGGGATGCTAAGGATGAAGAAACAACCGAATGTGATTTTGATGTTTGTAGACGATTTAGGGATTGGAGATGTGTCGGCATTTAATCCAGAAGCGCAGTTTAAGACGCGTAATATTGACCGTTTGGCGGCGAGAGGGATGCGTTTCGAAGATTCCCATGCGACGTCTGCCCTGTGTACGCCTTCTCGCTATGGCCTTCTTACAGGGCGCTATAACTGGAGGTCTCGGTTGAAGAGTTCTGTTCTTCCTGGGGATTCGGAAGCACTGATAGAGAAGGGGCGCCGTACATTGGCTCACTTGTTCCAGGATCAGGGTTATCGAACGGCTGCTGTAGGGAAGTGGCACTTAGGCCTCGATTGGGCACTTAAGCCTGAAAAAGATTATAAGGCGTACCACGTAGATCCATCCCAATATCAGGATCCGAAATACCAGAAAGGCCGTAAGCATCGGTTCGGAAATGGGAGTTACGATCCGCCTGTGCGGGGAACTGACATCGATTACAGTAAGCCTATAAGTTATGGGCCTAATCAGCTAGGATTCGATTACTTCTTCGGGACGCCTGCTTCGACCGACCAGGGCCCCTTCGTGTATGTTGAAAACGATAGGGTAGTGGATCCGCCCACGATGTTAACGGGTACAGAAGTACTAGATCGCTGGAGTGCAACGATGCAGAGGTCTTGGGAGTTGGGTGTCACTTCGCCTGAGGTGAGCCCTTATCAAATTCCAGTGGACATGCAAAACAAAGTAATGGAGCTACTTGAAGACTTCACGCAAGAGGAGAAGCCCTTTTTCTTATATTATCCTTGCCATCTAGTCCATGGTGCCTTGCTTCCTAGAGAAGAATTCGAAGGCACTTCCGGTGTAGGTATTTATGGTGATTTCGTCTTACAGTTGGATTCTTATGTGGGAGAAATCATAGATTTCTTAGATAAGAAAGGTATTTTTGACGATACAGTCTTCATATTCACTTCGGATAATGGTGTGTCTGGAGTGGCGGACTTGGAGCATTTGCGTAACCTAGGTCATGACTCTTCTGCAGGCTACCGTGGGCACAAAATGTATATCTGGGAAGGTGGACATAGAGAACCAACCATTGTCTCTTATCCTCAGATGATTGAAGCCGGTTCGGTGAGTTCGCAGATGGTTTGCCATGCAGACTTTTATAGAAGTTTTGCCGATTTTTTTGGTGTTTCGCTAGAGGACACGGAGGCGGAGGATTCGGTGTCGAATGTGAAGCTTTGGGCAGGGGAGGATGAGCCAGTAAGAGAAGATATGGTGCATTCTTCTGGGAGTGGTGGACTATCGATTCGCCAGGGCAAGTGGAAGTTGATCTTCGTTGAAGGTGGTGGAGCGGTCCCGCTTGATTGGGAGAATGAAGCGTCATTACGTACAATTTTCCGGCCTACTGAACTCTATAATTTGGAGGAAGATTGGCAAGAACAAAATAATGTCATCAATGACCATCCGGATAGGGTTCAGGAATTGCAGGCACTCTTAAGTAAGTATATTCGAGAGGGGCGGTCAACGCCTGGCCTGCCCCAGCGAAATCAAGGAGACTTACCTTACAAGCGCTGGTCTCAGCTCTTGTGGATGGACGACTATAATGAGGTACTTGAGGAACTCGATTATGGCAAGGACCAAGAGTAAGCGTATTATCTTTTATAGCCTAATAGGGCTAGTCCTTGCTCTAGTCGTTTTCTTGCTAATCGGACTGCAAAATGACCTGTCTCGAACGGAATATAAACTTGATGCACCCGCCATTACGAAACCGATCCGCATTGCTATCCTTACGGATCTACACGGCCAAGCCTATGGCTTGCAGCAGAAGGATTTACTTGCCGAAGTTGAAGCAGGGAACCCTGACCTGCTCTTACTCGTTGGCGATATAATCGATGAGAACATGCCAGAAGAGCCCGCGTGGACTGCTATGCAGAACTTGTCCTTGCGCTATCCGACCTATTACGTAAGTGGAAACCACGAAATCTGGACAGGAGACGTTGAGCGTATCAAGGCCGAAATCCGGGCACTAGGCATAGAAGTCTTAGAAGGCGATGTACATACACGCACCATCCATGGCCAAAGCCTCACCCTCCTAGGTCTCGATGACCCCGACATCTCAGAAGAAATCTATTATGCACAAATCCAGGAAATCGAAGCACAACTCCCACGGTCCGAACGAAGTGACTTCACTATTCTCTTATCCCATCGTCCGGAAGAGGTCTTCGGCATGGATTCGCTCGATTTCGACTTAGCCATTGCAGGCCATGCCCATGGCGGGCAATGGAGAATTCCAGGGATTCTACCGGGCCTCTTCTCACCGAACCAGGGGATGTTTCCCGACTATACTTCCGGTTTCTACGAAGTGGGGAAGGGTAAAAAACTCTTAGTAAGTAGGGGGCTAAGTAAGGACTCCACCCGCGTCCCCAGAATCTATAATCCACCAGAGATTCTCTTGTTAGAAATCTATTAGCATGAATAACAAACGCCCATGGGCTTAGCCACGGGCGTTTGTTCTAGCGCAAGTTAAGTGTTCAGTTTACGATTTAATCAATCTTCTGACGGTTCTCATCGTACTTATAGAAACCTTCTCCGGTTTCTACACCCTTTTTGCCCTCTGCAAGCATCTTCTCGTAAAGATCAACAATTTTACGGACATTGGACTCAGGATCTTCGTACTGAGGATAACTCTTATATAAATTATATGGAGTCACTAAGCCAATCATATCGAGTATTTCGAATGGCCCCATAGGGACACCTAGACTGATCTTCCAGGTTTTATCAATATCCTTGTAGTCGGCAACACCGGTCACCAATAATTCTTGTGCAGCATTCAACAATGGGATAAGGAGTGAATTCAAGATGTATCCAGGGCGTTCCTTATTCAAGAGCACAGGAACCATACCGATTTCTTCTGTAAACGCCATCACCGCATCGCGAGAGGCTTCATCGGTTCCAGGATGCACCATCACTTCTCCTATATTCAAACGCCAAATCCGGTTCGCGAAATGCAAGTGCAAGTACTTCTCAGGTCGACCCGTATCTTCTGCGAACGTACTAGGTAGCATTGTAGAAGAGTTACTTACCACAATGGTTTCTTCTGGCAAGTACTTAGCCAACTCCTGGAAGAACGCATGCTTCTCTTCCTTAATTTCGGCCATAGCTTCAATCACAATCTCCGCATCCGCCACAGCTTTCTCTAGGTCCGTTTCATACTTGATATTGGCATAAGCAGATTCCACATTCTCTAGTAATGTGTCGATCTTCTCAGGTGTCAACTCTTGGAAATTATCCACGAGCCCTCTAGCATAGTCAGGTCTATCTTTTTCAAGCTCCTGCTTCATATTCTCTAACTCAGCTAAATAAGTCTTATACCACGTTTCTACTCTAGGCTTCGCCCGTTCAATAGAGTCTTCGCTTCTTAGCCAGAACGTCACATCCTTGCCTCTATAAGCGGATTGAAAACCAATTTGGCTCCCTAATACTCCAGCGCCAGCGACCACGACTTTCTTCATAATCTATACCTCCGTAAATTTACCTCTTATGTAGGTAATGCGTTACTTTAAATTATAGGCTTACTGATGCTCTCTATTGTTAAAGAATAGTAAAGGGTTGTGCGTGGAATAGGCTAATGCTCTTGCTGAATTAGGTTATATGTAGTGAAGAATTTTTAAGTTATGTATTTAAATTGAAATAGGGATGTAGATGTTGAGCAATTAAATAAGCAGTATTCTCTTGAGACATTTTAAGTTGTTTTATAAAGACCAATAATTTATATGCGTTTCCTCGCCACACTCCCGCAAATAATTATTCATTAACCGGACAAGTAATCTGTTCGATATGTAAGAAGCGATTCGGTCTGAATTGTGCGTTTGCACAGAGATTAAAAACTTAATAGCATTTGTGTTGACAATATTGCCTATAGGGTTCATAATGAAATCAAGCTCCAGGGAATACCAAGAAGGTTAGAACCTAGATAAGCTTGACACCGTACATTGAAAAAACGGAAACGATTAGAGCAATACACTTTTACAGGAACTACTAGCTTTATTTTTTAGCTAAAGAGAAACGAAGGTGTAGATGGAAACGAAGCATTCCGGAAACGATAGTATTTATACTAGATACAGGAAGAATTGCAGAAACAGATATCAATCACTAGAAACAAGAACCGTAGAGATTTATTCTTTAAGAGAAGCTCAGATCAGACCCTATAGTGAAGGCTACGATGTTTGAGTCCATATTAGTAAGAGAAAGTGGAAGATCTGAACATTTGGAATTATTACGAGAAGCCAGCACAATGCTAAACGAACGATATCTTATATTAATTTAGTCTGTAAGAAGAAGAAAGTAAAAAATGATTCGCATCGTAAAGAGCTATATGGTAGGAAAACATAAAATAATCGTTGTGAAAGTCAAGTGAATATTTATGGGAAAGACGAAATCGGGTTCGCTGGAGCGTTTTTTTGCTCAAATTTAAGAGGGAAGCAGTATACTATCTGCCTCCCTCTTTTGCGTTTTCTACATTTAGTCTTCCGCATTCTCTGCAAGGAGCTTCACAATATCGGGATATTGTCTTCCGTCTCCTCTGTAAGCCATGCCATAGCCACAGACCGAATGGTGAGTCGTTTCGAAGCCCTTATATTTAATAGGGATGGGTAAGAGTTGTTGAATAGGGTTATAGAGAAGAGAACAGATTTCTAGAGATTTCGGTTCTTTCGCACTTAGTTGCTCGAGTAAGAAATGCACGGAAAAAGCACTTCGTACAATATCGGTTAAGAGAAGGACGTCTTGGCCTGTAATGTTTACGGTAGCAACTTGTTTTAAGAATAATAAAGGTGCTTCATCGTCTAAGCTGACGCGGCCGAGTTCTAGGAAGTCATAGTCTACAGGAACCGATAGAGTGCGCATGAGATCGGTGAGAAAGACGGCGGAAGCTCTCTGGTTTGCGAGGAGGACAAGGCCTTTGGGATAGGCTTGGCTAATTTCTTGGCCCAATTCTCGTAAGCGCTCGGAAATTTCTCCGGCCGTAAAGAGAATTTGTTCTTGGTATTCATCTGGTCTAGGAATTCGTAAGCTCATCGTCTTTCTCCCATTCGGATTCTTCATCTATGGTGTTGGAGAGGAGGCTGGCTTTGCCAGCTTTCTCCAGGCTTCTGAGGAGGTGGTGGTAGTCTCTTTTTTGCACGAGACGTACTTGAGTTCCAGGATAGAGGCGTTCGATTTCCCTGGTTTTGAAGCGTTTTTCTTGAGTGTATTTAGGATTCATAACGGTAAGTTCTAAATATAGATCGTAGTCTGCCAAGTAGAAATCTGGAGAAAATGCCATGGTGACTCGGCCTTCTTCGTCCCAAGCGAGTGGGAATGTTTTGGGCTCGTAGACCCAGCGTAGATGGTACATGTCCAGTATTTTTGCAAATTCGATTTCGGAAGGGTTCTTCATGCGACTACTCTCTTCTTGGCGAAATTGTACGCGTTGTTCTTCTTCGCTAGAATTCAAAAGCACTTCTCTTGCTAAGTGGTCACGGTAGCTCTCGGCTATGATGTTTACGGCGGCATCGACACTAATATTTCCGGTGTTAATGGTAATGTGATATAGGAAGGGATCCTGGGATGTTTCGTTGAATAGGATACTGCCGTAACGTTTGAAGAGCCTGTCTTTGGCCTCGATTTCTGCCTGGACGGATTGTGCGGTCTGGCCTCTTAGAGAGAGGAGTCTTTCCGTACGAAGTTCTAGTGGGGCGGTCACGTGTATATGGATAGCATTCGGATGGTTTCGCAAGAAGAGAGCGGGTACAATCCCTAAGATGACAGAGTTTCCTTCGTCAGCGAAGCGTTTCAGGCCGCTAATAACGTTGTCTCTGAATGAGATGCCGTTTTTAGCATTGCGAAGGTAGTGTTTAGGACTCTCGTCTAATAGTTCAATATCGTAGGGCGTGGCGATATCCTCTAGGAATAGTGCGCCGGTGTCCTTACGTTCCCACAGGGGGATGCCCAATTTGAGGGATAAACGACGGGCAATTTCTTCTCCTAGAGTGCCGGGTAGGTGGGTTAATGTGATTACGGGCATAGGTTTCCTCTCGTTTCTTATGTGGAAGATTGAACCTAGTTCTATTGTAATAAGTTTTTAGAGATTCGTCTGTGGTTTTTTTATCTGGAAAATTTTCTAGGGATATGAATCATACGTTGATTCGAAAACTCTTGCGTTAGAATAAATAGAACAAAATTTTAAGGATGAAATTTATGAACGATCATATCATTAGTAATATAGAAGAATTAGTTGGAAATACACCGTTATATAAACCTGTGCGTTGGCTTAGGGCCAAAGGATTTGCCAATGGCGAAGCTTTTTGCAAGCTGGAGGGGATGAATGTTGCAGGTTCTGTGAAGGATAGAGCAGCGCTAGGAATGATTCGTAGCCTAGAGGAGCAAGGTCGCCTTCAGGAAGGTGGCACGATAATTGAAGCGACTTCTGGGAATACAGGGATTTCACTAGCGGCTCTTGCTGCGAGTCGTGGATATCGCGCGATTTTTGTCATGCCGGAAACCATGTCCGTTGAACGCAGGAAATTTATGCAAGCCTATGGTGCTGAAATTGTTCTAACGTCTGGCGATGGAGGAATGACAGAGGCTATAGAGAAAGCGGTTCAATTGAAGGATGAAATCGAAGGCGCCGTTATTCCAAGTCAGTTCGATAATCCTGCTAATCCAAAATACCATGAAGAGACTACAGGTCCAGAGATTTGGAAGCAAACGGATGGGCAAGTGGATGTCCTGGTGTTAGGTGTAGGGACAGGCGGTACGCTTACAGGTGCCGGCAGATTCCTCAAGAAGCAAAATCCTGACTTGGAGATTATTGCGGTTGAACCCAGCTCTTCTGCTGTCCTATCCGGTGAAGCCAAAGGGAAACATGGTATTCAAGGGATTGGTGCCGGTTTTGTGCCAGAGAACTTGGATAGAAGTCTTGTGGATAGGGTCTTGACGGTGAAGACGTTTGATGCGATTGAAGCGGCAAGAGAATTTTCCAGAAGAGAAGGCGTGTTCGTGGGGATATCAGCAGGTGCGGCTTTGGCCGGGGTGGCACAAGTCTTGTCGGATGAGCGTTATAGTGGGAAGCGTGTGGTGACGGTGTTGCCGGATTCTGGTGATCGCTATTTGTCTACAGAATTATTGAATGTCTAGGGAGGTTAATATGCGAGAGGCCTTGCATGAGGTGGTGGAGCAGCTGTGTGCGAATCGTGATCAGAATCCGATTTTGCATGAGGAGGCTTTTCATCTTCCTAATCCACAAAAGTTAGATATTATAATGGAGCTGTTGAGAAACGTGCTTTTCCCTGGCTATTATGATTTAGTGGAGCTTCGTTGTGCAGATTATGAGGATACACTTACGGAGCTACATAAGCGATTGAGTACGTTATTGTCTTATGCGTATTCGTTTCAGTCGGAAGACGAGGACGAAGTACGGCTGGCGAATGCGCGTCAAAAGAGTATGGAATATATTCAAATGTTGCCGGGGATTCAGGATTTGCTGCTAAAAGATTTAGAAGCTATGTATGATGGGGATCCTGCGGCTAATAGTATGCAGGAAATTCTATTGGCATATCCTACGTTTCAGGCGATTATGGTGCATCGTTTGGCGCATGGCTTATTTCTGCTAAAGGTCCCTTTCTTACCACGGATGATGGCGGAGTATTCTCATCGATCAACCGGAGTAGATATTCATCCGGGTGCTACTATCGGGGAGTATTTTATGTTGGACCATGGGACTGGGGTCGTCATAGGCGAGACCTGCGAGATTGGCGACCGAGTGAAGGTGTACCAGGGAGTGACGCTAGGTGCCTTGTCCTTATCAGATGGGCGAGCTCTGTATGGAGAGAAAAGGCATCCGACAATTGAGGATGATGTGACTTTGTATGCGAATTGTACGGTGCTAGGTGGCGAGACCGTGATTGGCGAGGGGGCGACTATTGGTGGTGGTGCCTTTGTGACACGGTCGGTAGAAGCTGGGAAGCAGGTGTTAGTTAAGTTCCAAACCGTTGAGAAGTAGGTTTGGTGTGTGGCGTGTGTGCTTGGTTTGGGAATTGAGGTGGCAGGTAATTGCGATTTAGTGGACGCCGCTCACTTAAACGAAAATTTTCGCCAAAATATAAAGAACATCCTATTACTTAACCGAGGAAATTTATGATTTTCTTGGAATTTTATGCACAACTAAATATTTGTACCAGAATATAAAATGCAA
>CAYMOG010000049.1:0-9084 GCA_964392065.1 uncultured Oscillospiraceae bacterium
CATATTACTCAACCGCGAAAATCCATGATTTTTCTAGGAAGTTCACGCACAACCTAAAATTCGTGCCAAAATATAAAATATAGCAAATTACCTAGTGGCAGGAATTTGCGATATAGTAGGCGCCACTCGCTCAAACGAAAATTCGTGCCAAAAAATAAAATAAAGCATATTACTTTCTCCTTTCCTTCCCGTCGGTCACTAAACATTATTTTTGATACTTCTGTTTTATAGGATTATACTTAAGAAAACTACGTCGCTTCGCCCCCCGAAGAGATCCCCAGTCTAGCGCTAGAAGACCCACCACAGGTCATCAAGCCATAAATTACAAAAGGAGTTACAAAAGATGTCTACTTTACATTCGAAAGCTGAGGCTAGCGTTGCCACCCAGTCTAAGCAACCCAATATTCTACTTATTATGTGCGATCAGTATCGAGGCGATTGTTTATCTTATAAGGGGCATCCGGATGTACTAACCCCTAATCTAGATAGTCTTGCGGCGGAAGGGATTAGTTTCGATAATGCTTATACGCCAACGCCTAGTTGTATTCCAGCTCGAGCGACTTTGTTTACAGGAAAAAATGCATCGCATACAGGTCGTGTGGGTTATCAGGATGGGATTCCTTGGACTTACGATAATATGCTTGCTGAACTTCTTGGGAATAATGGTTATCAGACTCAGTGTGTGGGGAAAATGCATGTTCATCCTCCGAGAAATACGTGTGGGTTTGACCATGTGAAACTTCATGATGGTTACTTGGGTTACTATCGTAATAAGACGGTTCCACTCTATATGCATCAGGAAAAACATGATGATTATCTTTATTTCCTTAAGGATAAGGTAGGTATGGATGCGGATGTGACGACGACAGGAATTGACCCTAATGCTAGAATTTCTTATCCATGGCCATATAAGGACGAGTATCATCCGACGTATTGGGCTACGACAGAATCGATTCGCTTCCTAGAAACGCGCGACAGGGATAAGCCTTTCTTCTTGATGACAAGTTATGTGCGTCCGCATCAACCTTTTGATGCGCCGGAAGCTTTTTATAATATATATAAAGATAAAGAGTTGAGACCTCCGTTCAGAGGAGAATGGGAAGATGAGACGAATACTTTACGTCAGAATTATATTAAAGATTCTGTGTTTGGCACGACCCATGAAGAGAGTATTGATCGTGCGATGAAAGGATACTATGCTTCGATTACCCATACGGATAGTCAGATTGGCCGCTTGATTGGAGCCCTTCAAGAAGATGGCAGTTATGAGGATACGGTAATTATTTTCTTAAGTGATCATGGCGAGTTGCTCTTCGATCATCTTACGTTCCGAAAATCTTTTCCTTATCAAGGAAGTGTGCAAGTGCCGTTTATCGTTCGGGTTGGCAGGAATATTGCGCAAACGGATAACGTGGATCGTGAGACGCTTGTTAGTTTGGAAGACGTACTACCTACACTAGTTGATTTTGCGGGAGGAGATATTCCCCAGGATGTGGACGGTTTATCGCTGAAGCAAGATATCTTAAGTCAAGGAGAAGTTCATAGAGAGTATATTCATGGAGAGCATGCCTTTGGCCGAAGTTCCAACCAGTTTATTGTTACACAAAAAGATAAATACATTTGGTATTCCGTTTCAGGTAAAGAGGAGTATTTTGATTTGGCTAGGGATCCTAATGAGTTGGTAAACCTGATTCATGAGGCTGATAGGGAAGAGCGCATAAATACACTTCGTGGCTACTTGATTAGAGAGCTTGAGAATAGGGATGAGCCCTACGTTCGGGATGGAATCCTCCATACGGTAGAAGAGGTTCCGGAAGTGCTCGCGCATCTTCTTGATTAATTGTACAAAGTTTCTTAGTGATTTGGATAATTTATAGAAATGTTTCATAAATTAGCAAGAAAGATTAAGTTATTAGCAAGAATTTATAACTACTAGTCTTGAGTCGTTGCTACAATGGAGACACTTTATAAGAGTATGTGTGAGTGTTTATTTACATCTTGCACAAAAGAGGAGGTTTATATGAAAAAGAAGCTATTAAGTCTTAAGGTCTTAAGCATGCTACTAGCTTCTGGTGTTGTTTTGGCAGCTTGTCAGACAAGTGAAACGACAACAACAACGACACCAGCACCAGCACCATCAGAGACCACCGCTGCACCAGTTGATGAAACGACTGCAAGTGAGAGTGAAGTGGAAGAAACTACAGCACCTGAGGAAACTACATCTGAAGCTACGACAGAGGCAGCACCAACAGGAGAACAACGTACATTAAAGGTTGATCTTTTTGCAGGTGGTAACAATGACGCAGCGTTCACAGGTTTAGTGGATGCCTTCAAGGTAGCTAATCCAGATGTTGACGTACAGGTACGTATTGAGAGAGAACTTGCTGATGTTCTAAACAGAGAAAATGCAATGGGTGAGTATTCCGATGTTGTATATTTCAACTTAGGTCAGCCTTCTGCTTATACAGAAACACAACTTAACACTGGTGAAGTTCTAGATATTTCTGATGTTTTCAGCAATATTTCTGATCGTATGGATTCTAATTTCCATGACACTGCTATTAGCAATTACTTCGGTGATGGCAAGCAATACTTATTACCAATTAAATACACACCTGCTGGTTTGTTCTACAATACCGAGTTAGTAGGTGAAGGTAAAGAATATGAATTGCCAGAGACATGGGAAGATATGTGGGCACTAGGTGAGCAAGTGAGAGCAGATGGTAGATACCTATTCACATACCCAGTACGTGGTTACTTCGATACTACCCTACAAGGTCTATTAGACATGGCTGGTGGTACAGAATATTTAACCAAAGCACTTCAGTACGGTGAAAACACATGGGATTCTGACGAAGGTAGACAAGTTTTAGAAACCATTGCAAAACTTGTTGATCCAGCAAATGAATTCTTACATCCTGACACGGTTGCGAATGCAAACGCTGAAGGTGGATTCAAACTAAACCAACAGGCTGTTATTGATGGTACAGCACTCTTCATGCCTAATGGTGACTGGATTGTTGAAGAAATGAAAGACACCACTCCAGAAGAGAACTTCCATTGGGGTATTATGCCAATTCCTGCTTTAGAAGAAGGTGGCGATCGTGTTACCGTTTCTTTCACAGAACAAGCTTGGATTCCTAAGCAAGCCAATAACGTAGAAGATGCGAAGGCATTCTTAGAGTTCATTTACTCAGAAGAAGGTACAGAAATTATGGTTGAGAACGGCTTCGTTCTTCCTGTAAATGATGTAACAGATCTTCTTGAAGATGGTTATCAAAAAGAATTTTTCAGTGTCTATGATCAAGAAGGTGTAAGAGCTTCTATCGGTGCATTTGCTCCATATGATACAGCTGCTCTACCAAACGTAGATTTCAAAGCTGAGCTTTTCGGCCCAATTGATGATATTGCAACAGGTAATAAGACTGTTGATCAATGGCAAACTGACCTAGTCGAGCTATGGGACCAAATTAGAGCTAACCCAGTTCAATAATTTTTGATTCTGGATGATGCGGTGGGCCCTAGGTCCACCGCTTTTTTAATGAATGAAATCAGATTAATTTCTGAGAATAGTAGAGGAAAAGAATGAATAAACATAAGAACAAAAATCTATTCATACTACTTTGTGTAGCACCGGCTACTCTGATGCTACTCTTATTCGTCGCCTATCCTACCTTGCAAGTTTTCCGTACCTCGTTGTATCGTAAGCCTAATTTCGTAGCAGATGCAGAATTTATTGGATTAGAAAATTTTAAGATTTTATTTGCAGATAATAATTTTATCATTGCTATGCAAAATACCATACTATATGTGGTGTTAATCACCTTGATTACAGTCGTTCTTGCGGTTTTGTTTTCGACTCTATTGACCCGTGAAAAATTCCGTTTCAAGGGTTTCTTCCGCGTGGTGTTCTACATACCTAATATCTTGAGTATGGTTGTTGTCGCTGGTATTTTCAGTGCAATTTACGCACCTACAAATGGTTTGCTTAACGCATTATTGGATATGGTAGGGTTAGATAATTTAAGACAGCAATGGCTTGGAAACCCTAGTATTATTAATTACTCAATTATTGTCGCGCTCATCTGGCAGGCCATTGGTTATTATATGGTCATGTATATGTCTAGTATGTCCGCAATTCCTGAACAGTTATACGAGGCGGCTTCAATTGAAGGTGCATCGAAGTGGACTCAATTTATAGATATTACCTTCCCATTAATCTGGAATAATATACGCACAACGCTAACATTTTTCATTATTTCGACCATCAACTTGAGCTTTATGTTCGTTCAACTAACAACAGAAGGTACTCTAGGAACAGAAAACGCCTTACACTATATGTTTACACGAGCGTTTGGTGGTGGCTATTCTTACGGTATGGCGGTTGGATCAATCGTATTCTTGTTCTCTTTCTTACTCTCTGCCATTTTAAATAGAGTGACGGATAGAGAAGTCTTGCAATATTAGGAGGAGAAAGATATGTTAAAAGAACGAAATATTAAACCCTATCGATTTGTCATCTATCTTGTTCTTATCCTTTTTGCTCTTTCTATAATTGTACCTATTCTATGGGTATTTATGGCAAGTGTGAAAACGGAATTAGAGTTGATGTCAGGAAACCCTTTTATTCCGCCCGAAAATCTGATCTGGGAAAACTATACGAATGCTTGGAATAATGCGCGAATGGGAGATTACTTATTTTCCTCATTCCTAGTTACAGGATTAGCGCTTGTACTGCTCTTAGTTATGGCACTACCTTGTGCGTATGCTCTAGCTAGATTTAACTTTAAAGGACGAAAGCTTCTTACAACTTTATTTATGGCAGGACTATTTGTTAATATCAGTTATATTGCTTTGCCTATATTCTTAATGGTTTTCCAAGTTGAGAGAGCTTTGGAAATGAGGAATGTACTCTTGAATAATAGAGGGATTGTTGCGCTTATATATGCTGCTACATCCTTACCTTTTACTGTTTATCTCTTGGTGAGTTATTTCCGTACCTTACCATTAGAATATGAAGAAGCGGCTTCTATTGATGGTAGTGGCTATTTCCAAACGATGATTAGAATTATGTTTCCAATGGCTAGACCAGCTATTATTACTGTAATTATGTTCCAATTCTTATCTTTCTGGAATGAATACGTCTTAGCGTTCACATTCTTAGATAAAGAGAATGCAACGTTACCTGTAGGACTTAAGAATCTTATGGCCCAATCGCGATCCCAAGCACAAACCGGTGTTATGTACGCAGGTTTGGTTATTGTAATGATTCCTGTACTTCTCCTCTATATTGGTTTACAAAAACGCATTATTGAGGGTATGAATGTAGGCGGGCTGAAAGGATAGGTAGAGGTATGAATACGGTAGCAAAACGCATAATTGGCATAGTATGGTTCCTAGTTGCTTTGGCTCTCGTCATAGGAGGTCATCGTAATTTCGGCGTACCTGGTCTAATTGTTCAGCTTGTAGGTTTGACAGGACTCTTAGTTCTCCTGTTTGTTTATAATAGAAAGTATCGTTAAGAAGAAGGAGCGTTTAAATCGCGAAAGGCTTTTGGCGAGTAGCCGGTTTCTCGATTGAAGGCTTGTGTGAAGTAGGAAGCTGATGAGAAACCAACACTATTGGCTATTTGACTTACTTGAAGGTCCGTAGTACGTAGCATGGCTTTGGCAATATCAATTCTTCGCTGATTAAGATAGCGGATAGGCGAAATGCCGAAGGTTTCCTTGAAGACATGGGCAAGATAGTACTTACTAGTTTGTGTAATTTGAGATAGCGTATCAAGAGTGATTTCTTGACTATAGTTCTGATCAATATACCTTCTTGCTAGTGCAACCTCTCGAACTTGTTTCACTTCTTCTTGGGCAATGAGGTTTACACGCTTATGGCGCATCACCTCGAGAATAATGGCTTCGAGAATCTTTTGGCAGATTTGGGCAGAATACTCATCTTGAATCTTCATTTCTCTGAAGAGATATTGTAGGAAGACGTTAATTGTTTGTACGTGCTTCATGTAGCTGGGGATAAAATAATAGCGAGATTCCTCTTCATGCTCCGCTTGAAAAGTAAAATGATTTATCCCAAGTACGAAATATTCCATAGGCATGTCTCGGAATGAAGTTTCAGTATGGGGAACGTTCGGATTGACTAGAATGAAGTCGCCTTTTTGCACTAGAAGTGTTTGGGATTCTACAAGAAATTGTCCTTTGCCATCTATTACGAAAAATATCTCGGCAAACGGATGGGAATGCTGAATGGAATTCCAGTCACCATCATAGCGGGATTTACTGATATATAGTAGCTCAGAATCCCAAGGTTCTAGGTCCAACCTAGAACGAAGGATGTCTTCTCTATCGTTACTCATAGGGTATGGCCTCCATAACTTGAATAATACCTGCGTCGCTTGAATTAAGCAAGCAGCGCATAGAAATAAAGGAGTTTAATATGACCAAAGATAAGCTTAAGCATGGTAGGGTAACCTTGCCTACCGACGTCGGTATAGTGGACGAAACTTTAGAAATAATGGAACGCTGGGGTGTAGATGCTCTTAGGGACTGTGATGGAACCGAGTTTCCTCAAGAACTAGTAGATGCAGACGCGAAAAAATATAAAACGTACTACACAACCAGAAAAGATAATGACTGGGCTAGAGCAAACTTGGATGAAATCCAACAGATGTATGTCAGCACGAAATTTGTTAT
This sequence comes from uncultured Oscillospiraceae bacterium, assembly GCA_964392065.1. Lineage (GTDB taxonomy): Bacteria > Bacillota > Clostridia > Saccharofermentanales > Fastidiosipilaceae > JASBZA01. Next base: position 6,702 of record CAYMOG010000049.1, read on the forward strand.
GGCAACGGAAGATGTCCTCTCCATCCCTCTGATGAAAGGCATCTATCCAGAGATGCTAGAAGTGAATACAAGAGATGATATGAAGCGTTGGTGGGAAGTCATTGATAGAACCACAGGCGAAGTACATAGCACGGAAGATTGGGAATACATTGAAGACGAAGGCGCTGTAAGAATTCATCAGGCAATACCTTTTCATGAGTATTCGGTAAGTTTCCTTGCTTATATCATGTGGGATCCTGTCCATATGTATAATGCGGTTGTAAACGACTGGCAAGGCGTCGAGAAGCAGATGACCTTTGATGTGCGTCAGCCTAAAACGCGAGAATTTTCCATGAAACGCTTACGCAAATTCTGCGAAGATAATCCTCATATTGATGTGATTCGTTTTACAACTTTTTTCCACCAGTTCACGTTGATTTTTGACGAATTAGCCCGCCAGAAATTCGTAGATTGGTATGGCTATGCGGCAAGTGTAAGCCCATATATTCTTGAACAATTTGAACAGGAAGTTGGCTATCCTTTCCGAGCCGAGTACATCATTGACGAAGGCTATCAGAACAGCCAATATCGCGTACCATCCAAGGAGTACATGGACTTCATGGCCTTCCAGAGAAGAGAAGTCTGTGCTCTGGCCAAAGACCTCGTCGACATCACCCATGAATACGGTAAGGAAGCCATGATGTTTCTCGGTGACCACTTCATTGGTACGGAGCCATTTATGCCTGAATTCCAAGAAATTGGTCTCGATGCAGTCGTAGGTAGTGTCGGAAATGGTTCCACCTTACGCCTGATTTCCGATATTCCAGGTGTGAAGTATACAGAAGGTCGATTCTTACCTTACTTCTTCCCAGATACCTTCCACGAAGGTGGTAATCCTGTGCAAGAAGCCAAAGAAAACTGGGTAGGTGCACGCCGTGCCATTTTACGTAAACCTGTAGACCGTATCGGTTATGGTGGCTATTTGAAACTGGCACTAGAATTCCCAGATTTTATTGATTACATCACGGAGGTTACCGATGAATTCCGTGAGCTCTACGATGCTGCCCGTGGCACAGTCCCTTATAATCACAAGAAAGTTGGTATTGTAAATGCTTGGGGTAAGATGCGAGCATGGGGCAATCACATGGTGCATCATGCACTTTATCAGAAACAAAATTACTCCTATGCCGGTGTTACCGAGATTCTTTCGGGCGCACCTTTTGATGTGAACTTCTTAAGTTTTGATGAAATTCTTGAGGATTCAAGTATCCTAGATACAATGGATGCACTTATTATTGTTGGGCCAGGCTATAGCGCCCATTCTGGTGGGGCATACTGGGATAATGCTGAACTCGTGGAGATTTTCAATCGCTATGTTTATGAAGGGGGCGCGTTTATCGGTGTCGGGGAACCCTCGGCCTTCCAGAAGCAAGGCCACTACTTCCAGCTTCGCCAGATTCTAGGAGTAGAGAAGGAAAATGGCTTCACTCTGAATCATAATAAGTATAACTGGGAAGAGAAGCCCCACTTTATACTTGAAGATCTAGAAGAGGAAGTGGACTTCGGTGAAGGGATGGCAGACATCTATGCTCTAGAGGGTACGGACGTAATTAAGGTAGAAGATGGGTCCGTTCAGATGGCTGCTACAGATTTCGGTCAGGGTAGAGCCGTTTATATTAGTGGATTACCTTTCAACTTCCCCAATGCACGTGTGTTACTGCGGTCGATTCTCTGGGCTTGTCATGGAGAAGAACTGCTCCATCAGTGGTATTCTTCTAACGTCTACGTGGACTGTCATGCGTATGTGGAAAATAAGAAGTTCTGTGTAGTAAATAATACTTTTGAAGAACAAGAAACTGAAGTATATACAGATAAGGGTGAATCTTTTACGCTCAAGCTGGCGGCCAACGAAATTCGCTGGTTTACAATGGACTAGAATTCCTAGTGGAAATATATAGTATTAAGGCTGACTTCTTAGAGTCAGCCTTTTTAAATGAAAATTTTAGATATTTCAACGTTAATAAACTAACGTTTTCTTCTAATTAAGAGTACGAGATTAATCAGGAAACATACTAGGGCAAGAATAGCGAATATAACGAGTAGAGTAAACCATTGGTCAGTGTTTGGGGCATTGTTATCCGTTAGCACACCCATAAATAACAAGTGAACGGCAATACCTAGTCCTACTGTGAGACTTGCAAGAAGAGCGATCCATGGCTGTAGCTTCCTAGCGAATACGAGCACCGTTGGCACAATTGCGGCCATTAAGAAGAAAATATCTCATATAATAAAAAAGTGAAAATAGTTCATAATGTCTTGTAGTGCGTTCATAAGGACACCTCTGCTTTCTAGATGGCTCTTCATCGAATTTAGAAGAGCCATTTCAATTCGAATTTATTTTATC
>CAYMOG010000050.1:0-8849 GCA_964392065.1 uncultured Oscillospiraceae bacterium
ACCTTTCCTCACAAGATACGCTTATCCATACTATTGATGAAAGCATAATGACATCATATATGGAAGACGTGAAGAGGCAGTCTTTCTTGGACAAGCAAGTGAATAGGGATTTGTCGATTGTGTACACACCCTTACATGGTACAGGACTTATGCCTGTGACGCGTGTTCTGGAAGAGAGTGGATATTCTCAAGTTCATGTCGTCGAAGCGCAGGCTGTTGCCGATGGCAATTTTCCTACCAGTCCAGAACCTAATCCTGAATATAAAGAGAGTTTTCGCATGGCTTTGGACTTGGCCCTAGACGTACATGCGGATCTCGTGTTTGCTACAGATCCTGACTGTGATCGTTTAGGAGTTGCTGTTAAGCATGGAGATCAGTATCAACTGCTTACGGGAAATGAAGTAGGTATATTGCTTTTGGATTTTATTTGTCAACATGCGCATAGAGAAAATGCAGTTGCAATTAAGACTATTGTTACAACGGATTTGGCCAGGAAAATTACGGATCACTATGGTGTCGAGCTTCTAGATGTTTTGACAGGATTTAAATATATTGGTGAGCAAATTGGCGTTATGGAGGCCAAAGGTGAAGAAAATCGTTTCCTCTTCGGATTCGAAGAGAGTAATGGCTATTTAGTAGGAACCTATGTTCGGGATAAAGATGCGGTGGTTGCTTCTCTACTGGTAGCAGACCTCTATGCTTATTATGCCCAACAGGGTAAGAGTATTATATCTAGACTAGAAGAGATCTATGAGCATTTTGGGTATACCTTAAATACGTTATATAGTTATGAATTTAAGGGTGCAAGTGGTTTTGCGAAGATGCAAGAGATTATTGAGCGTTTCAGACGAGAAGATTTAGCATTCGCAGATTTAGAATCTATGGAAGATTATTTAGGTGGGATTCATGATTTACCTTCTTCCGATGTTTTGAAATTCTACTTTGCTGACGAGTCCATAGCAGTGCTTAGGCCTTCTGGAACAGAACCTAAACTCAAACTTTATTTATCGGTGAGCCGAGAGAATGAGGATAGCGCCAGGCTTGCGGAGAAAAAATTACATGAACGGTTTGTAGAATACATGAATGTGGAACATGCATAACCATTAATTTCGCATGCCGATGGCCTAGGCAATTCTACTAGACCAGGCTACCTCGGTAAATAGGCTTCGTATGGATAAATGTGGTGACTAATGGAGAGTCAGGATGGTTTATACGATAGAGAATTCCACTGGCTAAGCGTTGGCCTATAGCCCTTGTATTTACTTCTGCCGTTGTATAACGCCCCGCGATTTTAGGGTATTCTAAGTTGTTATCAAAACCTGAAAATATAATGTTTTTTGTAGGGAGTTTACGTTGGTTATAGTGTTGTACAACAAAGTTTAATAAAAAATCACTAGCACAAATTACGGCATCTTCTGTTTGCTTCAAACTATCTAGGAAAAGGCTAATCTCTTTCTGGTGCTCTTCAAATTTAAGACGCTTGGTCAAATGGTATCGAGGGTCAGGTACGAGTCCCCAATCACTTAGTGCGGATAAGTAGCCTTGATAACGGTCCATATTGGTCTGGGCATAGTGAATATCTCCTATGAAACAGAGTCTCTTGACATTCCTAGACATAATACGGTTCGTTATTTGACGCATGGTGTTGAAACCCTCGATCATCAATACATCACCTCTTAGTTCCATGGACGTTTTCCCTGGAGGTGTGTCGAGGAATATCTTGGGTAGCTCTAACTGGCTTAACATGGAGAGTAAGCGTTCAGAATAAACGTTCAGAACAATAATACCTGTTACAGAACCATCGGTTAGAGACTTAGGTAAGACATATCCAGCTTGGTAAGACTGAGGTACGAACGAATAAATCAGATTTATATTTCGCTGTGCGAAATCAATGGCTAGTTCATGGATGATGTCCATCCAAAATCTAGAGGACTCTGGCCTTGAGACTACGACTGCTATATTTTTCGTAGCATGAAGGGATGGGGAGACGCCTGGAGATCTCTGAGAACTATAGCCCAATTCTTTTGCTTTTTCTAGAATTTCTTGACGTAAAGCTTGGGATACGCCAGCTTTATTATTAAATGCTTTCCAAACCGTTACTCGAGATGTACCGACGGCGTCTGCAATATCTTGCATTGTTGCTTTTGACATCATTTGCCTCCAGATAGTTCATAGTTTCTAATTAGTTTTTGCTAAAAGCTATTTCACTTTACTACAAGTATATTATATAGAAAAAGTATAACAGATAATGTTAACAATGTTAACTATTTTTCCAGAAATAAAAATAAAACTCACCAAATAAAATAGGTAAATATTTACATACATTACAAAGTGAATAATTTACTAAAATATTGCTTGACATATATTGTCAAAAAGCACTAATATAGAATACATAGACAGTTTCGTTTAGTTAACTGTTAAGTTAAGTGTAAAGGATGTGCCGACATTGCAAGAAAACATTGCATTAAAAAAGAAAAAACGTAAGCGTTGGACTCGGGACGATACAGAACTTGCTATTTTAGGATTGCCTACCGTTTTTTGGTTTATAATTTTTTCCTATTTGCCTATGTTTGGTGTCATCATAGCGTTTAAAGATTTTAGAATTACTCCTGGTAGAGGTTTTATATACAGCTTATTTCAGAGCGAATGGGTGTTATTTGATAACTTCCAATTCTTTTTGCAGAGTAACACCTTCAGTCTCTTGATGAGAAATACAATCCTTTATAATGTTGTGTTTATCACGCTAGGAATTGTTCTTCCCGTCACCCTCGCAATTCTGATGAGTAACTTATATAACCGCAAGGCGTCGAAGGTCTATCAAACGCTTATGTTTTTCCCATATTTCTTATCATGGGTGGTAGTGAGCTATTTCGTATTTGCTTTTCTGAATCCTTCTAGAGGATTAGCTAATCAAATTATTGAGTTCTTCGGTGGTGATTCGGTACGTTGGTATTCGGATTCTAGGTTTTGGCCCTATATTTTAATTTTCATGAGCCAATGGAAATCCATCGGTTATAGTATGGTTATCTACCTTGCAAGCATTACGGGCATGGATCAAGAAGTCTATGAGAGCGCTATGTTAGATGGTGCCTCTAAATTCCAACAAGCACGTTATATAACCTTACCTCAACTTAAACCTATTATCATTATTATGTTTATCTTATCTGTTGGTAGGATTTTCTACTCGGATTTCGGCTTGTTCTGGCAAGTAACCCAGGGCGTACCGAACTCTCTACATCGTGTAGCCGAAACGTTTGATACCTTTATATATAAGAGTTTAACTCAAGGTTCTGCAACACTTGGGCGTACGGCAGCAGCCAGCTTATTCCAAGCCATTGCATGTTGTATAACTATTCTATTGGCCAACTTTATCGTCTCCAAGATCGATAATGAGAGTGCATTAATTTAGGAAGGGGGAAGATATGTCTAATACCGTTACAAATAAGAAGAACTACCGTATTAATGCGGTTAAGCCGATGACCAATTTCTGGTTCAATGTATTATTTATACTTCTGGCCTTCATGTGTATATTCCCCTTTGTCTATGTGTTTATGATTTCTATCTCTTCGACGGAGTCTATACGTCAAGTAGGCTATAGCATTACACCAGTAGAGTTTTCTACCAAAGCATATGAGTTCCTATGGAACGAGAGAGATAGTATCTTCAGCGCTTTATGGGTATCCATACGTGTTACAGTTATAGGTACTGTACTTAGTGTTTTACTTACAACTACTATGGGTTATGTTCTCTCCAGGAAATCTTTTAAGCTTAGACAATTTTATGTTTGGATTGTGTTCATACCGATGATTTTCAACGGTGGTATGGTGGCGAATTTCGTTATCGTATCTTACTTCTTGAACCTTCAGAATACGATCTGGGCACTTATCCTACCGCTCTTAGTATCAAGTTTTAACATAATTATATGTCGAACTTTCTTCCAAACCACTATACCCGATTCTATTATTGAATCGGCAAAAATGGATGGCGCGTCACAGTTAGGTATTTTCTTCCGTATAGTCGCACCGATATCGAAACCTGTTTTTGCCACAATGGCACTGTTTTCAACCTTCGGTTATTGGAACGACTGGTTCCAATCGTCCCTTTATATTTCCGATACTAAACTCGTTTCTCTACAAGCGTTACTCAACACGATGATGAGAAATCTTGAATACATAGCAAATAATCCAACCGCTGGTTTAACCGCTCAGCAGTATAAAGCCCAAATGCCATCGGAATCTGTCCGTATGGCCATCGCAGTCGTCATTGTTATCCCAATTGCTTGTGCTTATCCGTTCTTCCAAAGATATTTTATCTCCGGATTAACAATAGGCGCGGTGAAAGGGTAAATAATAGAAAAAAGAAAAGAAGGAGAGTTAACAATGAAAAAATTTCACAAATTTTTTGCAGTAGCTATGGCATCCGTAATGGTGCTTGGTTTAGCCTCATGTGGTCCAACAGAATCTACAACGACCACATCCGAAGCCGGACCTGTTGAGACTACTACAGAAGGATCGGTAGAAGAAACTACCGCCGCTCCATCAGAAACCACAACCGATGCGGAAGTTTCTGAACCTGAGGAAACCACAACAGAAGAAGGTACAGAGCCTGCTGGCGAAGTAACAACACTGAAGTGGGTAGCCGTTGGTGGTCAACAACCAGACAACTACGACGCATGGAAAGCTAATCTTGATGAATATATGAAAGACAAGATTGGTGTAGCCATTGAGAAAGAAATTATCCCTTGGGGTGATTGGGATAACCGTCGTTCTGTTCTTGTAGCAACTAGTCAAGATTGGGATATTATGTTCACCAATGGTGGTACATTCTATAATGATGTTCAAATTAATGCATTTGCAGATATTACAGACATCCTCCCAACTGCGGCTCCTGAACTCTACGATATGATCCCTGAAGGTTACTGGGAAGCTGCCAAGATTAATGGCAAAATCTATGCCGTACCTACTTATAAAGACAGTTCCCAAACTGAATACACTGTATGGGACGTAGCCGTAGCAGAAGCTGCTGGTGTAGATCCTAATTCTGTAACAGACTGGGCAACATTAGAACCTGCTCTTAAAGCCATTACAGAACATCTAGGCGAACCTGCCTTCCCACTAGAATCTGGTGGTGCCACCTTTCTAGCGATGACTTATGATCCACTAGGTATTGGTGATACCGCAGCAGGTGTTCTCTATAATGATGAAGAAGCCAAGGTCGTTTCGATCTTCGAACAGCCTGAAATCATGGACGGTCTAGTACATCTACATAGATTCATGAATGAAGGTTATATCAATGATGACGCCGTTGCTCTGGCGGAAGCTCCATCTTATAAGCCAGTAAGTATTGCACAGGGTTGGTCCAAAGCAGCAGACACCGTATGGGGTCCTCAAATGGGCGTAGAAGCCGTTGCCGTACAATTCGGTCCTACCGTAGTATCTAATGAAACCGTTCGTGGTTCTCTAAATGCTATTTCTTCTGGTACTGCAGAACCTGAAAAGGCTCTAGCCTTCCTAGAATTAGTAAATACAGATACATTCGTACGTGATGCATTCTATTATGGTTTAGAAGGCGATAACTTCGAGTATACTGCCGATAAGAAAGTGCATAAGTTAAATACTGACTGGCCAATGGCTGGTTATACACAAGGTACATTCTTCAATGTATCTCCATTGGAAACCCAAGATTTCGATTATTGGGATGAAGTAGAAGAACTCAACGAAAAGGCTGAGCCTTCTGTACTTCTAGGTTTCACTTATGATCCAGCAAATGTGACAAACGAAATTGCAAACATGCAAGAAATCGTAAAACGTCATAAGAGTGAACTCTTAACCGGTACCGTAAATCCAGAAGAAGCCGTTCCACAGATGATGGGCGAACTTCGCGATGCAGGTTTCGACAAAATTGTTGAAGATATGCAAGCACAAGTAGACGAATTTATGGCGAATAGGTAAGATAAACGCGTTACGCAGTAAGTGACTCATAAGGGGTGGGAGCAAACTGCTTCCACCCCATTTTTTAGGACAAAAGGTCCTCAATTATATTAAAAAGCTAGACTTAGATTAAAGGAGCTTAGAGAGAACAATGACCAAAATTATTGGCCAAGCATTACCAAATATTCCTTGGGAAGATAAACCAGAAGGTTATAGGGAACCCCTATGGCGTTTCAGTGGGAATCCAATTATTGGAAGAGATGGTAATAAGGTTTCAAACAGTGTATTTAATTCTGCCGTTATTCCATATGAAGAGGGCTATGCAGGCGTATTTCGTTGCGATAGCCGCTCCATCAGTATGGATATTTTCGTAGGTTTTAGTAAAAATGGAATAGACTGGGAAATTGAAGATACACCCATACATCTGGTCCATGATGATCCTGAAGTCTCCAACAGGGAATACCGCTATGATCCTCGTCTTAGTTATATGGAAGGCTATTATTACTTAACTTGGTGTAATGGTTACCATGGACCTACCATTGGCTTAGCACGAACGAAGGACTTCAAAACTTTTGAACAATTAGAAAATCCAGTACTTCCTTATAACCGTAACGGAGTGCTTTTCCCCAGAAAAATCGGGGAGGATTATATGTTAATGACAAGACCAAGCGATACGGGACATACGGCTTTTGGCGATATTTTCGTTAGTCGCAGTAAGAATCTAGAGGACTGGGGGCGCCATCGTTATATGATGGGAGCTGTAGAGGGAGACACTTCTGCATGGCAAAGTCTTAAGATCGGTCCAGGTCCTGTACCTATAGAAACAGATGAAGGTTGGCTACTTATTTATCACGGTGTAATTAATACCTGCAATGGTTATGTATATCGTATGGGCGCTGCCATTCTAGATCTCGATGAACCGTGGAAAGTAAAATATCGCTCCAAGAACTATATTCTTGGCCCTTGGGAATATTATGAAAATGTGGGGGATGTGCCGAACGTAATTTTCCCTTGCTCTGCTTTGGCCGATGCGGATACGGGTAGAATTGCCATTTACTATGGTGCGGCCGATACGGTAAGTGCCATTGCCTTCACAACAGTAGATGAGCTCGTTCAATATATTAAAGAACACAATATGGTGGAGTAATGCATTATGCACTTTTTAGATAAGCGAATTCAAGTGATTTGTGACCAGCTGAATAAGCTGCGGGTCAAACAAAATCAGATTTTAAATACTTGGGAATATAAAAAGGGGAATTTCATTCACCCTGAAGATGCCTATGCGGGTGAAACGGATTTTGAGCCGTTTGATAGCTTGACTATGCATTGGTATGGACCAGAGCATTATTGGTTTAAGACAGAATTGACTGTGCCAGAATCTTTTGCTGGTAAACCACTATGGCTCCATATTCGCACGCAAATTGATGAATGGGATGATGCGAAGAATCCTCAATTCTTGATATTTGTCGATGGTACACCCTGGCAGGGCGTCGACATGAACCACCGCTATGTTCTTCTTACAGAAGAAGCAGAAGCTGGAAGAGTCTATGCGCTCGATCTCCAAGCGTATACTGGAACACTGCATACAGAATTTAACTTTCTTGTGGATGTTTGTGAAATTGATCGGGAAATTGAAGGGCTCTATTATGACTTACAAGTACCCCTCCAAGCCTTCCCTAGATTAGGACAAGAGAACCCCTCGCGCTGGGAATTAGAACGGGTAATGAACGAGGGAATAAATCTACTCGATTTAAGAGAACCCTATAGTGAGAACTTCTATCGTTCCGTACACGAAGCACGCCGTTTTTTGGCCAAAGCCCTCTACGAAGACTTAGCCGGCCACTCGGAAGTCATTGCGACCTGTATCGGCCACACACATATTGACGTGGCATGGTGGTGGACCGTTGCCCAGACCGAAGAGAAAGTGGCGAGAAGTTTCGCGACTGTCTTGAAGTTTATGGAGGAATATCCTAATTATCTCTTCATGTCTAGCCAAGCCCAACTCTATGCTTTCTTAAAACAACGTTATCCTGAACTCTATGAGCAGGTCAAAGAGCGTGTGCGCGAGGGACGTTGGGAAATCGAAGGAGGAATGTGGGTAGAGGCTGACTGTAATCTCACGTCCGGTGAGAGTCTTCTACGGCAGTTCCTCTATGGTAAGAAATTTTTCAAAGACGAATTCGATATTGATTGCAAAATGCTATGGCTTCCTGATGTTTTCGGTTATACTGCAGCGCTTCCAGGTATCATGGCGGCTTGTGATATAGAGTACTTCATGACTACGAAGCTTGCATGGAATCAGTTCAACAAAATGCCTTACGATACCTTCATGTGGGAAGGTATTGATGGATCTCAGATTCTAACGCATCTTATTACGACATTAGGTGTTGAGCAGTCGGAAGAGAATTTCTTCACAACTTATAATGGCATATTACATCCTGATGCATTAATTGGTGCGTGGAAGCGTTATCAACAGAAACAACTCAATAATGATGTGCTCATTTCTTATGGCTATGGTGACGGAGGTGGTGGACCTACGCGTCCTATGCTGGAAACCTCGAAACGTTTAGAGCATGGTATAACGGGAATTCCGAAGGTACGTCAAGCCTTTGCTGGACAATATTTCGAAGAACTAGATGAGCGTGTAAGAGGGCATAAACGCCTACCTACCTGGGTAGGAGAACTCTATTTCGAGTACCATAGAGGTACGTTAACCTCGATGGCCAGAAATAAACGCTCCAACCGTAAATCGGAGTTTGCACTGATGAATGTGGAGCTTCTCTCTGTTCTTACTCAAGAGCGTGTGGACTATCCGAAAGAAGAATTAGATCGTCTCTGGCGCCTGGTGATGATAAATCAATTCCATGACATCTTGCCAGGTACTTCAATTAAGGAAGTTTACGAAGTGACTGCGGAAGA
>CAYMOG010000051.1:0-7278 GCA_964392065.1 uncultured Oscillospiraceae bacterium
TTAAGCGGCGCTAGGAACCTATAATTGGTGGAGTAGTACGCACCTGACGTTGGCGTTCCTGTTCTTGAAGCAAATTTAGATTTCCGCCAGCCGTTTCCTCGGATGAGGAAACGGCTTATACAATGGGGAGATTTGTGCACCTAATAAACCTACTCCTCTAGAGTATCGAAGAATCTCAAAGTATTTAATTTCTAGTAAATATTATAAATTCAACAACAAAATGCGTTTGTTTCAGCAAGAATATTATGATTACTTTCTATCTGCATAGAAAAACTAAAATTACTTTGAACTTTTCTTGTGATATTGGTTGATAACAAAAGATATTTTCATTATTTAATACCGTTAAGTGTGACTGAGAAATAGACGGAGATTTTAAATTTAAGATTTAATTCTTATATTTATAAGTTTAAAGAAGGATATTTCCAGTCGGAAATTTAGGAGGAAACATTATGAAAAATCGTTTGTTCAGTGTGTTGATGTCGGGTGTTTTAGTATTCTCAGCGGCAGCTTGAAATACGGAATCTACGACAACAACTACACCTGCTCCTGTTGTAGATGAAACAACCACTTCAGAAGCAGAGGAAACTACCGCATCAGAGGTTAGCTCGAATGGTGAAGCGGCAGAGATTACTCTTTGGACTTATCCAATTGGAGCATGGGGTCAAGCCGAAACCGTGGATGGTATCATTAGTAATTTCAATGCAAAGTATCCTGATATCAAGGTTACTGTTGAGTATCTCGATTATCAGACCGGAGATGATCAGGTTACGGCGGCTATCGAAGCGAATACTAAGCCAGATATAATTATGGAAGGGCGTGTGCGTTTAGTTTCAAACTGGGGTGCGAAGGTTCTTATGGTAGATTTGGCGGATCTTTGGGATGAAGAGGCTATGGCGGATATTTCTGCAACTAGTGAAGCGGTTGTTAATGCTGCGAAATAGTCTGACGGGAAATTCTATGAGTATCCTATGGTTATGACTACACATACGATGGCTATTAACAAGGAAGGTCTTGAAGAAGCGGGTGCTTGGGATCTTATCGATCATGAGACACGTACTTGGACTACTGAGAATTTCGGTAAGGCACTTCAACTATTGTCGGATGCAGGCATGAACCCTATTGGTATTATATATAGTGGCGGTCAAGGTGGTGACCAGGGTACTCGTGCGCTTGCCATGAATCTATATAGTGCAAAGTTTGCAAATGAAGATAATACGGTATGGACGATGAACAGTCCTGAAGGTGTTAAAGGTTTACAGCAACTTGTGGATTGGCATGAGGCTGGGATTATCGGTCATGATGCGGGTATGGTAGCTTCAGATGAGTTACAGATGTTTGCTAATGGTACAGCAAAAATGACTTTCGCTTGGAACGCTTCCAATGAAGCTACTTATGCAGCAGAGGTAGATTTCGAACCTTATGCGGTGGCTTTCCCTACAGATAGTGGCAATCCTGAATTAGCAGGTGGTATTTGGGGCTTTGGTATCTTCAATAATGAAGATGAAAATAAAATCGCTGCTGCGAAGAAGTTTATTGAATTTGTAGCGGACGATGAAGAGCAAGGTCCTGAAAGTGTTAAGGCTACAGGTTTCTTCCCAGTACGTGCTTCTTATGGCAACGTTTATGCAGGTGAAGAAAATGAGAAGAGAATGGAAGTTTTCGCTTCCTTCATGCCATACATGGGTGATTATTATAATGTAACTCCAGGTTGGACAGAGCAGAGAACGGCTTGGTGGAATATGCTACAACAAATTTTCACTGGTACAGATGTACAAGAAGCTGCAGATGCATATGTAGAGGCCGCTACCGTTAATTAGATCGGAATCAGTTTTTATTAACAAGAAGGCTCCACTCGATTGGAGCCTTCTTACATACAAGTATCCTGAATAGGTAGAACATTTATTTTCTCCTTGATGATTATGGCTATGGCTCTACCGAAACAAGTTATTTTAATTCCATTAATTCGTTTAGCGGCCTTCATGGGAATTCATAATACTTTGGCTGCTGTGATCTTACCTGCTGTGGGCTGGCCATTCGGTGTGTTCTTGATGAAGCAATTCTCGGAGAATATTCCAACGGAAATGCTTGAGGCGGCGAGAATTGATGGTTCTGGTGAGTTTAAGACATTTGTGGAAATAGTATGGCCGATGATTAGGCCTGGAGTAGGTGCTCTTGCGATTTTTACATTTATTACGTCCTGGAATGATTATTTCAGCCAATTAGTAATGTTAAATTCTAGAGATCGTCTGACGATATCGCTAGGTATAGCGAAGATGCAAGCAGAGATGTCTACGGATTTCGGCTTAATTATGGCAGGGGCAGCGATTGCGGCTATCCCAATTCTGGGTACCTTCTTAATCTTCCAGAAATACTTCACTCAGGGCATTACGCTCGGTGCGGTCAAGGGCTAAAATTAGCATATAATAAGAGAAAAAAGAGAGACAGGCGAATGATAAAAGAAGATATTTTTAGAAGATTCTATACGGCCAGAGGAGACCTTACGAAAAACTCTCAGAAGATAGCGGAGTTTATCGTAGATAATCCCCAGGAAGCACAGCACATGTCCATTACGAATTTGGCGGATGCCTGTGAGATTTCGGAAGCTTCTGTTTCTCGATTCTGTAAGCAGATGGGCTATGCGGGTTTCAGTGAATTGAAAATCGCTCTGGCTAGAGCTTTGGCAAAAAAGAAGGTACCACTGGTACAGAAGCAACTGCGGGTTTCGATACGTTCTTGTTTAGAATTTTTAGAAAACTACTGTTTAAACCAAGACGCTCAGGGGCGTATGTATTTTACTGTTACTGAAGAGGGTAAGCCGCTTCGGCAAAGACGATATAAGTTTTCGGAAGGATTCTATTGTATTGGTAATGCAGAATTTTATGGCGTAACAGGTGAAGAAAAATATTTGGAGCGTGCTCGATGGGCGTATGAAGTGATCTATAATTTGGACCAAGGCGAGGAGGATCCTACAGGATTTGGCCCTAAAACGATTCCCGAAACCAGGAAGAGTCGCGGTCTAGGGGATCCTATGATCTATCTCAATACGACGCAAATTATGCGTAGGGTAGATCCAGAACATGAAGCGTTGTATAGTGCCCGTGCCCAAGAGTGCGTTAGGAAGATCTTAGATTTGCACCACAAACCGGAGCTTAAGGCAACATTAGAAACGGTAGCGCCTGATGGGAGCTTGCAGACGGAAACTACGGCTGGTCGTGTCGTAAATCCTGGACATTCTATCGAATGTGCATGGTTTCTTATGGAAGAAGCTAAGTATCTAGGAGATGAAGACTTACGTAAGAAGGCAGAAGAGATTTTTCAATTTGCTATAGCTAGAGGCTGGGACGAAGAATATCAAGGCATCTTATATTTCGTAGATGTTATGGGTTATCCTCCTGAATCTTATGAGCACGATATGAAACTCTGGTGGCCACATAATGAAGCGCTCATTGCTTCTCTCATGCTCTATCGTGATACGGGAAAAGAAGAATATAAGATATGGTTTGAGAGAATCCTAGAATATTCCAAGGCATATTTCTCTGATCCAGAATACGGTGAATGGTTTGGTTATCTAAGGCGCGATGGCCAGCCTACTTGGCCGGCAGCGAAAGGCAGTACATTCAAGGGGCCTTTTCACTTGCCACGCTGCTTGATCTATGTTGATAAGATTCTTGAAGAATTAGCGTAATGTTGCTCCTCCATTCGTTATAAAGAAGAAAATGGAGGAGGGCAAGTACAATGGCTGATACAACCGAATATTCCCGTGTGGATTTAATTAAGATGATTCTAGAGGATCAGACGGAACTGCAACAAGAAGAGCTACTCTTACAACAATTACTCGTCGAAAAACTATCGAAGGACGCTATAAAGGATTTAGACGAGGAGCGGAGTATGGGGGCGAAGTCTGCGGACGCTTTGGCCTCACTCGCGGGAAGTTGGACATTTATTATTATTTTCTTCACCATTCTGTTGGCCCGGGTTGTAGTAAATGCTGTTTTCCTTACACGTCCATTTGATCCCTATCCCTTCATTCTTATGAATTTGATTTTGTCTTGCTTGGCAGCGATTCAGGCACCGATTATTATGATGAGCCAGAACCGCCAAGAAGAAAAAGATAGAAACCGTGCTAAAAATGATTATCTCATCAATCTAAAAGCAGAAATTCTCATCGAAGATATGCATGTGAAACTCAATGAAATCCTCATGCGTCTTGAGGCCCTAGAGAAGAGCAACTAGTTCTCTACTCGGTAATTGGAACCTAGTTTCTTGAGCTTGTCTGGAGAAGTATTCTTATCGGTTAAGAGTAGGTCAATCTGGTGGTTATTGGCGTATTTGTAGAATGAAGTTTCTCCAATTTTGCTATGATCAGAGAGGAGTAGGACTTGCTTGCTTTGGCCTAAGATTTTTTTCTTAACGAGTGCTTGTTCATAGTTGGCTTCGTAGACACCGTGTGTATCGACACTCTTACAGGATAAAAAAGCCAAATCAAACTGAAAATCATTCAGGCTCTCTAGGGTTTGAGGACCTAGGATAGCGCCTCGAGAATGGGAGATTTTGCCGGCAGGCGTGTAGACCTGGATGTGGGCATGGTGGCTTAGTGCCTGGGCATTGGCTAGGCTGTTGGTGACGACTACAACGCCATTTTTCTCGGGCAAATATGCACATAACGCGTTTACGGTGGTACTGGCATCGAGGAAGATTATGCTATTGGCTGGAATATAAGGATGGGCGAGGGAAGCTATGTATTGTTTCTCTTTTTTATGTTTAAGGGTACGTACTTCACTGGGAAATTCCACACTGCGCTCATCTACTAGCATGGCACCTCCGTGGACACGTGTAATGCTTCCGGAGCGCTCAAGTTCTAGGAGGTCACGGCGTAGGGTAGATCTACTACAATAGAGATTTTCCATCAATTCTTCCGTAGTCATGATGGCCTGTTTATTGAGGAGGGATAAGATTTTATCTGTACGTTCCTTTTGTAGCATATACATTTCACCTTCTAAGCTATTTAAGTCTATTATAAACAATTTTGAACTGTTTTGGATAATTATGACGAATGAAATGGATTTACTCCTAAATCTCGTCAAAATATTGAATGTTTATGGAGAGGTGCTATGATTAACCTATAAAATTTTTGCGATTAATCTTATAGGACATCAAGGAGGAAGTACAATGGTAGAGTCAAGAATAAATTATGCTCGGATCGGAATCCGGCCAGTAATTGATGGTAGACAAGGTGGAGTCAGAGAATCTCTAGAAGATAAAACAATGGCTATGGCGAAGGCTGCCAAAGAACTCATTGAGCAAAATGTTTACTATGCCGACGGCAAACCCGTAGAAGTGGTGATTGCCAGCCGCACGATCGGCGGTAGAGGCGATGCAGGGCTTGTAGCCGAAGAGTTTAGGATAGAAAATATTGTAGCGACTCTCACGGTCACACCGAGCTGGTGCTATGGCACAGAAGTAATAGACCTAGATCCTCATACGACGAAAGCCATCTGGGGTTTCAATGGTACCGAGAGACCTGGAGCGGTTTTCCTAGCGGCTGCGCTCGCGGGACATGCGCAACGCGGCATGCCCGTATTCTCCATGTATGGACAGAATGTACAAGATTTAGACGACCATTCCATCCCAGAAGATGTGGCCCGTAAGATTATTCTTTTTGCCAAAGGCGCCACTACGCTAGGCCAAATCCAGGGCAAATCCTACGTCTCTATTGGAAATTCTTGCATGGGTATTGCCGGTTCGCAAATTGACCCTGTATTTATGCATGATTATTTCGGTCTTAACACCGAATACGTCGATATGACGGAAATTCTTCGCAGAATAAAACTCGATATTTATGATCAAGAAGAGTATGAGAAATGTCGCGCTTGGATAAGTGCATATTGTAAAGAAGGTTTCGATGTTAATGCAGGCAAGGATTTCCCTGAAATTATTACGAAGTCCAAAGTCATTCCCGCAGAAGAAGACTGGGACTTCATCGCCAAACAGTCGGTTATTATGCGAGACATCATGTTCGGCAACGAGAAATTGGCTGAGTTAGGTTGGAAGGAAGAAGCCCGTGGTCGTAACGGTATTGTAGGTGGATTCCAGGGCCAGAGACAATGGACCGACTGGCTGCCAAACTGCGACTTCGAAGAAGCCATTATGAACTCAACCTTCGACTGGAATGGGGCGAGAAGACCTACGGCTTTTGCTACGGAAAATGATGCGCTAAACGGGCTATCGCTTCTTCTAGGGACACTATTAACGAATAAAGCGCCAATGTTCTCGGACGTCAGAACTTACTGGAGCCCAGAAGCCGTGGAACGTGTATCCGGCCAGAAGCTGCCCGGCAAGGCTTCTGGAGGCGTCATCCACTTAATTAATTCAGGCGCAACTTGCTTAGATGCAACAGGCGCTTCTCAAGATGCCAATGGTGAAGGAACGATGAAAGAATTCTGGAACATGACGGAAGAAGATATTAGAGCCTGTTTAGAAGCCACAGACTGGTGCCGTGCAAACTACGAATATTTCCGTGGAGGCGGTTTTTCTTCTCATTTCAAGACATCCGCAGAAATGCCTATGACGATGCTTCGTATAAATTTAGTAGAAGGCGTTGGGCCAACCATTCAAATTGTAGAAGGTCACTCGGTTGACCTACCCGATGATATTCATCGCGTATTAGATGAACGTACCGATAGAACCTGGCCTACCACCTGGTTTGTTCCAGAAGTTGGAGAAGAAGGCTGTGAAACCGTTTACGATGTTATGGCTCGATGGGGCGCTAACCACGGTGCTATTGTCCACGGTCATGTGGGAGAAGAGCTCATTACAGTAGCTTCCATGCTAAGAATTCCAGTCTCCCTTCACAACATTTCAAAGGATAGAATCTACAGGCCCCATACGGTCAATGGATTTGGCACAAAAGATCTTGAAGCTTCAGATTACCGCTTCTGTGAGACCTTTGGCCCACTCTATCGAGCATAGATAGGAATATTATGGAACAATTAATTGAATATGGAAAATTGCTCGAACAGACGGGCTTAACCCTTGGAACAGGTGGCAACCTCTCTTATTACGACAGGGTGAAGGAGCAGATGTATATTACGCCTAGTGGGATTCCCTTTGGCGAAATTACGCGAGAGGACATTGTAGTCTTATCCCGTGAAGGTGAACTTATTTCAGGTTCTAGGAAACCTTCTTCTGAATGGGCTATGCATGTGATTTTTTACCAACGAAGAGAGGACATAAATGCTGTCATCCACGCCCATACTACTTATGCGACCGTATTTGCGG
>CAYMOG010000052.1:0-6416 GCA_964392065.1 uncultured Oscillospiraceae bacterium
GTTTTTTATCTCGGTTATTTGCTATATAATAATAGGTAGAATATTTTACCTCATATAAATATATTCTTAAAGTAGGAGGATTCTATGAATTTATTTCTGACCTTACAGCAGGCCTGTGGGGAAGTATTGATGTTTTTATCTCCAGTTAAGCAACTGAACCAACCCACGCTAAGGAATCTACTGAGTCCGGTAACTGAAGCGCCTAGTTCACCTTTACCTTTTAGCTATTGGGCTATTCTTGCTGTAGTAGTTCTAATTATTATAAGTGTTTCTGTATATTTCTTATGGCGCCACAGAAGTTTTCATACGAATTTTCTGCAAACGCTGTCTCATTCCGTGGAACAGGTGTCCGAATTAGAGTATTGTCAAATTAAGAATCTTCCAGATGTTGTTGAGGTTCTCGGGAAACAAGACTATCAACTCTTACAAAATTCCGGGCAAAAAATGCAAGAGAACGCTCTGCGTATCTATCAGGGTAAGTGGATTGGAGAACCTTCCGACCAATTGCAATTGGATAAGGTTTTGACCAAGGTACAATACCGTAGCACTACAGGCGAGCTTGCAATACAAGTCTTGTCTTTTGCGGTTTTAGCCACTGCAATGTTTTTACTATTCGGCTTATCGCTTGCCCAAGATCGTAGTAGTATCATACAATTGGCCTTTCTTCCTTTACTTACTGGAGCGCTTTTTTCCTTTCTTCTTTTCTTTCAGAGCCTTCGCGCTAAGCAAGACATTCAGCGTGGATTGAATCTTTTGTCTGAGAGAATTACAGAGAAGGTTCCTGTATTTAGAGAATTAGCGGGCACAGCTGCGCTTATTGAATCTTTCTTCCAATACGATCGCCAGATGTCAGCTTCAATTCAACAACTAACTCAATCGGTTGAAGATCTCACGAACCACCAGCTGTCGAAGCATTTAGCAGATAATGTGAAAGAAGTTATGGAGTCCCATGTGGTTCCTCCTATGGTTCAAGCCACCAACTCTATTGAAAATCTTACGGAGGAGCTCTCTATACGTCAGGAAGATGGGATGAGAAACTTAGCTCAAGAATTTACCACGAATCTTGCGATTAGTATGGAGGAAAAACTCCAACCTTTTTACGAAGAAATATCCATACTAACAAGAGATCTCTATACAGCGAATAAGCAATTGGAAGTCTCACTTCATACCATGGAAAACTATAAGAAGCAATCTCTAGACATCCAAGACGGTATGCGTTATAGCATTGAGGCTTTGGCCCAAGCAAGGCATGATTGGCAAGAGGACATGGAGGTGCAGGCAAACTCTCTAGAACGTCTTGCTGAGACTTCCAATACTTTGGCCACCCTACAAGAGGGAAGCGAGAAAAATCTGAAAGGTTCTATGGATATATTGGGTCAGAGAATGGAAAGTCTGCAAGATATCCTCTATCGTGTTACTCAGGGACTGCATCTTGAGAACCAGCAGTCTAGCGAATCCATCAGGGAATTGAAAGATTCCACAGCAAAAACTTTGGCCGACATGAGGCAGTTAAGTTCGGTGTTGGTGGAACAAAGCGATTATATGCTAAGACAAACACAATTACTTCAAGAGAGTGTGGGGAGTGTGGAAGAAGCCTTACAATCCTCTATCCATACCTTCTCAACACAACTCTTGCATGGTGTAAATGAAACGCTCGATAGTTTCGATGATGGCTTAGCAGAGGTGACGGATCGTCTGTCCAATACAACGGCAGAAATTAACGACACAGTAGGGACGTGGGCTGCAGACGTACGCTGGGCCGAAGAATATCGTTATCGTCAGAAACTAGATGGTGATTTAGAACGTGATAAGAAGCAGCAGGATTTACTAAATATTCTCTATGCTGAAGAGGATCCCGTTGGAGATAGAAAGGATGATGAAGACCTTGAATAAAGAAGATTTCAATACCGAAAGCAAGAATACTTCTGATTCTTATATAAAAACGCCTTTGGAATTAGCAGTTGAAGAAGCTAATCTGAAATCGGAGAATCAAGAACGCTCTTCTGATGAACCTGATGAACCTAAGTCACATCCAACTCCCGAGGAAGAAGGCACGCATCAGGTAGAGGAAATCAGAGGGCCCAAGCATTTCGATCCAAGTAAGAGTAGAAGAACAACTCCTCCACCCACATATTTGCGTTCTACGCCACCTAGAACAGAGCGTTCTACAGTCTTGCCTAAACCAGAATTAGAAGACAGTCTCTCTGTAGATGAACCCATCAATTCTTCGACCAACGAGACAATGGCTGGAATTGCACGGGCTGATAGAGCGTCGTCCAAAGCCTATTCTCGTCCACCTAGAGCCACTCGGTCTAGCCGAGCTGCAAGTCAAGCAGGTTTAGATTTAACAGAAGAATACAAGTCTAAAGGCAAGTTTCGTCAGAGTGTACAGAGGGTCAGAAATATTCATCCTTATATTCTAGAACGTCCCCTTACGATTACCGATGAAGACGCTTGGAAGTTAATTCATAAAATTCAAGCCGTTCCGCTGTATAAGATGCAAGAACTTTCTATTGACTTGAATTCTGAAGAAACGAAATGCCTCTTCCATGCCCTACTTCTAATTGATGATCAGAAAATCTATCGAGCTATTCAGCATCTTGCCTCTCAGCGTGCCAGTTGGTCACTGTACACTATTGGTTGGTCGACACTTCAGAGAAATTTCCCGCACCGGTGGGTACAGCAAACTTTGGAATTAGTTTATAACACGCTGGAATCCGATCCTTCTAGAGCAGAAGTTAGACCTTCTTATATGCGCAAAGCTATTGGTGATCTTGTAAATCTAGGGAAAACGGATAGTGGATTCATTACGGATATGGTACGTCATATGAATCAAGCTTATAATGTGTCACCCGATGAGGGTATTGAAACCCTTCTAGTTGACTTCCAGATTATTGTTGAAACCGCTTTTGGTGGAGCCATTTTCGGAGAATTCTTCCGACGTGCAGACTTCCCTGTTCTGTACTACAAAAAAGAAATTCTCACGCAAGCACTCCCCTATATGCATCCTGCGCTAGCTTCTGAAGTCTTGTCTCGAGTTATTGCCTCTCGAGACCCCATTGAAAATGAGAAAAAATATCTTTATAAGCAAATAGCCGATATATTTCTCCATAGAGAAGCCAAACACCCCATGTGGCCCTATATGTCTGCTGATCTTCAACGCGCATATAGGCGTTGGTATATCCATGATAGAATCGATAACCAAACCGTCATGTATCCTGCCAAAAAAGAATTTCTTCTCACCTATATTGAAGATATTGAAGATGTGGCCATGCTAACCAATGATTTAATGGCCATTCGCTTCGATCAATTTATTCTAATAGATGATCGTAAGCGTGGCGACGGTGTCACTTATTATGACAATGAAACCGTTAAAGATATGTTATTAAAAGGTTTAGATGAAAAAGACCTAGGTTCTTCTACTATTCCAAACCGTGATGTGAAAGAAGCCGTGAATAACAAGCGCTTAACCGGTGTTGTAAGATTAAATTTTAATCATGGAAAACTTCAATATAGCCGTCATTTCATGGATCTACTCCTAGGACATTCGAAGGATAATAGAGAAAATGTGCTAAAAAATTGGTTTCGTTAAGAGATAACCATGCTATACAACTCGAAACAATACTATTAACGTATACACTCCTCAAGAAGCATATACGACCACACTAGCCTTCAAGAGGAGTTTTATTTACTGAATCTCTAATCAACGAACTATACGCTATTGGAGATGCTCCAAGAATCCCAAGAAAGTTTGAACAGAAATATCTGCAGCTTGATGTTTGAAGTCTTCATAAATTCCTGTGTAGGATTCGTCTGCAGTATCCGAGATCGCCCTTAAAATAAGGAAGTCTTTCTTCGCAGAAAATGCTGTTTGTGCTACCGCTACACTCTCCATATCACAAGCAATAGCCTTCGTCCTCGAAATAATTCTAAGCTTCTTCTCTTCGGAATCTATGAAATCATCACCAGTAGCAATAGCGCCTGCCTTACTATGTACGCCTTGCGGAATACCGGCCAAAGCCATATTCACCAAAGCACTTGAGGTCTCAAAATAAGGTCTAAAAGGATAGGTTTCCTCAAGAATATCTTGTGGCAAATCATGATAATAAATATCCGTACCCACTACCATGGATAGCATCCCTAATTCCTCACTCAACGACCCTGCGATGCCTGTGTTCACAATAAGTTCCACAGGAAAATGATCCATTAACAATTGGGTGAAATTCGCGGCATTTACCTTACCCACACCACAAACACCCATATATAACGTATGTCTTCCGTAATTTACTTCTGTTATTTCTCGACCACGAATACTGTGGATTTGCTGCAGATTGCCTGCTTCTTTAATCTTAATAAGTTCGAAATCCATAGCACAAATTAAAGCGATATTCATAAAGACCTCCTCTGTAACGCGTATAATTATACATGAGAAGACAGAATTCGCCTTAAAAAATTCAAGAAAATATGGAGGGAATTATATGGCTGAAGCAATTATTTTTTTAGCAAATGGAACGGAAGAATGTGAAGCCCTTTTGGTTGTGGACATTCTTAGAAGAGCAAAAATCTCTATAGAAATGGTATCTGTAGAAGATACCACGGAAATTATCAGTGCCCACCAAGTACGAATCCAATGTGACAAAACCTTGGACGAAGTCTCTTCAGAAGAGGTGGATCTGTTGATTGTTCCTGGTGGATTAGAAGGCACTAATCGCATGAAAGCAAATACTAAACTTACAGAACTGTTGCTCAAGCATCGCGAAAAATCAGGGAATCTCGCAGCCGTATGTGCAGGCCCCAGTGTACTCGGAAGCCTAGGTCTACTAAGTGGTAGAGTAGCAACGGCCTATCCTGGTTTCGGAGATAAATTAGGTGCTGGAGCAAACTTCCAAGACGAAGCGGTCATTCATGATCGAGATGTCATCACCGGTAGAGGGCTCGGAGCCAGCATTCCCTTCGCCTTGAAATTAGTAGAGCTTCTCAGGGATCACGAGACAGCCAAACAAATCGCCCAAGAAATCGTATACTTCGATTAATGCTTAATATCAGAATAGTACGCAGGATAAGGAGACGAACATCTCCTTATCCTTTACATCTGTTCAGGGCCAAAAGCATAAGGAAATAGCTCTTTCCATGCATAGCGCTTATAATCTTCTGCTGATTTTGCTACTAGGACAACCGTATCCTCATGGAAAAATTCTTGAAGGACTTGTCTACACAGGCCACAGGGATAAGCCATTGTTTCTGACGCATCATGTCTATCGGCCTTCCCACCTATAATAGCAACAGCATGGAAGTCCCTCTTCCCTTCATGCACAGCATGTAAGATGGCCACACGCTCCGCACAAATCGTAGCACCATACGAAGCATTCTCAATGTTAGAACCTGTATAAATCGCACCATCTCTTGATAAAATAGCAGCACCAACATGAAACTGAGAATAAGGTGCATAGGCCTGTTCTCTTGCGTTTAACGCTTCATGAATTAGAACCTTCTCTTGCAAAACATCCATATCACGCTCTATCCTCTCTTATTAAAATTCGTAAAGCTTCCACTGCAGCTTGTATCGTAGCGGTCAAATCATGGTTTTCAACATCCTCTAGCCCCGCCTTCTGTCTATCTTTATTCCATATAACATTCAAAATACAAGACGCTCTTAGACCCAATGTTTGCGAAACAATATACAAAGCAGCTGATTCCATTTCAGAGGCCAAAGCCCCAGACCGCCGCCAGGCTTCCCATTTATTCTCTAACTCATAGAATACTGGCATCCTCTCTGGAACATGCTGACCATAGAAAGAATCCTTGCAATGTACAACACCTACGTGGTGTGGTAGCTCTAATTTTACACAGGCTTCTTTCAGAGCAGATGTCACCTGAAAATTAGATACAGCTGGGAATTCAATAGGAATGTACTCACGGCTTGTTCCTTCCATACGTATTGAGGCGTTCGCAATTACGACATCACCACCTGTTACACTGAGATCAATACCTCCAGATGTACCAACTCGAATCAGAGTATGTACACCTATTTGCTTCAATTCTTCAACAGCAATAGCAGTAGATGGTCCACCCATACCTGTAGACATCACCAAGACATTTTCTCCATCAATTTTTCCCAAGTAAGAGGTGTACTCTCGATTCACAGCGATAGCTCTAGGCTCGTCCAGAAATGCCGCAATCCGCTCTACGCGCTTAGGATCTCCAGGTAATAATGCATAGCGGGCATCAATGGAAGAGTCCAAACCAATATGATACATCTTCTCCATATTAAAGTCTCCTTTATTAAGCCAGAATATAGAATAATTATGGCACAAGATAAAGAATATTGCTTACTTGTTGAGATGCAAAGATTATATTATAATTCTTAAGAATATTATGGAGAAGTACCCAAGTGGCTGAAGGGTCCGCACTCGAAA
>CAYMOG010000053.1:0-6261 GCA_964392065.1 uncultured Oscillospiraceae bacterium
TATTGAAGGCAGTCTAGGGTGTTACGTGCAAATCGGCTGATGGATTTAGTAATAACCATGTCGATGTTACCATCCATACACTCTGCAATCATACGATTAAATTCGTCACGCTTTTTAGTGTTTGTACCGGAGATACCATCATCTGCAAAGATGCCAGCAAACTCCCATTCAGTATTCTTCTGTATAAACTTTTACTTATCCACCCTTGACATCAATACTACCGTCTCAACGTGCCACGACAAGAAGTAAGACTAAGGGCAGTAAATCCTACGATACGTCCAGCCGAAAGGTCTGTACCTGTTAGAATAATGGCGCCGGCAATACCTAAGGCAATGGGTATATTGGCAGCCGATAAGGTAACAAGATTTACTAATCTGTTGACAGAGATGAAATTCGGATTATTAATTTGAATAAATATAATTGCTAGAATCATGAAGATATAGAGCGAATTATTAATTAAGAATTCTCCTACTGCTCTCTTCTTATCTGGGCCGTCTAATTCTTGGAAATGACGCCAGTTGTTAAACACTTTTAAGTTCTTCATTCTATTCCCCTCTCTTACGCATACTTCGCTGCGTAGGTCATAATTTCTTCTTGAGTTGTTTCTTTGGCAGTCACTTCGCCTTCTACAGATAGTTTAATCAGTGCTATTCTATTTGATGCGACGGGAAAACCCTTAATTACTCAACCCTATAGCGAAGTCAAAGAAGCCTTTCACATTACAGAACAATCTTGGTTTCAGCAAGCCACTCGCGTAATCGAAAATGTTCATATTTCTCTTCCCCATGTACAAGATATGTATGTCAATCCTTCAGGATCCGAGCGTTGGGTAATCTCCGTAAGCCGTGCTGTGGAGCTTACGCAAAGTGGTACCGTTTCTCAGGGCGTCTTACTCCTAGATCTGGATTTTTCAAGTATTACCCAGATTCTTCGTAATGCAAACACAGGATTAGGAGCCTATCTCTATATTTGTGATCGTAACGGAGAATTACTCTACCATCCTAGGCTGTCTTTGCTAGCATCTGGACTCGATTCAGAGGAGAGTTTAGATTACGCTACCATGGACGATGCTGTCTACATGGATGCCAACGATAATCAGATTATTTCCGTCCAAACCGTCGGTTACACAGGATGGAAAATGATTCTGGTGACACCATCGCAACATACTATTACGGGAGCCCAAGAACTTCAAGCCTTTACCATGCTCTTCATGCTCATAGCCATCGCTCTCATTATTCTCGTAAACTTCCTTATCTCAACAGGAATTGCTCAACCTATTAAAAAACTAGAAGACCAAGTCTTTGCCTATGAAAAAGGAGAACTACAACATTTTGCAGAAGATTCCACAGGACCTCCTGAGATTACACATTTACGTTCTGCTATCCAATCTTTTATCATCCAACAAGAAGAACTCCGGCAAGATATCATCCACGAGCAAGAAGGGAAAAGACGTAGTGAATTGGAAGCGTTGCAAGCACAAATTCATCCCCATTTTCTCTACAATACGCTCGATTCAATTGTTTGGATGGTGGAAAATAAACGTTATGATGGTGCAGTCGAAATGGTCACAGCGTTGGCACGTTTCTTCCGCTTAAGCTTAGCCAAAGGCAAATCCATAACGACAATTTCAAAAGAACTCGACCATGTGCGCTACTACCTAGGAATCCAACAAATTCGTTTCAGAAATCAGTTTATTTATACTATCACTGTCGAACCTGAGATTGCCGAATGTTTAACCTTTAAACTCATCGTCCAACTACTCGTAGAAAACGCGGTTTACCATGGCACCTCTAGCCTAGAGGAGGATGGTTTGATTTCCATTCGTGCCTACAGTCATGGAGAGCTTATCCATATTGATGTAGAAGATAATGGTTTAGGCATGAGTGCGGAACTTCAAGAACATGTCGCATTGCGTATGGCTTCAGCCCATAGTAGTCAAACAGGATCTGGAATTGGTGTAGCCAATGTAGACGAGAGAATTAAACTCTTCTTCGGTCAAGATTATGGCTTAGAAATTTTCAGTGAGCCTGATGAAGGCACCCTCGTCCGCATCACGATTCCCAAGCGTACAGAAGAAGGAGAATTAAAATGAATAAGCACAAACGAAGATCTCCTATCGAAAACAGAACACTACTGCTCTCATATTTATTCGGATTTCTACTTGTACTGGGTTTATTTTTGTATTGGCAACGCGAGGTCTTCTTCCCCGTCGCAGATGATCCACCTATTCGCGTATCGGTTCTCTTGGCCGACAACAATCGTCATACAACTTCCTGTTTAAGAGAAGGTATGAATCAAGCCGCCTTCGATTATCGTGTTGATTTAAGTTATGTACATCCTCTACGTCCTGGAGATGCCGATGAACAAATAAATTTGTTGAATCGTGAACAGTTAGATTTACCACTAGGTGTTGTGATTGTGCCCGTTCAACATAATCAAATCTTAACACAATTGGACAAGGAGCCCTTAGACACTAAATTCATAATGGTAAATACAATTCTAAACGCGAACAGCGAAGTACAGGTGATAGGTCTGGATTATGAAGCTTTGGCCGAAGATATGTTGGCTCGGATATGGACCAATCAGCCTGATGTGAAGCGCGTTGGCCTCTACTATACGGACAGCAAGGATAGTGCTACTAGAATAGTTGAGAATATACTCATGGACCGATTACAGGAAAAGCGTGTGGATTACTACAGTTATACCTTGACTGACTATGTAAATACCGAGCATTTACGTGAGCTGGTACGCAATCGTGAAGCGGATGTTCTCATAGGCTTGGACGATGGTGCACTCGAGCGTTTGGCAGATAGTATCTATAATATTGAAGATATTTCTGCAAGATTATATGGAAGAGGTGTTACACCCTGTAATATCGATTATGTGAAAAATAGAACCTTATCACTTCTCTTCGCAGAGAGTAATTACAATGCCGGCTACGTGTCCATCGCCAATATGGCTGCACGTATTCGAGGCGATGCGCTTGTTTACCCTGAAGAACTTCACTATCAGGTCTTGGATCAAGATACTGTTGCCAGTAGAGAAAATGAATGGTTTCTCTTCCCAATCTTAGACTAGAGGAGAACTTATGAAAAATACATTACTAAACAGTCGGAATATAACACTCTTCTTCCTGATCTTCCTAGGAATTTTTCTGGTTATAACCCTCCAACGTTCAGAACATGATGCGCCTAACACCCTACGCGTAGGAATTCTTACTTATGATAGCGAAGATACTTTTATTAACACACTTTCGGCCAAAGTCACCGCTAGCTTACGTCAGCGAGAAGTAGATCTCGATAAGAAAATTACCGTGGACGTAAGTTCTGCCAACGGCGATCAAAATGAACAAAATATTCAAGTTGATCGCTACTTGAATCAAAAATATGATGTCTTGCTCGTCAATCTTGTAGATAGAACCTTCGCCTCTACGGTCATACAGAAGTAAACGTGCTGATGTGCCTATTATCTTCTTCAACAGAGAGCCGGTAGAAGAAGATCTTAAGTCATGGGAGAAGCTCTACTATGTAGGAACTCCTGCCGATGAGCCTGGTGCAAAACAAGGTCAAATTTTACTTGATTTAGCTAATCGAGACTTCTCCCGTGTCGATCGTAATGGCGACGGAATTCTACAATACGTCTTATTAGAAGGCGAACCCAATCATCAAGACGCCCTGTTACGAACGGAATCTTCTATCAAAGTATTGACCGATGCAGGTATTGTAATGGAACGTTTAGCCAATGATGTAGGCTATTGGAAGCTGACCCTAGGTTATTCACTTATGTCCTCTTGGTTAAATAACTTCGGGGAGGACATAGAAGTCGTTGTTGCTAATAATGACGATATGGCGTTAGGAGCAATTCAAGCCTACGAAAATTCATCTTACAGCCATAATAAAACATTATTTCTAGGGTTCGACGGCACCCCAACAGGATTACAGGCCGTATTGGATAAGAAACTCTACGGTACGGTTCTAAATGATGCGGTTGCTCAAGCACATGCGCTAGCGGAGCTAACCATCGCCCTAGCTACTAATATTTCTATCGATTCACTAGGCTTAGATTATCTGGACGGGCAATATGTTCGAATCCCTCATCGCATGGTTACCATTGCGAATATTGGAGAAGAAATTGCCCGTTCTGAAGAAGTGCGTTAGCAAGTAAAAAACGCCTTGTAGGCTCACTTGTTCACCAATACACCTCGAATAATATAGCATCAGATAAAGATATGGACAGCTTGTATGGTATTAGAAATACAGAATCTTATCTCTTCTCTGGTGATAAGCATTATAGCGATACAAAACGCTAGGATTTCAGATTATAAATCGCTACGTTCTCGTTGAGAAAGTCTTTTGTATCTTGCTTTTTCTCTTTTATGCTTCATAGCTAATCCTTCATCTACAGAATTAGAAGAGCGCGCATTGTCGAACTTTCGTTTAACGTTTACTTGATCCTCTGATGAAACTGAACTACTATCTAATTTCACCTTTTGCCTCTTCATAGACCCGAAGTGTTCGCTATAGACTTGCGTGAACTCTGCTCCGAACAAGAGAATCTGTGCCGAATAATATACCCAAACCAGCACGACAAGAATAGAACCTGCAGCACCGAAAACTGAACCTACATTACTATTCCCAAGATATATTCCAATTAAATATTTACCTATATTAAATAATATAGATGTAAAAATCGCACCTATCCAAACGTCTTTCCATGCCACGTGTACGTCTGGCAAGAATTTAAAAATAAATGCAAAGAGCACACTCACGAACCCAATCGCAACTACCTGATTCAAGATTTGTATGAGAATACTTAGGATAAGAATATCACTGGAGAATCGACTCGTAATTCCACTTATGAAGGCACTTACAAACAAAGAAACTAGTAATAAAAAACCAATTACAAGAACACCTGCTATAGCAATTGCACGCACCCGCACTATGCCCTTAATGCCCTCCCCCTCTTGTTTTTCCACTCCCCATGCTACGTTAAGAGCCTCTTTCAATTGTACGAAAACACCCGTAGCACCGAACAAGAGTGTAACGATACTAATCACCGTTGCCCACACACTTGCTTCCGGCTTATTGGCTGCTTCCACTACACCTTCAAACGCAGCCGCTCCCGTCTCTCCCACAAGAGAAGATACTTGTGTCATGAATAACGAGCCAAAATCTTGATCCTTATAAAGAAACCCTAGAATAGTAATAACAATAATAATCAAAGGAGCAATAGAGAAAATCGTATAATAGGCCAAAGCCGCCGCCTGTTTCGGAGCCTTATCTTCCAACCATCCCTTAACTGTCCGTATGAGTAATTTAAAGAATTTTTTCATATGGATAAACCTGCCCTACTTTCTATTTCTTCTATTATAAAATTAATCTTGGCTTCGTGTTCGCTCAAATCCAAACGCATTATAAACTATCGAAGTTGTACCTAGGGCCGAAGCCCATGACACAATCAATTACCTCATTGATTATAGATTCATCTTTCGTGAAAATATTGATAACTTAATGTGTAAACGCTAAATATTTAAATTTTTTTACTGACTTCTAAAGTTGCTCTAATGTAAAGTCTGAAATCGTTCTAACTTTTCATTGTATTACGCTCATTTGTTATTAATATAGACTCATTACTTGTGCTGATTTCAAGATACTTTATCTTAGGTATCAGCAGTGCTTATTTGATAATAATTGTACTCTTCTGCGCATATTTATTTATATGTTTCAAAAAATCAAGCGACAGTTTAGAACTCCTGGGAGGTCAAGATGATTAATTTACAACACATCAATAAGTCATTTTTAGAAAATAAATACGAGGTAAAAGTTCTTCAAAATTTAGATTTAAACGTGGCCAAGGGAGAAATGCTAGCAATCCTAGGTGCCTCAGGGTCAGGAAAATCCACTTTACTTAATATTCTCTCCACCATAATGAGACCGGATGCAGGGACTTATACTTTTTCCGGAAATAATATTCTCAATTGCTCGAGTCCTTTTCTAAGTTATCCTGCCCATCCCAAATCCGACTAGAAAGTTGCTTCATGAAATGATTCTCTGGCGATTATCTCCGCTCTTTTTCTTAGCTCTGTTGGCGTCGGAAGATTCAATCCTAGGAGACTATTTTGGCGCATAAGTTCTTCCTCTGCGCCTTCTAATAGATAGGTCTTACGAGATTTTCCACTTTAATTTTTGCACCCTCCGAGAATATAGCCAAATATTGATTTAGAAGATCTCCTCGGTTCACTAGTGGCACCTAGATACAAAA
>CAYMOG010000054.1:0-5465 GCA_964392065.1 uncultured Oscillospiraceae bacterium
ATGACATCTTGCCAGGTACTTCAATTAAGGAAGTTTACGAAGTGACTGCGGAAGAATACCAAGATGTGAAAACATCTACGACCCAGCTTATCGAAGCACGACTTACAGAACTAACATCAGATACAGAAGAGCATATTACTTTATTAAATCCTACAGGCTACAACCACTCCGATATTATTCAATTAGGAGAGCTTGATGCAGAAGCGATCGAAGATCAAGACGGTAAACGCTATCTCGTTCAGAAAACGTCGGATGGAGCGGTATCTTATGTGGAAAATCTTCCGGCCAAAGGTTTCCAGAGCTTCAAGCTCATACGAGAAAACTCGGATTCTGCTACGACGAGTCCCATGCGTATACAAGAACGAGGCATTGAAACACCTTACTATATTGTAGAATTCGATGAAGAAGGCTTGCTAACGCGTTTATATGATAAGGAGAATCAACGGGAAGTTCTAGCTGTTGGAGAAAAAGGTAACCTCATGCGCATGTATGAAGATAAACCTATTTATTATGACAACTGGGACATTGATATTTTCTATACCGAGAAATTCTGGGATGCGACGGGATTAGAGCGCATTGAATGGACCGAAGAAGGTCCAGTTAGGGCTACCCTAGAGCTAGAGCGTAAGATTAGTCAATCCACTATTCTTCAGAAAATTCATTTCTATGCGAAGTCACGCCGTATTGACTTCGAAACTACTGTGGATTGGAAGGAACACCAACATCTCTTGAAGGTGCACTTCCCAACCAACATTCATAGCGATGAAGCAAGCTTCGATATCCAATTCGGTACGATTAAGCGTAAGACACACAAGAATACCACTTGGGATGTAGCACGTTTCGAGAGTTGTGGACAGAAGTGGATGGACTTCTCTGAGGGTCACTATGGCCTTAGCCTCTTAAATGATTGTAAATACGGTCATTCTGTAGATGGTAGCACCATTGCCTTGACGCTAATTAAGTCTGGCATCGAACCTAATCCCGAAACCGACCAAGAAATGCATTATTTCACGTATGCATTGTGGCCCCATGCAGGAGATTGGAAAACAGGCCGCACCATGGAAGAAGGCTATAAGCTTAACCACCCAGTACTAACCGTACTTGGCCAAGCAAAAGAGACTTTTTCACTAGGTCAGGTTGATCAGAATAATGTTGTTCTCGAAACCATAAAACGTGCAGAAGACGGCAACGGTATCATCGTGCGTTTGTACGAAAGCGAAAATGCCCTTACCCCTACGACACTTACTTGGAACCTACCTTTCTCCCGAGTTGAATCCTGTAACGCACTAGAAAAGCCGTTAGAAGACAGTACAGTACAAATCGAAGATAACGGCATGCACTTCACGATGAAACCTCATGAGATAAAGACACTTCGGATTTATCCCTAATCTTGTTATGGTGTAACACGTAACATACCATTCTTCATTGCCCGGCGGTAAAAGATACCGCCGGGGTTTTTTTTGGTGCTCAAATCTCGGATACGGAAACTGGCAGCGGAATAGGGCGTTTTGTGCAGAGCGTGAACTGCACATTCCAACCAACCCAGTGCGCAGGCCCAAGAAATTCATACAATTTTAGGTACCGCTAAAGTTTACAAATGAGGTTCTATAAAATCGTTGCCCATAAATTTAAATTATGCTACTCTAATTAGGTAATAAATTAGAGGAAAGGAGAAAGACCGTGAGCAATATCATTAGATTAAGCATTCGATCCGCCCAGTGTGGCCAAATAATCTAATACTATTGGTTTTTCCTCTTTGTCTTTACAACTCTAGTTCTTGCTAGTGTTTTTTATAGAGTAAACCCCAATAGTTTTAGAATTACTACTACTTATCTTAGGTTCAGCCGTACTTGTGTTGACCTGAAGTAATACTATTTAGGGGTTTTTATGTTATATTCATTTCGTTTTACCAAACCATTTATTCTTGAGAATAAGGCACGTTACATTCTAGGCTTGATTTTCTCTGTGATGGAAAATATTTTGGTTGCTCTTCCGACGTACTTGATAGGTATTTTGGTTGACTACTTGGTCAATGGCTCGCTAACGATGGTTCGCGTTTGGTGGTTTCTAGGAATTGTTCTTGTTTCGGTTCTCGTCAGCTATGTTGCTTCGGTAATATGGACGGTGGCGGTCTTTGGCAGTTATAACATTGCCGAGAAATATTATCAGGATCGTTTCATCGATTTGATTCTCCGGCGTAGGCAAGTGTTTTTCGAGAAGTATTCTGTAGGTGACCTGATGTCTAGAGCCACAATGGATGTGGAGTATATTGCAGATTTGTTAAGCTGGGGAATAAGTATGTTTTTCTTTTCTGGTACGAAAATCATCCTATACTTCGTTCTTATGGTGAGACGAGGTGGCCTAGTATTTTCCTTTATTACAATAATTCCCTACTTTTTCTTAATTGTCTTCAATTATTTACGTCAGCAAGAAATTGAAAAGCGTTGGAAGGAGAGACAGAAGGCTTTTTCGACAATGAATGACAAGGTTTTAGAAGGGGTAGAAGGTGTACGTAATATTCGTGCTTTTGCCCAGGAAAAAGCCTTTAAGAAGCGCTTTCATCAGCAGACTAAGAATTTCTCTACGATTGCGAACCGTGTGAATTTCTTGTGGTATCAAGTGACTTTGGTCACCAGTCTCTCGGCTGTTATCGTGTTTCTCGTGGCCATGGCGCTAGGGAGTTACCGCGTCAGCCAAGGGCATATGAGTTTAGGAGACTTGATTTCTTTTCAGATTTTCTTGACGGGATTAGGGGATCCTCTGATTCATTTTTCTATGAATTTTAATGTCATCCAAAATGCGAATACGAGCGCTAAGCGATTAGCGGAGATTGAGGAGAGTACCGATGGCATGGAAAATGCTGAAACGGTTCTGGAGCATTTCAAGAGTCTTGAATTAAGAAATTATAACTTTTCTTACCCCACAAGCCAGCAAGGAAATATCCATGGAGTAAATTTAAATCTAACCCAAGGGAAAACGCTGGGAATCGTGGGGCGTACCGGTGGTGGTAAAACAACCTTTTTACGTCAATTTCTCCGAGACTATCCTGCAGGTGAAGGCAAATTCTTGATCAATGGTATCCCACTTGCAGAAATCAAAGCAGGCGGCCTAAGCCAAGTGCTAGCGTTTGTAACCCAAGAACATTATTTCTTCTCTGGGACTATTCGAGAGAATGTCTTGTTTTCTGTGGATAAGGCCGGAGATGATGAGGTGTTAGAAGCACTGCGTTTGGCCAGCTTTAATATCAGAGATGAAGTGTTTCGAGAGGGCTTAGATACTTTAATTGGTGAGAAAGGTGTGACCTTATCCGGTGGCCAAAGACAGCGACTCTCCATTGCCAGAGCTCTGTTGAAGAACCCAGACCTTCTCATCTTAGATGATAGTCTGTCGGCAGTCGACCAGATAACCGAACATAAAATTATTCGCAATTTAACGGAAGTTCGGAAAGGTAAAACAAATATTATTTCATCTCACCGTTTATCTGCCGTACAAGCAGCGGATGAAATTCTCGTGTTTGAAGAAGGTAGGATAGCCGAACGCGGTACACATGAAGAACTTATGGCCCAGGGGGGCTGGTATCAGGCCCAGTTCATCCATCAAGAAAGGGGGCAGTAAATGCATACGGTTTTACGTTTATTTTCCTATGTTAAGAAGAATTGGAAGCTTTTCGCACTAGGGAACTTATTATTATTTATTTCAGTTGGCTTGCGTTTGTATTTACCAAGAGTAGGCAAATATATTATCGATGATGTTATTACGGAACATATGGGAGAACTTAATTTTCCTGTGCAGATGTTGGTGAATAGTCTGTTGATTTATGCGGTAGTTGGGGCTTTGGCCGCGGTAATAAATTATTTTGCAGGTGCTTGTCTGACAAAAAGTGCCAATTACTTCACAGAGAGCTTAAGAAATGAGGTATACGATCACATCCACAATATGCCTGTATCCTATTTCGATCAGGTGCCGGCGGGAACTATTGTGTCGAGAATTACGAACGATACAGAGACTATTCGTACAAGCTTCTACATGAATGTCTTCGGTGGAACGCTTATGGCTACCGTCACTATTATTGGGATATATATCGCGCTACTAGGTGTGAGTGTTCCCATAGCCTTGGGTATGCTGATTGTTTTACCAGGGCTAGCACTCTTCAAAAAAGCTTACCAAACACGTGCCACCAACGCACAGGCAGAAATTCGCGAAATTCATGGTGAAGTAAATGGACAGTTAAATGAAATATCCAAGAATATTCAACTTACGCAATCGTATGGACGAGAGGAGCAGGTCAAGCAGAAGTTCGTGAATCTAACAGGCCGCAAATTAGACGCCCAAAAACGCTTTACGAAGTTTGACTGGATGATGTTCTCAATCCCAGAATGTATATTTCGCTTCCTGATGTTTGCAGCAGTAACATGGTTAGCCTATGGACATTTGAATGTAAATCTCCCCGTTACCGCAGGATTTGTTTACCTCGTTGTGGAATATATGACAGCATTTTTCTCGCCAGTAAATACTATTCTAGATGTCATGGCGACCATTATCCGCTCCATTGTCGCAGCAGAGCGCGTGTTCGTAGTTCTGGACACACCGACAGAAGCCAATGGTGAAGAGATTCTAGAAGACGTATTAGGAAAAATAGAAGCAGACCATGTAAGCTTCTCCTACATCGAAGGACAAGAAGTCCTGCACAATGTGAGTTTTGAAGCCTTACCCGGCCAGAGCGTTGCCATCGTAGGCCCCACAGGCAGTGGCAAAAGCTCTCTGCTAAACTTATTATTTCGCTTCTACGACCCACAACAAGGCCAAGTCCTCATAGACGGACGAGAAATTACACCCTACAATCGGAGCTCACTGCGTTCACATATGGGCATAGTTCTGCAAGATCCCTTCCTTATAGAAGATAGTATTTACCAGAATATCTCTCTAGGAAACCCGGCCATCACACGTGAAATGGCAACCGATGCACTCATGAAAGTAGGCGGAAAATCTATCCTAAACCAATACGCAGAAGGCATGGATCATGAAATCACCGAACGCGGAAAGAACCTCTCCACTGGCCAAAGACAGCTCATCTCCTTTGCCAGAGCACTAGCTTATAATCCCAAAATATTAATTCTTGATGAAGCGACGGCCTCAATCGACACCGAGACCGAGCAAATTATCCAAGAAGCAATGGAAGTCGTGAAGCAGGGGCGCACCACCATCATCATTGCCCATCGGCTCTCAACCATCAGAGATTGCGATCAAATATATGTATTGAAAGATGGCCACGTGGTCGAAAGAGGCCGCCACCAGGAGCTCTTAAGTTTAGGCGGCGAATACAAAAGCATGCTCCACCAGCATTAGTTCTGCGAGCATGCCTTGGGTATTTTACGTTCGCTAGGAGGATTGGCAGGAAGAAGGGAGTCTGTAGAAGCATTCTTGCGAGGTGTATTAAGAAGGGTTTTATTTTCTGGCACGAATTT
>CAYMOG010000055.1:0-5305 GCA_964392065.1 uncultured Oscillospiraceae bacterium
CAGTTTGAAGGTTTGGAGAATTTGTATCAAGAGTTTAAAGAGGATGGTCTTGTCATTCTAGGTTTCCCTTGTAATCAATTTGCTAATCAAGACCCTGGAGATAACGCTGAGATTCTTGACTATTGCCAGAAAAATTATGGCGTTAGCTTCCCTATGTTTCAGAAAATTGATGTAAATGGAGAGCAGGCGCATCCTATTTTCGTTCATCTTAAAGAAGCTGCACCAGGTGCGCTCGGAAATGCTGTGAAGTGGAATTTTACGAAGTTTCTGATTAATCAGGATGCTACAAAAATAACACGATTTGCCCCTACCACCGAACCCGAGACTTTGCGTAAAGATATAATGGAGCTCTTGGGTTAATAAGTTAATCTAGATTCTACAATAAGCTCGGTATATTCATTTAGTTGGTGCCGAGTTTTTCTAGACTATTTTTTAAAAATTATCCACTGTGAAAAACGTGCTAGGCTGATACAATGAAAGCACCAAAAAAATTGTTTATTCCAGCGCAGAAAGAGGTTTATATATGCGTAAAATTGACCCTATTTTGACAGGTAAAAATACAGACATCTCCTATTCGGAGAAGGAGAAAGCTATAGTTCTTGCCGGAGGATGTTTCTGGGGAACGGATGAATATATGCGGCGTATGCCAGGAGTGACGTCCCATTATGCTTGTTATGTTAATGGGGACGGCGTAGATGTGGATTACAGGACAGTATGCTCAGGTGATACAGACCATGCTGAGGCCGTTTTCGTTACTTATGATCCTAGAGTCATCGACTTGGCCCACCTCCTCCATTATTTTTTCAAAACGTTCGATCCGCTTCAGGTAAATCGTCAAGGTAATGACATCGGTAGGCAATATCGTAGTGGTATTTATTATCTGGATGAGTCCGATTTACCTGTTATAGAAGAAGCTGTTAATAGAGTCGAAAGCGCTCTTGGTAAGCCAATAGCCACGGAACGTAAGCCACTAAGGAATATAACAAAGGCGGAGGACAATCATCAGGATTATCTCTTGGTAAACCCTCTTGGATATTGTCATGTAAGTTTTGATACTCTGCCTAAACCAGGAGACATTCTAGTAACAGAAGATAAGAATACTTGGCATAAGCCAAGTCCAGAAGCATTACAAGAAAGTCTAGACCCTCTCTCCTACCATGTAACGCAAGAAGAAGGTACCGAGAGACCTTACTCTTCTCCATTAGATCAGCATTTTGAAGAAGGTATTTATGTTGATATTGTCAGCGGTGAACCTCTATTCTCCTCTAGAGATAAGTACGATGCGGGCTGCGGATGGCCTTCTTTTACAAAACCTATTCCTAAGTTGGAAGAGCGTACGGATCGGAAATTACGTTACGCGCGAACAGAGGTTCGTTCACCACAGGCAGATAGTCATTTAGGTCATGTCTTCCCTGATGGCCCAGAGGACCGAGGTGGACTTCGCTATTGCATTAATGGAGCTGCCTTACGTTTCATTCCTAAAGATAAAATGGAAGAAGAAGGCTACGGTGCTTACGTAAATCTGGTATAGCCTATGATTAGGAATATCACCTTACCTTATGAAGTTCTCTATATCATGTCGACTTTAGAAGCTTATGAACATAAAGCTTATGTAGTCGGCGGTGCAGTCAGAGATTTACTCTTAGGTAAAGAAGTACACGATTTCGACATGGCAAGTTCTGCTACACCTGAAGAAGTTAAAAGGATATTTTCCTTCCACAATTTAGTGCATGCTGGCGAAGAACATGGAACCATAGGGATTGTTTTAAATAATAAGGTCTATGAGTTAACGACCTTTCGCCGAGATGGAAACTATAGGGACCACAGAAGACCGGATTTCGTAGAGTTTAGCACTACTTTGGCCGATGATGTGAAGAGACGAGACTTCACCATCAACGCTTTGGCCTATCATCCCGTGGACGGAGTAATCGATTATGTTGGTGGTCTAAAAGATTTATCGGATGGCGTACTACGAACCGTAGGAAACCCTGGAAAACGATTTGAAGAAGATGCCTTACGCATTGTCCGGGCCTTTCGTTTCTCTGCTACACTAGGATTCCCACTTACTAAATGCGTCCGAGATGCAGCCTTCGATGCTATCCATGATCTAAGATATGTTGCTCAAGAACGCATTACTTCTGAACTTAAGAAACTCATCGTGGGTGACTATGTAGATTTAATATGGAAAGACTTAAGACATCTACTCTTCTATTTAGATTTCCGATTCTTAGTCGATTCCGATGGGGAAAAACTCAAAAGATTACCACCTAGTGTACCTATTCGATTGGCTTTTTTGTATGAGCGTTCTGTAGATCCTGAATCCAAGGTAATGAAACTTCTCTTGAGTAATAAGGAGAGTTCTCATATCTTGCATCTCATTCATAGTATCAAGACGGATCCTGAAGTCGATAAACTTTCACTTTTGAAAATGAGTAGGTCTTGTGCGGTGGATTTAGAAGAATGGCTTAGTCTACGAAGTGCATTCGTCAACTCCAATAACCGTAAGCAGAAACAATACCAGAAAATAATCCACAGCATTAAAGAAGAAAACATACCCATGGAGCCCAAAGAACTTCCTATAAATGGCAAAGTATTACAGACATTAGGAATTCGCTCTGGAAAATCTATGGGGATACTTCTAGAAGAAATTTGGGCTCTAGTTGTAAAAGGCGAATTAGAAAATACTCAAGAAGCAATTAGTACTTACGTATTATCTAAGACCAACTAAACATCACCGAATGTTTCTTCTACCCATTCTTCTTCGGCTTCTTTGAGCTTCAGTCTTGTATAAGCTTTTTCTCTCCAACTGCCAAACTTGAACCAAGCATAAGTAGCAAAAGCTCCTACAATCCAAGCAACAAGAAGGGAAAGTTGTACCCAATAAGGCGAGCCATTAGGCCATGTTTCGGAGCGGCTCATGTACGCAAGAAGATAGGCTAATGGAGTACGTAAAACTATGCTTGTTAAAAGAGAAATCCACATTGCAGGCATGGTGTCACCAGCTCCTCTAAGAACACCACCGTAAACTTGAGATTGTGAAACTGCGATATAGCCTAAACTTAAAATCAAAATGTTATTTCTACCTATAGTGATGACATCTGGATTAGAAGTAAACCAGCCCAGTAGATTCCTACCGAAGAATATGATAAATACGGTTAAGAAAATCGAAACGCCTAAGGCCATGCGTGCCAAAACCTTGGTCCCTCTTCTAACGCGATCCATCTTCGCTGCACCAATATTTTGTCCAACAAAAGTAGTCGCTGCCATACCAAACGTGAAGTTTGGCATCATGGCCAAAGCATCAATGCGAATAACGGCCGTATTAGCTTCTATGACGGTCGTTCCCATTCTATTAATAAGATTTTGTACGAGAATCATTGCAATGGAAAAAATACCTTGCATGATACCCGCTGGAATCCCAAGGCGAAACAGCTCTTTGAAAATGGTCTGGTCGATGAGGAAATCTCTAGGACTTAACCTAGGAATGGTTTCAAGTCTGTAGAGTCGTAGGAAACTGAATATAGCAGATACGGCTTGGGAAATTATAGTAGCCCATGCTGCACCCGCAACGCCCCAGCCCCATTGCCAAACGAAGATAATATCTAAAATAGTATTTAATATTGTTGCTATTAAAAGGAAAAGTAGAGGTGTAAAGGAATCCCCTAAACCTCTAAGGATTCCCACGATAATATTGTACATAGCCATACCAAGAATTCCTATGAAGGTAATTCTTAAATAATCTGTGGCCATTCCGATTACGTCTTCTGGTGTGGAAATTAAGAGCAAA
Source organism: uncultured Oscillospiraceae bacterium (assembly GCA_964392065.1). Lineage (GTDB taxonomy): Bacteria > Bacillota > Clostridia > Saccharofermentanales > Fastidiosipilaceae > JASBZA01. The sequence continues at coordinate 3,788 of CAYMOG010000055.1, forward strand.
ATATTTTCTGCCGTAGGTATGACAATTAGCATCAGGAGTATCGAAGTAAGAAGAACAATAAATAATACGTTAGCAATAGTTTTACTTAGTTTTTTATGTTCTCTTGCACCAAATAACTGGGAAACCATAACCCCTGCCCCAGTCGAAATAGCCATATAAATAATCATCATAAAATTGATGATGGGAGTGGTCGTGCCAATGGCAGCGAGGCCTCCTTCAACACTTTGTCCCACAATAATAGAGTCTACCATTTGGTAAGCTTGTTGCGCTATATTTCCTAACAATAAAGGAACGGAAAAACGTACAATATTTTTTGATATACCACCTTCGGTCATATCTTGTACTGCAAAAAATGCTTTTACTCTAGAAATCATATTAAACCTCAAAAAACGAGCTGCCCCGAAAGGAAGCAGCGTATAACAAAAGACTACATTTCAGCTTAGTCTTGCATTTTAGTCTGTCATTGCTCTTTTTACAAGATATCAATAAAGAATATTAATTTCCTTAATATGTTTATCACGCAATCTTCGTGTTTGGCTTTCTATGCTAAAATTAAAGAAAATTGCCTGTAGAGAAGAGGAATATCAACATGGAGAAATTTTCAGAAGATACTTTTATTGGAAAACGTTTCTTAGGAATGGATTCTAGTTTTACAGAAGCTGATATTGTGGTCTTCGGCGCTGGCTTCGATGGTACGACTTCGTTTAGGCCTGGCACTCGCTTTGGCCCCAGTAAAATGCGCCAGGAATCCGCATCCTTAGAAACCTACAGCCCTTATCAAAATAGGGATATTGAGGATTTGCGTATCCATGATGCCGGCGATTTGGACCTCCCCTTCGGCGATACAAGAAAGGCACTTGATCTTATTCGTGAGACGTTTCGCACTATTATTACCGTTGATAAAAAGCCTGTAATGCTGGGCGGTGAACATCTCGTTACGTATCCTGCTATAGAAGCTCTCCATGATAAGTTTTCTGATCTCCATGTGATTCATTTCGATGCGCATACGGATTTACGCGAAGACTATCTCGGAGTTTCATTGTCCCATGCAACGGTAATTAGGAAGGTTTGGGACATTCTAGGAGATGGTAAAATTCATAGCTATGGCATACGCTCAGGATTGAAAGAGGAATTTCAGTTTGGCCATGAGCATTTGGATTTTCACCCATTTGATTTAACGCATGTTCATCAATTAGGAGAAAGACTTAAGGGTTTCCCCGTTTATATCACGCTCGATTTAGATGTGCTAGATCCAAGCATTATGCCGGGGACAGGTACGCCTGAACCTGGAGGTGTGCAGTTCAAGGAACTTCTCGATGCTCTCCTTTCACTTGATGGATTAAATATTGTTGGATTTGATATCAATGAATTGAGTCCTCCCTATGATCCAAGCGGAATTTCTACAGCTGTTTCGCTCAAACTCTTGAGAGAAATGCTCCTCTTGTTATAGTGCTGACGTTCTTCGATATGTTTGGGCGGTTGTTGTTTAGGCGGTTGTTTTCTGCTATTAGGTGATAT
>CAYMOG010000056.1:0-5271 GCA_964392065.1 uncultured Oscillospiraceae bacterium
CACATGGCACAAATTTTCGTTTGCGCGAGTGGCGCCTACGAAATCGCAAATTCCTACCACTGGATATCATACTATGTTAAGTCGCGCGGTACATATTCACGTTTGTGTGAGCGGTCCCAGAGATAAACTTGATACTGCATTGCCTTAGCATAATTGCTTCTATTCATAGAACAAATGCAAGTGACAAATGGGCTGTTTTTCGCTATGCTTAGTTGTAATGACAGCAGATTATTTAGGAGGTTTTAGTTATGGCTAGAGCTATGATTATTGGAGCGGGCGGAGTAGCTTCTGTTTGTGCTCATAAATGTGTACAGAATTCAGAGGTCTTCTCTGAGCTGATTATCGCCAGCCGCACTCTTGAGAAGTGTATTGCGCTGAAAGAAGAGTTGGATGGTAGAGGTACAGATATTCAAGTGGCTCAAGTGAATGCGGATAATACGGATGAAGTGATTCACTTGATTGAACAATTTAAGCCTGATATTGTTATTAATTTGGCTTTGCCTTATCAAGATTTACCTATTATGGATGCTTGTTTAGCGACCAAGACGCATTACCTAGATACTGCAAACTACGAGCCTAAGGATACTGCTAAATTCGAATATAAGTATCAGTGGGCGTATAGAGAGCGTTTTGAGAAGGCTGGAATCACAGGTATTCTGGGTTCAGGTTTCGATCCTGGGGTGACTTCTGTGTTTTCGGCTTATGCCTTGAAACATTACTTCGATGAGATTCATTACATTGATATTCTTGATTGTAATGCAGGGGATAATGGTTATGCATTTGCTACGAACTTCAATCCTGAAATCAATATTCGTGAAGTTTCTGCCAATGGTAGATATTGGGAGCAAGGTGAATGGGTTGAAACCGAACCTATGGAAATTAAGAGAACGTATGATTTCCCTGAAGTCGGTGAGAAGGATATGTATCTTCTTTATCATGAAGAGTTGGAGTCTTTGGCGGAGAACATTACTGGGATTAAGAGAATTCGTTTTTTCATGACCTTTGGCCAGAGTTATCTTACCCATCTAAAGTGCTTAGAGAATGTGGGCATGACATCTATTGAGCCTATTCAGTTCCAAGGGCAAGATATTATTCCGCTTCAGTTCTTGCGGGCTGTTTTGCCTGACCCTGCGACTCTTGGGCCTAAAACGAAGGGCAAAACCAATATCGGTTGTATCTTCCATGGTGTAAAAGATGGCGAGAAAAAATCTTATTATGTTTATAACGTTAGCGATCATGAAGAGACTTATAAAGAAGTGGGTTCTCAAGCGGTTTCCTATACAACAGGTGTTCCTGCAATGATTGGAGCTATGATGGTGGTGACAGGTAAGTGGCAGAAACCAGGCGTATTCAATGTGGAAGAATTCGATCCCGATCCCTTCATGGAAGCTCTTAATGAATGGGGCTTGCCATGGCAAGAAGATTTCGAACCGACTCCTGTGGATGATTCGATGGAAGGTTATTAATGAAGAAAAGACAAGAAGTCCGGGAATATTCCTGTGGCGTAATTTTGTTTAATGAAAAGCTAGAAGTCCTATTGCTTCGCCACTTGGCGGGGCATTGGGCTTTTTCTAAAGGGCATATTGAGCCGCAGGATAAAACGCGTGAAGAGACTGCCTTGCGAGAGCTTCAAGAGGAAACGGGGTTAAACGCTAAAATTCTAGGTGATGACACTTGGGTTAGCCGTTATTACCCTAACTCTGGTGTGCTTAAAGAAGTGACCTATTACCTAGGTATCTTGGATGGTGGTACGGATCCAGAGGTCCAAGAATCGGAAATTACAGCTATTGAATGGCTTTCTTATGAGGATGCACTCGAGCGTTTGAGTCATAAGGAGAATCAGGAGATTTTGCGCTCTGCATGGAGAGCGTTTCTAGATATTAGAATACAAGATGAGAATTTCGGTCCGCAAAATCTATTATCCAATACCTATCGCCCAGCGCCAGCTTATTTACCTGTAGAAGATGTAGAGACCCCAAGTTTTATTGTGGATACTATGCTTCTAGAGGATAATTTGCGTTTCTTGGCGGATTTGCGTGAATCCCTCGAAGTGAAAATTCTTCTAGCCCAGAAGGCCTATTCTACATTTAAAACTTACCCGCTCATTTCAAATTATCTAGATGGAACAACCGCTTCTGGAACGTATGAAGCTCAGCTAGCCTATGACGAGATGGGGAATCGTGAGGTCCATGTCTTCTCTCCTGCCTTTAAAGATGAAGATATTACCTTGCTCTTAGAAATTGCAGACCACATCGTGTTCAATTCTTTTCATCAATGGGTGAAATTTAGAGATCGTATTATGGAGCATAATCAATCGACGGCCAAAGCCATCTCTTGCGGTCTTCGTATCAACCCTGATTTCTCTGTAACAACCCACGATATTTATAATCCTGCAGCTCCTGGTTCTAGACTTGGTATTACACCAGAAGAATTCTCAAAAGGAGTAGAAGAATATGGGCTCGAAGGGATTGAAGGCTTGCATTTCCACGTCCTATGCGAGGACAATTCCGATAAGCTTCTAGGTGTGTGGGAAGTGGTTGTCGAGCGCTTTGGCCCCTGGCTTAAGCAAATGCAATGGATTAATATGGGCGGAGGACATCACCTGACAAGAGAAGATTACGATGTGTCCTTGCTTAAGGAAGTAATTGACGACTGTCACAGTCGTTATGATGCACAAGTGTATCTGGAGCCTGGTGAGGCTGTTGTGTTAAATACGGGTTTCTTCGTCTCTGAGGTGGTCGATTTGATTCATAATGCTATGGATTTAGCGGTGCTGGATTCTTCTGCAACATGCCACATGCCCGATGTTCTAGAAGTCCCTTATCAACCCAATGTTTTTGTAGTGAAAGGGGATACGGGAGAACGTTTGCCTCTGGCGAGTCTAGAAGCTAGCGATTCTCATCCTTATCCTTATCGCCTAGGTGGAACCAGTTGCCTTGCTGGTGATGTGGTGGGAGATTACTATTTCACAGTTCCTCTCGCGCGAGGTGATCGCTTGGTCTTCTTGGATATGGCACTCTATACTATGGTGAAAACCAATACGTTTAACGGTACGCCTCTTCCCTCCATATATCTCTTGGGTGAAGAAGGTTTAGAATGTATTCGGAAGTTTTCTTACGAAGATTTCAAATCTAGGCTCTAGATTGTTGTTGTATTTTCGTACGGGTTAGCCTCCTGTCAATCCAGAAAACACTGTAGGCAGTGAGGCTACCGACTACCGCTCCTGCTAATACATCGATAGGGTAATGGACGCCTACGTAGACACGGGATAAACCCATGAGGATTGCGAGAATTAGAGGTACCCAACGTAAAAATCCCTTCTCTCTCAAAAAAGGTATCATGGCGCTGGCAAATGCTGTTGCAGAATGGCCAGAAGGGAAAGAGGTTTGTGAAACAGGACCTATTATGCTTTCGACTTGTTGAAGCACAGTATAGGGTCTAGGGCGTTCGATGAGGTTTTTCAAAATCACCGTATTAAACAAATGAGAAAGGGCTAGGGCAAGCAGTAGCAATAGGCCTGTGCGTCTTGTTTTCCTGAATGCAAGGAAGACTAAACCTAAAACAATCCACAATAATCCTATATCACCTAAGCTAGTATAGAAAATAAAAAATCGATCCAGAATAGGATGACGAAGAAAGTTTTGAAACCAGATTAATAACTGGCCATCTAAATATATGATTTGCTCCACGTGGATACCTCTTGTTTTCTCTAATAATTTTACTTTTCAGTTTTATGAGTCTAACAATTTTACTTCTCTGTGGCAAGGTCGCCGGGATAGCATGCTTCGGCTAATTGTCTAGAGGTTTTGGGCCAAAGTATTTGCCGAATTTGAAAAATGAAACTACACTAGTGCTATTAAACTTCAAGGAGCAGAACATGCGTTGCTGGGAAATGAGACCTGGACTATTTTATATGCATAGAAAGCATATTTATCGTACGGATGGCATTAAGTACTTCCGTAGGGCCTATGATGTCTGGTCTGAAAAATATTTGCCAGTCTGGGAAGAACTCTATTATGAAGACCTAGAACCTCTAGAATTTGAACAAGTTCCACCTGGTACGAAATTTCCACTACTTCCTTAAGACGATATTTTTGTAAATTATATAATCAAAACGCACAACTACCATGTTAATTTACGGTAATAATAGGCCTTCTCACGAAATTTTAACCTCCATGCTTTATATTTTATGAAAGGAGAGTATAATTACTTAATTAAACTCACTAAAAGATACTAGGAGCAAAGTGTTTATACAAGCCTTTGTTTCGAGCGTTCGTACTACCGTGCTATAATAAATTAAATTACACGGATTTAATTGGAGGAGTACATGTATTGTCCTAATTGTGGCAAGAATTTAGAATATGGCGTAGATCCCTGTCCAAACTGTGACAGTCCATTGGATTGGTCCGATTACGATGAAAATGGGGAAGTTAATACGGATACGGAATCTAGTAATCTAGCGGAAGGTTTTGCGGCTGCTGGTATGGCTTCCAATGCTTCTACAGAAAATATTGTAGAGGATATTGCTATGGAACATCCCAGTTATTACAAACCTATGGATTCTCAAGATGCATTTTCTCCCGATGCAGGATTCAATGGTATTCACTATACTGAAAATCAAGAATTAAACAGCGGAGATCCCCACACTAGTCCATCTGGTGCTCCTGTCCATGCAGATAGCGCGAGCCTAGGTACTGGGCCTATTCCATCTGTAGATTATCATGGCGAGGCAGGTTTTACACCTGGAGCCGCTGGGAGTGCTGGAGCGGGTGTTTTTGCTGCGGGTGCTCAAGCCAATGAGGATATAGTCTACGGAAGCGGAGATGCGGGAGCAAATGCTACTGGAGCTCCCATAAGTCCAAATGGTCCTGGTGGACCTGGTGGTCCAGGAGGACCAGGAGGTCCAGATGATAATGATCCTTTTGATCCCGATGATGAAGCGGCCCGTCGGAAGAAACTCTATTACATTTTAATTGCAGCGGGCGCTATTTTCTTAGCGATTGTACTCTTTTTATTATTACGCGGTATCGGTGGTGGTCGTGTAGTAAATACGGAGGACAGTAGCTCATCCGACGCTACCAATGAGCAATCCGTTAGTTTTGAAACAGGTGAGACTTTGGCGCCTGTGACGGGTATGACTCTACCTGATGGAGAAACAGTTTTAACATCAAGTATTACAGGTGGTTATATTATTGTTAGCCCAAGACCAACAACGGAAGCACCTACGACTACGACAACAACTGAGGCGCCTACGACGACTACTACAACTGA